>NZ_JBSHAQ010000046.1:0-80632 GCF_053611585.1 Streptomyces sp. NPDC054794 | reverse complement strand
GGCTGCTTCTTTTTTTTATACTCTACTGACTGGGCGCGCGGGGCCCGGGCGCGCGGCCGCCGCGCGCCCGCTTTCCACCGGGCCCGCGCCCGCGCGGTCGGCCGCGCCGTCCGGTCAGCTCGTCGCGCCGACCGCGTCGCGGATCAGGCCGGCGACCTCCTGCGGCCGGGAGACGGCGACCGCGTGCGAGGCGCCCTCGATCTCCACGACGGTCGCCCCGGCCCGCTCGGCGGCGAAGCGCTGCACCTCGGGGTTGATCGCGTGGTCGGCGTCGGCCACCAGGGCCCAGGACGGCTTGGTCCTCCAGGCGGCCGCGGCGGCCTTCTCCTCGAAGGCCGCGGCGGCCAGCGGGCGCTGCGCGACGGCCAGGACCTTCGTGACGTCCTCGGACACGTCGGCGGCGAAGACCGACGGGAAGGCGTCCTGGGCGATGGTGACCTCGACGGCGGGGTCGGCGCCCGCGACGGGGTACGTCCACTGCTTCAGGTTGCTGACCAGCGGCGAGTCGGGGAAGCGGCCCTGCAGCTCACCGAGGCTCTCGCCCTCTTCGAGGACGTAGGCGGCCACGTAGACCAGCCCGACGACGTTCTCCGTGGTGCCGGCGACGGTGATCAGCGCGCCGCCGTAGGAGTGGCCGACCAGCACGACGGGGCCGTCGATCTGGGCGGCCACGGAGGCGACGTACGCGGCGTCGGCGGCGAGGCCGCGCAGCGGGTTGGGCGGGGCTATGACGGGGATGCCGTGGGCCTGCAGTTCGGCGATCACGCCGGACCAGCTGGTCGCGTCGGCGAAGGCGCCGTGGACGAGGACGACGGTGGGTACGGAAGTGGTCATCTCGCGTTGTCTCCTCGGTCTCAGGCGGTGTGCAGGGCGGCGCGCAGGGTGGCGACGGCCTGGGCGATGGCGGCCTCGGCGGCGTGCGTCTCACGCAGCGCGTTGAGCATCACGAAGTCGTGGATGATGCCCTGGTAGCGCACGGCGGTGACCGCGACGCCCGCCTCGCGGAGCTTGTTCGCGTACGCCTCGCCCTCGTCGCGCAGCACGTCCGCCTCACCCGTGATGACCAGGGCCGGGGGCAGGCCGGTGAGCTGCTCGGTGGTGGCGCGCAGCGGGGAGGCGGTGATCCGGGCGCGCTCGGCCTCGTCCGTCGTGTACTGGTCCCAGAACCACTGCATGCCGTCGCGGCGCAGGAAGTAGCCCTCGGCGAACCGGTGGTAGGAGCCGGTGTCGAAGGAGGCGTCGGTGACCGGGTAGAACAGCACCTGTTGGACGAGGGGGACGTCCCCGCGCTCCTTCGCCATCAGGGTCAGCGCGGCGGCCATGTTGCCGCCCACCGAGTCACCCGCCACGGCCAGCCGGCTGCCGTCCAGGCCCTTGGTCGCGCCCTGCTCGACGACCCAGCGGGCGACCGCGTAGTTCTGCTCGACGGCGACCGGGTAGCGGGCCTCGGGAGACAGGTCGTACTCGGGGAAGACGACGGCGGCGTTCGCGCCCACCGCGAGTTCGCGCACCAGCCGGTCGTGGGTGTGGGCGTTGCCGAACACCCAGCCCGCACCGTGGATGTAGAAGATCACCGGCAGGGTGCCGGTGGCGCCGACGGGCTTGACGATCCGGGCACGGGCGCTGCCGGTCGGGCCGCCGGACACGGTGATCCACTCCTCGTCGACGGCCGGCTTCTCGATGTCGCCGGACTGCACCTCGTCGACGGCCTTGCGCCCTTCCGCCGGGGCCAGGTCGAACAGGTAGGGCGGATTGGCGGTCGCCTCCGCGAAGGCGGCGGCCGCGGGTTCCAGAACCGGCGTGACCGGCTCGACGGCGTCGGACATGTGCGTCTCCTGCTGTTGCTGGTAGGTGCGTTGTCGTGCGTCGGCCACGCTAAATCCGTCCGGCGGGCCCGAACTGTCCATGAGTGCACTGTCGATGTTCCGACGGTGCACCGAATTCGAGTGCGCTGCGGGGAAGAACGGAGTGCGCTGACGGAACAGAACTCCCCTTCGCCCTGGCCTACGTTCATGACGAAACGACCCCGGCGCATTCCCCCGGCCTCGATTCACTCGATTCGGGAGGGGTTCAGAAACGTGTCAGCAATGCCCGTCGGCGGGCTGGTTCCCCGGGCCACGGACAACGCCGCCGACTCGTCGTGCGCAATGCGCGGATCCACACCCAGGACCCGCGGCGCCCGCAGGCCGGCGCTCTCGCCGTCCGCGGCGGGGTCATCACGGCGGTCGGCGACGACAAGGACGTGGCCGCGCTCGTCGGCCCGGCCACGGAGGTGGTCGACGCGCTCGGCCGACGGGTGGTACCCGGCCTCAACGACGCCCACCTGCACGTGATCCGGGGCGGCCTCAACTACGTACTCGAACTGCGCTGGGACGGTGTGCCCACCCTGCGGCAGGGCCTGGCGATGCTGCGCGAGCAGGCCGCCCGCACCCCGAAGGGGCAGTGGGTACGGGTGGTCGGCGGCTGGTCGGCCGAGCAGGCGGACGTCTTCCCGGAGCGCAAGAGCATCGACCGCACCACCATGAACGCCTGGGAGGACGTCCCCTTCGTCGAGGCGGTGAAGGCGACCGGCCGCAAGAAGCTGGTCATCGCCGGCCTGTGGACCGAGGTCTGCGTCGTCCTGCCCACGCTGTCCGCGCTCGCCCAGGGCTACGAGGTGTACGTCGTCACCGACGCGTCCGGCGGTGTCAGCCCGCAGGCCCACGAGCACGCCGTGCAGCGCCTGATCCAGGCCGGCGCGATTCCGGTGACCTGGGTGCAGGTGCTGCTGGAGCTGCAGCGGGACTGGGCGCGTACGGAGACGTACGAGGCCACCACGGGTGTCGTGAAGGAGCACGCCGGCGCCTACGGCCTCGGCATCGTCTACGCGCAGGCGTTCATCGGCGCCCACCCCGCCGGCTGATCCCGCGCCGGGCCGACAGAGAAGACCGAACGGGCAGGAGCGGGCGGAAACACGATGGACACTGGACTGCTGCTCCTCCGGCTGGTGGTGGGGCTGCTCATCGCCGGGCACGGGGTGCAGAAGGTGAGTCACCTCCTCGGAGGCAACGGCTTGGCGGGCGGGACCGAGGAGTTCCGCCGCGACGGATTCCGCGGCGGCACACTGACCGCGCTGGTCGCGGGCGGCAGTCAGATCGGGGCCGGCCTGTTCCTGTCCGCCGGGCTGCTCACACCCCTCGCGGCGATGGCGGCGATGGGCGTGATGACGGTCGCGGGCACGGTGAAACGGCCCAAGGGGCTGTGGGTGCAGAACGACGGCTACGAGTATCCGCTGGTCCTCGTCGTGATCTCCGCGGCGCTGGCCCTCACCGGACCCGGCCGCTGGTCCCTGGACCACGCGCTGGGGCTCACTCCCTGGCCGGTGTGGACGGCTCTCGCCGTGATCGCGATCGGCCCGGGGAGCGGGCTGCTCACCCGTCTGGTGCTGCACCGCCCGGCCACGTCACCCGTGAAGGAGCGCCATGCGCGGGTTGCTGACTGACGCGCTGCGCACGCTGGTGCCGGCCGGGGAGGAGCGCCATGGTCCGCTGCCGCCCCTCATGCTGGCCCTGACGCTGGTCACCGGTCTGGTGGACGTGGTGAGTCATCTGGCGCTCGGGCACGTCTTCGTCGCCAACATGACCGGCAACGTGGTCTTCCTCGGCTTCGCGCTGGCCGGGGCCGACGGCCTGTCGGCGCTCGCCTCCGTCGTCTCGCTCGCGGCGTTCCTGCTCGGGGCGCCGGCGGGCGGCCGGCTCGGCACCCGGCACGCGGCGCACCGCGGGCATCTGCTGCGGACGGCGAGCGCCCTGCAGACGGCTCTGGTCACCGTCACGGTGGTGGTCGCCGCGGTGGCCGACGGCCGGGTCGGCACCGGCGTGCAGTACACGCTGATCGTGCTCCTCGGGCTGGCCATGGGCCTGCAGAACGCGGTCGCCCGGCGGCTCGGCGTCCCGGATCTCACCACGACCGTGCTGACGCTGACCCTGACGGGACTGGCCGCGGACTCCACCCCGGCCGGAGGCGCCGCACCGCGGCCCGGCCGCCGGATCCTGTCCGTCCTGGCCATGTTCCTCGGGGCGCTGGCGGGGGCCCAACTCCTGCTCCACGGGCACCTCGTGGCGGTACTGTCCCTGGCCCTGCTGCTGCTCGCGGTGACCTGCGTGACCGTCCACCGCCTCTCCGGTGCCGAGGCCACGTGGATGCGCCCGCGGTCCTGCGGGTCCGAAACGGCTCACAAGGGTTCGCACACATGTCGAAGTCCCCCTCGCCGAGGGGGACTTCGACATGTACGGCGTTACTCGGGGCGAGGGCGGGCGCTCTCCCGCCACTCGCGCGGGGACATTCCGTAGGCGGTCCTGAAGACTCGGCTGAAGTGCGTGGCGCTGGTGAAGCCCCAGCGGGTGGCCACGGCCGCGATGGTCGTGTTGTCGCGGGCGTGCGAGCCCAGGTCGCGGCGGCACTCCTCCAGGCGCCGTCGCTGGATCCACCGGGCGACCGTCGTGCGTTCGTCCTTGAACAGCTTGTGCAGATAGCGCAGGGAGATGTAGTGCGCGCGGGCGATGACCTCGGGAGTCAACTCCGGGTCGGTCAGGTGCAGTTCGATGAACTTCTGGATCCTGGGCACCAGCGGCGACGACGGGGTGTCGTCCTGTCCCGCTCCGGCCGCGCCCAGTTGCTCCGTGGCGAGTGCGGCCAGGAGGTTCACCGCGTTCCAGGCGAGCATCTCACCGACCTGGGGCCGGGCCGCCGAGGCGGTGTCGGCGAGGTCGGACAGGAACGGCGCCAGCAGGGTGCCGAGCCGGGACGCCCCCGGGACCGGGGCCCGCGAGAGGCGCTCCACGTCGGGCGCCGACAGGCCGAGCAGCTCGCGCGGGACGAGGAACACCTTGCGGCGGACCCGCTCGGGGAAGTCCAGCAGCGCGGGGCGGCACACGTCGTAGAAGCAGATGTCACCCGGGGCGAGACGGACCTCGGCGGGCTGTGCGGCGGACGGTGCGCCGCCGCCCCCGCGCAGGCCGACGAAGAGGTACTCGCCGCTGTCGCGGGCGACCAGCCGGTCCGGCCGCCGGACGGCCGCCGGTATGACCGTCTTCGGGTACGGCCGCTTCTCCCAGGGAAGTCGCGCGGGCGCGGTGTCGTCGATCACGATGTCGACGCCCCTGGGCATCCGGCGCGCCTCGTCCCGGTGTTGGGGTGCGTGCGGAGCGCCGACCTCGCCGACGCAGGCCTCGATCGTGCTGCTGATGGACATTTTCCGCCGCCTCCGGGACAGATCGTGGTCTTGCTTGATCGGACCGTAGGTCGGGGCATGTGCAAAAAGAGTGACGGATGAGTGAGCGCGGCTCATCACACCGGACTACGGGGCCGCCTCGTGGAGCGCGGTGAGTTCGGCGGCGAGGACGCGCAGCAGGTCGTGCAGCGCGTAGTGGCCCGGCGGGTGCTCGGTGACGAGGTGGGCGTCGGCGAGTTCCCGCAGCGCCGGACCGACTTCGTCCGGTGGCAGGCCGGCGAGGGCCGCGGCCCCCGCCACCGTGCGGTCGGGGCCGGGGTGCCCGGGCAGCAGCCGGAACAGATCGGCGGCCCGCGGCGACAGCCGCCGGTAGGAGCCGGTGAAGGCGACCCGGGGGTCGGCGCAGCCCGCGGCGGAGACGAAGGCGTCGAGGGTGTCGGCGTGGTGGCGGAGTTCGGTGGCGATGGCCGCGAGGGGAAGTCCGCGTGGGCGACGGCCCGGGCGGCGACGACGGCGAGGGCCAGGGGCAGAGGTGTTCGCCCTGCCCCCGCAGCCGGGCCCCGACCCGGTCGGCGTCGGGATGGCCGAGCGGGGTGAGCAGGCGAGCGCCTCCCGCCAGGAGGCGCGGGCGGCCTCGTGGTCGCCGGCGGCGAAGAGGGTGTCGCCGATGCGGACGAGGGTGACGGCCTCCAGGTAGGGCACGCCGTGCTCGCGCAGCAGGGTGAGCGCGTTGCGGTAGCCGAGCAGGGCGTGCGGATGGCGGCCGAGGTGGTGGTAGGCGTAGGCGATGCTGTCCCAGGTGGTGGCCTGGCCGTAGCGGTCGCCCAGTTCCTGGAGCATGGCCAGGGCGTCGAAGCAGTGGTTCAGTGCCTGCCGGTACTCCCCGCGCAGCGCGTGGTACCAGCCGACGGAGTTGAGCACGCCGGCCCGCGGCGCCCGGTGGCCGGTGGCGCGGAACAGGTCGAGGGCGAGCTGGTTGTGCCGCAGGGCGCCGGTGAGGTCGCCCCGCTGCTCGGACACCCAGCCGAGGCTGTGGTGGGTGTTGGCCCGGCCGAGGTCGTCACCGAGGCCGGTGAACAGCTCCAGGGCCCGCTCCAGGCGAGGCTCGCACCGGTCGAGGGGACGCGCTGTCGGCCGACAGCCGGTATCCGCCCGCCTCACGGAGCAGCCAGTTGCCCGCCGCTCGGGCCGACAGTCCGGGCTCCAGCAGCCGGCGCAGCGAACCGACGTGCCGACGGACCACGTTGACGGCACTGCGCGGGGGGGCAGGTGCCCCACAGCACGTCGACGATCTCGCTCACGGCGACCGGTTGACCCGCCCGGACCAGCAACAGGACCAGGAACGCGCGCTCCTGAGGCCCCCGAGATCCAGCTCCGTCCGCCCCCGCCAGGCCCGCACCGGCCCCAGCACCGCGAACCGCACCGGCTCCAGCGGAGTCACGGCTGCCGCGATGCAGGGTCCGGGGCGGTGCCGGCGTCAGCCCAGAGGGGCGGCGTTGTCGCGCAGGGCGGCGAACACGGGGCCGTACATGCGGGACTTGATGGTGCCGACAGTGTCGCCGGCCTTGCCCACCAGGGCCTCGGCGATCTCCACGGCGGTCGTGCGGACCGCGTCCTCGTCGACGGCGCGGTCGACGATGCCGACGGCCGCCGCGTCGACGCCGCCGTAGCGGCGGGCGGTGACCATCGCCTCGTGGGCGACCTGCGGGGCCAGACGGGCCTGGATGAGGGCGGACATGCCCGGCGTGAAGGGGATGTTGATGTCGGCCTCGGGCAGACACCAGAAGCCGCGGTCGCCCCGCATCACACGGAAGTCGTGGGCCAGGGAGAGCATGGCTCCGGCGGCGAAGGTGTGCCCCTGCAGCGCGGCCACGGTGATCATCGGCAGGGCCAGCAGGCGCGCGAAGAGCCCTTGCACGGAGGACACGTAGTCCTCGTGCTGGTCGGCGTGGGCGCCCAGCCAGTCCAGGTCGAGGCCGTTGGAGTAGAACTTGCCGGTCGCGGCGGTCACCAGGGCGCGGGGGCCGTCCGCCTTCTCCACCTCGTCGAGGGCGGCGTCGACGGAGGCGATCCAGTCGGGATGGAAGCGGTTCTCACCGTCCCCGAGGTCGAGTACGAAGACGTTGTCGTGGCGTTCCAGTGCGGGCATGACGGCTCCCTGGGTCTGGGCATGGATCGGCAGTGCCCCTCTGGACACATTGTGCGGACCTCCAGGGCTACCGCTCGGTAACTTATGCCGCGCACGCAGGACGGACAAGGGTCGTGAGCCGAATTCACGCCCCCGACCGCCGCGGGTCAGCCCGGCCCGCCCACGCAGGTCAGCCGCACGCACGGGTCAGCCCGCCCTCCGCCGCGGCTTCAGCGCGATCGACGGCAGCTCCGGGGCGGGCAGCGGGTCACCGCCGTATTCCCGCACCTCGCCGAAGCGGGTGGTGCCCTCCATCCAGTCCTTGCGGGCCTGGACGATGTCCTCGTGGGTGCGGCCGACGAAGTTCCACCACATGACGATCTCCTCCTGGAACGGAGGGCCGCCGAGCAGCACCGCGCGGGCCGTGACGTCCGAGTCGTTGACGAGGGTCAGGGTGTCGGCTCCGGGGTGGACGTAACCCAACTCCGCCCGACGGACCGGGGTGTCCTCCACCCGGACGTCCCCCTGGTCGACGAGGAGGCCGTGCTCGAAATCAGGGTTCACGGCGACGGTGATCGCCGCGTACGGTTCGAGGACGATCTCTGCACCGAGGAGAGGCGTGAAGGTGCGCACCGGCGAGACGGCTCCGGCGAGGGAGCCCAGGAAGACCCTGACCACCGCGCCGTCGACGCGCACCGGCTCGGGCGCGTGGTGCTGGAAGTCCCGGCCCGTGTCGCGGTGCTCCCCCGGCAGTGCCACCCACAGCTGCACCCCGTGCAGAACGCCGGTGCGCGGGGTGGAGACCTCCGAGTGGGCGATGCCGTGGCCGCCCGTCATGAGGTTGAGCTCGCCGGGCCGTACGAGCGCGTGGCTGCCGAGGCTGTCACGATGTTCGATCTCGCCGCTGAACAGCCAGCTCACCGTCTGCAGACCGGTGTGCGGGTGCGGGGCCACGTCCATGCCGCCGGTGCGGGTGACGTCGTCGGGACCGTAATGGTCGGCGAAACACCAGGCACCGATCAGCGACCGCTCACGCTGCGGCAGGGTGCGCCGCACGGTCATCGCCCGGGGGCCGCCCAGGGGGACGTCACGCGGGGTGAGTATCTCGACCTTGCTCATCGGGGACCGCCTCCAGCATCCGACCTGATAGTTTTATCTTCAACAATTATTCCGGAGGAGTCCAGGTTGAGCAACAGCACCAGCCCCGGGTCGGCGGACCGGCGGATCTACATCGACAAGCAGAGCCCCAAGCCGTACCACGCGCTGGTGCAGACCTCCGAGGCGGTCCGCACGACCGCGGCCGAGGCGGACCTGGACCGGACCGTCGTGGAGCTGATCAACCTGCGCGTGTCGCAGATCAACGGCTGTGCCTACTGCCTGGACGTCCACACCAGGGCGGCCGTGCGCGGCGGCGAGACCGCACAGCGGCTGGGCGTGCTGGCCGCTTGGCGGGACACCGAGGTGTTCACCGCCGTGGAGCGCGCCGCCCTCGGCCTGGCCGAGGCCACCACCGAGCCGTCCGACGGGGATCTGCAGGAATCCGCGTACGCCGCCGCGCGCGGGGTGCTCACCGACGACCAGATATCCGCGGTGATCTGGGTGGCGGTCACGATCAACGCGTTCAACCGGGTCTCGATCCTCAGCAAGCACCCGGTGCGGTGACCCGCCGGGCGGCGCCGCAGAGCGCGTTCCCGGGCCTGCCGCTCAGTGAGGCCCACGGCGCGGCGATCTCGGGGACGGTGACGGTGACGCGCGGCAGCGCCCGGTGGTCGGTGTCGGGGCCGGGGCTGCCGAGGACGTCCCGCACGGCGATCCGCGCCTGGTGCATGGACACGTGGGTGAAGGCGCCGTGGCCGGTGATGTCGCCAACCGCCCACGGGCCGCCCGCCGCCCGCAACTGTCCGCCCATGGGCACGGAGTCGACCGCCGGGTCGAGCCCCACCGACCCGAGCCCCGGCTCGGCGGGGTCGTTCTGCCGCCCGGTGGCGCCCAGCAGCCGCCCGGCGCGCAGCGGCCCCGCCGCGCCGTCGAGCCGCACGGCGAACCCGGTGCCGTCGTGGCTTCGAGGGTGCGATCGCCCACCGTCACCCGGCGCAACCGTCCAGGCGTCCCCGGCCGCGCGGCAGACGCCCGCCCTTGCCCACGAGGCGGTCGACGGCCACCTGGTCGTTCCAGTCGTCGGTGGCCTCGTCATGCATGCGTCCGGCGGCCTGGGCCCAGTCCGGCCGCACCTCCGCGTCGCCCGCCAGGGCGGGCGGACCGGCGGCCCGATTCCCTGAGCGCACAGCAACGAGCCTGTCAGCGCACCCCACGGACAGAACGAGCTAGGCTGGCCCGTCCGTTCGCCTCACCGCGTCCGACCCGACCAGCGGAGCCGCGAGATGTCCGTTCGCCGTGTGCTGCCCGACGCCCGGTCGAGCAGCCTGCCAACGAGCCCGGAGTTCTTCGTCCCGGACCCCGACGCGCGCATGGTCGACGTGGTCGGTCATGGCTGACGGCGGGCTCGGTGACGCTGAGGCCGTCAACGCCGGTGCCTGGCAGGCGTACGGCGCCCACCACCTGCGGCGCGGCACCGTCCCGCCGGACGCGGATCGGTTCGCGTGGGGCCCCGGCGGCACCGGGCCCGGTGCCGAGGTGCTCGGCGACCTGACGGGCCGACGGGTGCTGGACCTCGGCTGCGGCACGGCGTGGCACGCGGCCCATCTGGCGCGTACGCACGAGGTGTCGGTGGACGCGGTCGACGCGTCGCCGGGGCAGTACGAACGCGCCCGCGCGCGGTACGGCGCCACGCCCGGACTCCGGCTCGTGCTCGGCGACGCGGTCGCCCATCTGCGCACGGCCGAACCGTACGACGTCGTCTACTCCGTGAACTCCGTGCCGTACCTCGATCCCCGTCGGCTGCTGCCCGCGCTGGCGGCGTCCCTGGCGCCTGGCGGAACGCTGTGCTTCACGGTGCTGCACACCAACTCCCAGGGGGACGGCCCCTCGTGCGAGGTGGTCTCCCGGCCGGAGAAGCTGGTGCTGGCCGACGGCGGAACGACCACGGTACGGATGTGGGTGCTCACCCCCGAACTCTGGGCGGAACTGCTCGCCGACCACGGGCTGTGCGTCGAGGGCGTGGACGTCCTGGACGCGCCCGAGGACGGAAATCACGCGTCCTACCGGCTCTTCCGGGTGCGCCGGCCGGCCCGCGTCTCCTCCCGCCCCCGCACCGACCTGCCGCCCGTCGCACACGCCGCGTTGGGCGTCGGCGCCATCCTGCACGGGCCGCGCGGCCTGCTCCTGGGCCGGCACCGCCGGGGCACCTGGGAACTGCCCGGCGGCACGGTGGAGCCCGGCGAGTCGCTCGTCGGGACGGTGGTCCGCGAACTGCGCGAGGAGACCGGCCTCGACGCCCGCCCGGCCGATGTACAGCTGCTGGGCACGCTCCTCGACGACGTCGGCGGCGTGGTCCGGATGACCGTGGCCGCACTGGTCGCCGACTGGCGGGGCGAACCGGCCGACCAGCCGGGCGAGCGCGTCGGCGACTGGCGCTGGTTCGCCCTGGACCGGCTGCCGCCCGGCTTGTTCGTGTGCAGCGCGCAGGCCCTGACCGCCTGGCGTCCCGACCTCCCCGTCGACCACACGCCCGCCCGGTTCACGCCGTACGCGCAGGCCGACCACGCGGGCTGGACGGGACCTTGACGAGTCATGAGACTGGTGGGCACCCGACGCCTCGCCCAGGACGGTGACCATGAACCTGGAGAACCAGGAAGCACCACGCGTCGAACTCACCCCGCAGGCCGCGGATCTGCTGCGCCGACTGCGCGCCTCGCACGGCCCGCTGATGTTCCATCAGTCCGGCGGCTGCTGCGACGGCAGCGCGCCCATGTGCTACCCGGACGGCGAGTTCCGCACCGGCGGCTCGGACGTGCTGCTGGCCGAACTGGAGGTCGAGGGCGTCGACGAACCGGTCACGTTCTGGATGTCGCGCAGCCAGTACGAGGTCTGGAGCCACACGCGCCTCATCGTGGACGTGGTTCCAGGCCGGGGCAGCGGATTCTCGCTGGAAGCACCTGAGGGGGTGCGTTTTCTCACCCGTTCTCGTGTCGTAGACCTTTAGCCACCGCGGCGGAAACCGCGATCTGGTGCACTTCCCCTGAGCCCTGGAACAGTTGACGAGACCTCAGGGGGAAGCAGTGACGCGTCGTCTGAAGCGGTTAGCGGCGGGCAGAACGGTACTGACGGTCCTCACGGCGTTCGGCGTGCTGACCGGTGCGGCCCTGACGGGGGCGGCACCGGCCGGCGCCGTCGAGGCCGTCACCGAGATCGCGCCGGGTGTCACCTACGAACAGTTCGACATCACGGCGACCCGGGGCGTGACGCACGCCCATGTGCTGCGGGTGGACCTGCGCAATCCGTACGTGCACCTGGACCTGCTCTACCCGGGAGTGGTGGCCGACCGCGCCCCCGTGTCCCGGCTCGCGCAGTCGGCGGGGGCGGTCGCGGGTGTCAACGGCGACTTCTTCAACATCAACGAGGTGCAGCACCCGGGCATCGAGGCGACGGGCGCGACGGTGGGACCGCTGATCGCGCACGGGCGGCCGCTCAAGGCCGCGGTGCCGAACGGCCAGCGGTTCGGTCCCGCGCTGCCGCCCGGCACGAACACCCGGGAGGTCTTCGGTGTGGGTGTCGACCGGCGGGCCCGGCTGGACCGGCTCTCGCTCGTCGGCTCCGTGCTCACGCCCGAGGGGCGGCTGCCGCTCGGCGGGCTCAACCAGTACGCGCTGCCGGAGAACTCCGTCGGCGCGTTCACCCCGAAGTGGGGCAGCGTCTCCCGGGTGCGCGCGACGTGCGGCACCGACACCGTCCGGGCGGCCCCGTGCAGCACGGACACCTACGAGGTGACGGTCCGCCGCGGCCGGGTCGTGTCGGCCTCGAACACCCCGGGCAGCGGTCCCATCGCCGCGGGCACCACGGTCCTGGTGGGCCGGGAGGCGGGCGCCCAGCAGCTGCGGAAGCTGTCCGCGGGCGAGCGGGTGACGGTGCGTCAGCGGCTGTGGGCGGCGCGGTCCAGGATCCCGTACCGCTTCGCCCTGGGCGGCTACCCGGTGCTGCGCGGCGGGCAGCCGTCGGCCGGTCTCGACTCGACCACGTCGGCCGTGCGCACCGCCGTGGGCATCGCCGGCAACGGGCGGCGGCTGGTGCTACTGGCGCTGGACGGGGCGCCCGCCTACCGCAGCGGCCTGTCGATCGCCGAAGTGGCCGCCCAGATGCGGGCGTTGGGGTCGGTCGACGCGTTCAGCCTGGACGGCGGCGGCTCGTCGACGCTGGTCGCCCGGGAGCCGGGCGCGAGTGCCGTCTCCGTGCGCAACCATCCCAGCGACGGCGCCGAGCGCCCGGTGCCCACCGGCATCGGGGTCTTCTCGGCGCCGTGACTCAGGGGCGCAGGCTGCTCACCAGGTCCGCGGTCGCGGTGAGTCCGCTCTGGATGGTGGGCGCCATGTTGGTGCTGGCGATGTAGAAGCCGAGCAGCATGCACACCAGGGCGTGGGAGATCTTCAACGCGCCGTTGCGCATGAAGATCACCGCAATGATCAGGAGCAACAGCACCACAGAGATGGAAACGGCCATCGCGAACCTCCTCCGCCACGCCCCTTTCGCGGGCGTTCGGCCGCAAGTGTGGCGTAGCGGAGGGTTGGTCCGGGCGGCTGACGTGTCCTCCGATCGTGTGGTGTCTACCGAACGTGCGCTCTCAGGCCGAGGGGTGAGCTTCCAGGAACGCCTCCAGGCCGGCCAGGTCGTCGGTGTTGAAGTAGTCGACGTCGGCGGCGAGCAGTTCCGTCCACAGCGCGTCCCGTGCCGGGCCCGCCAGGTCCGGGGTGGCCCAGAACCGGACGCGCTGCCCGCGCGCGTGCGCGGCGCCGATGATGCCGCGCAGCTTCTGCCGCTCGGCGTCCGGGAACGGTCCGTCGCCGAGCCAGGTGAAGTTCAGCGTCCAGTTGTCGGAGATCAGCGGGATGAAGGAGGCGCGGGCCGTGCTGCCGAGGTCGGAGAGCCGGCCGTCGTAGAAGGCGCGGCGCACCTTCTGGGCCTCCATGGGGATCCGGGCGGCCCGGTCTCCGGAGATGACGGCGGTGACCGGACCGGGGTGCACCCGGCCGTGCGCGTAGGTCGTGAACAGGTGTTTGTAGCGCAGGAGGTGACGGTCGAGTTCGAGGTAGGTCGACGACCCCTCCGTCTTGATGTCGACGAGCAGCTGCAGGGACCTGTGCCGACCTCGGTACACCGAACCGTGGTTGTCCTTCACGCGGGCGGCGAGGGGGTCGAGGTAGAGGGATTCGAGGGTGCGGGTCGGGTCGAGCTCGGAGGCGTCGTGGGCGACCAGGAGTTGGTCGCCGACGAGGAAGATGTCGGCCTCGACGCTGCCGAAGCGGTGGTCGAGGGCGTCGAACAGGGGGCGCGGGTGCTCGTAGTCGTTGTGGGCGTGGGCGCGCCACAGCGGGCGCGGGCCGCGGTGACCGCCGCCCGCCCACGCCGGGCCGGCGGGCAGCGCGACCGCGCCCGCGAGGGCGGCGCCGAGGGTGGTGAGGGCTCTGCGACGGGTGGTGAGGACCATGCTCTGCCTCCCTTGTAGGGCCGTACGGGACCGAAGGGAGTATGCGTGCGATCCGGGCCCAACAGGCCCTGTCGTGCGGTGAGTTGGCCGGACCGCCGCCCTGTGTTCACTTCGTCGGAGCAGTGCGCACGAGGAAGCCCGCCCCAGGTGGGACGGGCTTCTCGCGGGCTGCCGCGGGCTGTCGCGGGCGGCTGTCAGGGGGCCTGGAGGTCGACCAGTTCGGCCAGGGCAGCGCGGTGCGCGCCCGCCGTGCCGAGGGCGATCGAGTCCGCCTTGGCCCGCTTGAGGGAGAGGTGGATCGGGTGCTCCCAGGTCATGCCGATACCGGCGTGCAGCTGCAGCGCCTCCTCGGCGGCGTGCACGGCCACCGGTGCCGCGTAGGCCTGGGCGACGGCGACCGCGAGGTCGGCGTCCTGGGTGGTGGAAAGGGCGTCGGCGGCGGCGCGCGCGGCGGCCCGGAGGTTGACGACCTCCAGCCACAGCTGGGCGAGCCGGTGCTTGAGCGCCTGGAAACCGCCGACCGGCCGGTTGAACTGCTTGCGCTCCTTCAGGTAGCGGACGGTCTCGGTCAACACCCCGTCGGCGATGCCGAGTTGCTCGGAGGCGAGCAGTCCGGCCCCGGCGCGCAGGGCCCGGCGCACGGCGGGCTCGGCGGCGCCGAGACGCCGGCCGGAGGCGCCGTCGAGGGTGACGGTGGCCAGCGGCCGGGTCAGGTCCAGGGCCACCTGCGGGGTGACGGTCACGGCGGAGGCGGTGACCGCGTACAGCCCGCCGTCGTCCGCGGGGACGAGCAGCAGGTCGGCGACGGCGGCGTCGGCGATGCCGGTCAACTCCCCGTGCAGGGTGCCGTTTTCGAGCCGTACGGTGGTGAACGCGGCGCCGGGTGCGGTGTGCAGCCCGACGGCGAGCGCGCCGATCGACGCGCCGGACGCGAGCTCGGCCAGCAGGTCGTCGGCCCCGCAGGCGAGCAGTGCCTCGGTGGCCAGGACGGCACTCGTCAGATAGGGCACGGGCGCGACCGCGCGCCCCAGCTCCTCCAGGACGACGGCGACTTCGCGGTGCGTGGCACCCTGGCCGCCGAGTTCCTCGGGGACCAGCAGACCCGCCAGGCCCATGCCGGTGGCGAGCGCCTTCCACAGCGCCACGTCGTGCGGGGCGTCCGACTCGGTGCGGGCGATCACGCCGGCCGCGTCGCAGCGGTCCGTGAGCAGGTCGCGGACGGCGGCGCGCAGCGCCTCTTCCTCCTCCGAGTAGAGCAGGTCGGGCTGAGTGCGCTGTGTTGTCATCGGGCGAGGTCCTTCCACGCGACGTCCTTGTCGGTGCGCGGCTCGGCGGGCAGGCCGAGGACGCGCTCGGCGACGATGTTCAGCAGGATCTCGCTGGTCCCGCCCTCGATGCTGTTGCCCTTGGCGCGCAGGTAGCGGTAACCGGCGTCGCGGCCGACGAAGTCGACCAGTTCGGGGCGCCTCATCGTCCAGTCCTCGTACAGGAGCCCCTCCTCGCCCAGGAGTTCCACCTCCAGGCCGCTGATCTCCTGGTTGAGGCGGGCGAAGCCGAGCTTCATGCCGGCGCCCTCGGGACCGGGCTGGCCGACGGTGAGCTGCTGGCGCAGGCGTTCGCCGGTGAGCCGGGCGACCTCGGCCTCCACCCACAGCCTGAGCAGCCGCTGGTGCAGCTCGTGGGTGCGCAGCTCCGGGCGCTCGCGCCAGGTCTTGGCGACCGGGCCGATCATGCCGCCCTCGCGGGGCAGCCGCATGCCGCCGATGGCGACGCGTTCGTTGTTCAGCGTGGTCTGCGCGACCCGCCAGCCGTCGCCGATCTCGCCGAGGCGGCGGGCGTCGGGGATGCGGACGTCGGTGAGGAAGACCTCGTTGAACTCGGCCTCGCCGGTGATCTGGCGCAGCGGACGGACCTCGACGCCGGGGTCGGTCATGTCGCAGATGAAGTAGGTGATGCCCGCGTGCTTGGGCACGTCCGGGTCGGTGCGGGCGATGAGAATGGCCCAGCGGGCGACGTGGGCGCTGGAGGTCCACACCTTCTGCCCGTTGACCACCCACTCCTCGCCCTCGCGCACCGCGCGGGTGCCGAGCGCGGCCAGGTCGGATCCGGCGCCCGGCTCGCTGAACAGCTGGCACCAGACCTCCTCGCCCGTCCACAGGGGGCGCAGGTAGCGCCGCTTCTGCTCCTCGGTGCCGTAGCGCAGGATCGTCGGCGCGGCCATGCCGAGGCCGATGCCGATGCGCCTCGGGTCGTTGTCGGGGGCGCCGGCGGCCTCCAGCGCGGCGTCCACGACGACCTGGAGGGAGCGTGGGGCGCCGAGTCCGCCGAGGCCCTCGGGGTAGTGCACCCAGGCGAGCCCCGCGTCGAAGCGGGCCCGCAGGAAGTCCAGGCGGTCGGTGGTCGCGGGCGGATGCGCGGCCAGCAACTCGGCCGTACGGCGCTGGAGTTCGGCTGTGTCGGTCATGCGGCGGCTCCGTTCTCCAGCGACGGCAGGACGGCGACCCGGCCGGTGGTGACGCCGTCGGCGACCCGCTGCACGGCGGCCGCGGCGCCGGCCAGCGGCACGCGCTCGCTCACCAGCGGCTTGATCGCGCCCCGGGCGGCCAGCTCGGTGAGCTGCTCGTGGCAGTGCTGGACCAGCTTAGGGTTCTTGGTGTTGTACAGGCCCCAGTGCAGGCCGAGGATCGAGTAGTTCTTCACCAGGGCGTGGTTGAGGCCGGGGCTGGGGATGGTGCCGCTGGCGAAGCCCACGACCACGATCCGGCCCTCGAAGGCGACGACCTTGGTGGACTGCGTGTAGGCCTCGCCGCCGACCGGGTCGTAGATCACGTCGGCGCCCCGGCCGCCGGTGGCCTCCTTCACGGCGGCCACGACGTCCTCGGCACGCCGGTCGATCACCACGTCGCAGCCCAGCTCCCGGGCGACGGCGGCCTTGTCGGCGCCGCCGACGACGCCGATGACCGTGGCCCCGGCCGCCTTGCCGAGCTGTACGGCCGCGCTGCCGACCCCGCCGGCGGCGGCATGCACGAGCAGGGTCTCGCCCGCTTCGAGGCGGGCGCGGCGGTGCAGGCCGAACCAGCCCGTCTGGTAGCCGATGTGCAGGGCGGCGGCCTCCGCGTCGTCGAGGGAGTCGGGCGCGGGCAGCGTCGCGGCGGCATCGGCGACGACGTACTCGGCGAATCCGCCGTGCGGCAGCGCGGGGTTGGCGAGCACCCGGCGCCCGTCCTCGGTCTCGCCGCAGATCTCCACGCCCGGCGTGAACGGCAGCGGCGGCCGGACCTGGTAGTGGCCGCGACACATCAGCACGTCCGGGAAGTTGATGTTGGCGGCACGCACCTTCAGCAGGACCTGGCCCGCGCCGGGAGTGGGCCGCTCCACCTCCTGGAGCCGCATCACCTCGCTCGGCTCGCCGTTCTCGTGCACTTGCCATGCCTGCATGCGGTGCCTCCACGGGACTGCTTCGTCTGACCGGGGTCAACGGCATACTAAGCGGTCGCTTGCCATTCAGGGAACAGGCCCGCGTGTCACGACCCGGACGGCCGCGCCCTTACGTGCATCCGCTCACCCTGCGGGCCGAACAGGCTCAGGAACTCCACCGGCCCCTCCCCCGTCGACCCGAACCAGTGCGGCACCCGGGTGTCGAACTCGGCGGCCTCCCCCGCCGTGAGCACCACGTCGTGCTCGCCGAGCACCACCCGCAGCCGCCCGGAGAGCACATACAGCCACTCGTAGCCCTCATGGGTCCGCGGTTCCGGCTCCTGCTGACGCTGCGGCTCCAGCACCTTGAACGCCTGGAGTCCGCCGGGCTGACGGGTGAGCGGCCAGTGGGTGCGCCCGTGCCGCACGATCGGCTTGGCCCGCACCCGCGGATCCCCGACCGGCGGGGCACCGACCAGCTCGTCCAGCGGCACCTGATGGGCCTGCGCGATCGGCAGCAGCAGCTCCAGGCTGGGCTTGCGCAGGCCGGACTCCAGTCGGGACAGGGTGCTGACGGAGATGCCGGTCGCCTCGGACAGCGCCGCGAGGGTCACCTCCCGCTCCTTGCGGATCCGCCGCAGCCGGGGGCCCACGCCCGCGAGAACGTCGTCGGTGGTCATGTCCGTATTGCAGTTTCGGCAAACAAGTTTGTCAATCCGGCGGCGGGCGCGCGACCGTCGGCCGGGGAGGTGGTCATCCATGACCGAGAACACCGGGCACTGCGAAGTCGTCGTCGTCGGAGGAGGCGCGGCCGGGCTGTCCGCCGCGCTCGTCCTGGGCCGGGCCCGGCGGCGCACGCTGGTCGTCGACGCGGGCGAGCCGCGCAACGCGCCGGCCGCCCATATGCAGGGCTATCTGTCACGGGACGGCATGGCGCCCGCCGAGTTCCTCGCCGTGGGGCGCGAGGAGATCGCGCGGTATGGCGTGGAGCTGGTCCGGGACCGGGTGGTGGACGTGTCGAAGGACGGGGAGTTCGACGTCGTCCTCGCCGGTGGACGCACCGTGCGGGCGCGGCAGCTGGTGGTCGCCACCGGCCTGAAGGACGAGCTCCCGGTGGTGACGGGCCTGGCCGAGCGGTTCGGCCGGGACGTGCTGCACTGCCCGTACTGCCACGGCTGGGAGGTGCGCGACCGGGCGTTCGGCGTGCTCGCCAGTACCCCGATGAGCGTGCACCAGGCGCTGATGGTGACCCAGTGGTCCAAGGACGTGACCCTCTTCCTGCACGAGGTCGCCGGGACCGAGCTGGGCGAGGACGACCGGCGCCGACTGGCGGCTGCCGGGGTCGTCGTGGTCCCCGGCCCGGTGGCCGAGGTGGTGAGCGCCGACGACCGGCTCACCGGGGTCCGGCTCGCGGACGGCACCGTGCACGAGCGCGAGGTGCTGTTCGTCGCGCCGCGCGCCGTGCCGCGTACCGGCCTCCTGGCCGCCCTGGGCGCCGAGATGCGCGAGACGCCCTTCGGCACCTACCCGGTGATCGACGAGCGCGGCCTGACGACCGTCCCCGGGCTGTGGGCGGCGGGCAACGCGAGCGGATTCGCGGAGCAGGTGGTGAACGCGGCCAGCCGCGGCTACCGGGCCGGAGCGGCGATCAACGGGGAGCTGCTGTTCGCCGATCTCGACGCGGATGGGGGTCCCCCCTGTCCGAGCGAAGCCGAGAACTTGGGGGAGTAGGTGTAGTCGCGGCGCCCGCGGTGCACCATGGCTGCATGCTGCTGACCCGGCTCGCCCATGTGTCCCGGGAGGTCGCCGCCACCTCGGCACGCTCCCGGAAGACCGCCCTGCTCGCGGAGCTCTTCCGGGACGCGGAGGCGGACGACGTGCCGATCGTCATCCCGTACCTGGCCGGACGGCTGCCGCAGGGCCGCCTCGGGATCGGCTGGAAGGTGCTGAGCGCGCGGGTACCGCCCGCCGCGGAGCCCTCCCTCACGGTGCGCGAGGCGGACGCCCGGCTCACCGCGATCGGCAAGCTCTCCGGGCCGGGCTCGCAGGCCGAGCGGGCGCGGCTGGTCGGGGAGTTGATGGGCGCGGCCACCGAGGACGAGCAGCGCTTCCTGGTCGGGCTGATCACCGGTGAGGTGCGGCAGGGCGCCCTGGACGCGCTGGCCGTGGAGGGGCTGGCCGGGGCGACCGGGGCCGACGCGGCGGACGTACGGCGGGCGGTGATGCTCGCCGGTTCGCTGCGGACCGTGGCCCGGGCCCTGCTCGCCGACGGCCCCGAGGCGCTCGGCCGGTTCCGGCTCACCGTCGGCCGGCCGGTGCAGCCGATGCTGGCGCAGACCGCCTCCTCGGTGGCCGAGGCGGTCGGGAAGCTGGGCGCGTGCGCGGTGGAGGAGAAGCTGGACGGCATCCGGGTCCAGGTCCACCGGGACGGCGACTCGGTGCGGATCCACACCCGCACCCTCGACGACATCACCGACCGGCTGCCCGAAGTAACCGCTGCCGCACTGGAGTTGACGGGTGAGCGGTTCATCCTGGACGGCGAGGTGCTCTCCTTCGACGCGGCCGGGCGGCCCCGCTCCTTCCAGGAGACGGCGGGCCGGGTGGGCTCCCGAGTCGACGTGGCGAGGGCCGCCCGGGAGATGCCGGTCTCCCCCGTGTTCTTCGACGCGCTCGCGGTCGACGGCGACGACCTGCTCGACCTGCCGTTCGAGCGGCGGCACGCGGAGCTGGCCCGGCTGGTGCCCGGGCCGATGCGGGTGCGCCGGACCCTGGTGTCCGGCCCGGACGACGTCGGACGGGCCGAGGACTTCCTCGCCGAGACCCTCGCACGCGGTCACGAGGGGGTCGTGGTCAAGGCCCTGGACGCCCCCTACAGCGCCGGCCGGCGCGGAGCCTCCTGGCTGAAGGTCAAGCCTGTGCACACCCTCGACCTGGTCGTCCTGGCCGTCGAACGGGGCCACGGCCGCCGCACCGGCAAGCTCTCCAACCTCCATCTGGGCGCCCGCACCGCGGACGGCGGCTACGCCATGCTCGGCAAGACCTTCAAGGGCATGACCGACGCGATGCTCACCTGGCAGACCGAACGGCTGACGGAGCTGGCCGTCGAGGACGACGGCTGGGTGGTGACCGTACGCCCCGAACTCGTCGTCGAGATCGCCTACGACGGCCTGCAGCGCTCCTCCCGCTACCCGGCCGGCGTCACCCTGCGCTTCGCCCGCGTGGTCCGCTACCGCGAGGACAAGCGCCCCGAGGAGGCGGACACCGTCGCGGCGCTGCTGGCCGCACACCCGGAGGTGCGGCCGTGACGGAGAAACGGAGCGCCGGCCTGCTGCTGTTCCGGCACACCGACGACGGTACGCAGGTGCTGCTCGGCCACATGGGCGGCCCCTACTTCGCCAAGAAGGACGCCGGGGCGTGGACCGTGCCCAAGGGCGAGTACGGCCCCGAGGAGGCCGCCTGGGACGCGGCCCGCCGCGAGTTCCGCGAGGAGCTCGGCCTGCCGCCGCCCGACGGGCAGGCCGTGGCGCTCGGCGAGGTCCGGCAGACGGGCGGCAAGCTCGTCACGGTCTGGGCCGTCGAGGCCGACCTGGACCCGGAGTCGATCGAGCCGGGCACCTTCTCGATGGAGTGGCCGCCGCGGTCGGGCCGGGTCCAGGAGTTCCCCGAGCTGGACCGGGTGCGCTGGTTCGCTCTGGACCGGGCCCGCGAGGTGATCGTCACGGCGCAGGCCGCCTTCCTGGACCGGCTGGCGCGGCACTCGGCCGAGTAGCCGATGCACGCGTTGCGGTCGTCACCGTCGCGCGCGAAGGTCGAATCAAGCCCGCTCCCAGGGAGGTCAGTCATGCCCATCGCAACGATCAACCCGGCGAACGGCGAGACGCTCAAGACGTACGAGGCCATGGGCGAGGAGGAGATCGAGCGCCGGCTCCAGCTCGCGGAGGCCACGTTCCGCACGTACCGGTTGAGCCGTTTCGTCGACCGCGGGCGCCTCCTGGTGCAGGCCGCCAATCTGCTGGACGAGGACCAGCGGGACATCGCGCGGATCATGACCACCGAGATGGGCAAGCCGATCGCGCAGGCCCGCGCGGAGGCCGCCAAGTGCGCGAAGGCCATGCGCTGGTACGCGGAACACGCCGAGGCGCTGCTCGCCGACGAGGAACCCGCCGAGGCCGACGTGTCGGACTCGGGGGCGTCCCGGGTCCGGGTCCGCTACCGGCCGCTCGGCCCGGTGCTCGCGGTGATGCCCTGGAACTTCCCGCTGTGGCAGGTGGTCCGCTTCGCCGCGCCGGCCCTGATGGCGGGCAACGTCGGCCTGCTCAAGCACGCCTCCAACGTCCCGCAGACCGCCCTCTACCTGGAGGACCTCTTCCACCGCGCGGGCTTCACCGAGGGCTGCTTCCAGACCCTGCTGATCGGCTCCGGCGCGGTCGACGGCATCCTGCGCGACGAGCGCGTCAGGGCGGCCACCCTGACCGGGAGCGAGCCCGCGGGCCGGTCCGTCGCCGCCACCTGCGGGGAGATGATCAAGAAGACGGTGCTGGAGCTCGGCGGCAGCGACCCGTACGTCGTCATGCCCTCCGCCGACCTCGACCGCGCCGCGCAGATCGCGGTCACCGCCCGGGTGCAGAACAACGGGCAGTCCTGCATCGCGGCCAAGCGGTTCATCGTGCACACGGACGTCTACGACGCCTTCGCCGACCGGTTCGTCGAGGGCATGAAGGCGCTGAAGGTCGGCGACCCGATGCAGGAGAACACGCAGGTCGGGCCGCTCGCCAGCGAGCAGGGACGGGCCGACCTGGAGGAGCTGGTCGACGACGCGAGGCGCGGCGGCGCGGCCGTGCTGTGCGGCGGGGAGCGCCCGGCCTGGCCCGGCTGGTTCTACCCGCCGACCGTCCTCGCCGGCATCACCCGCCAGATGCGGATCCACCGCGAGGAGGCGTTCGGACCGGTCGCCACGCTGTACCGGGCCGGCGACCTGGACGAGGCGGTGCTCATCGCCAACGACGCGCCGTTCGGCCTGAGTTCGAACGTGTGGACCCGGGACGAGGCCGAGACGGACCGCTTCGTACGGGACCTGGAGGCCGGTTCCGTGTACGTGAACGGGATGACCGCGTCCCATCCGGCGTTTCCGTTCGGCGGGGTCAAGCGGTCCGGGTACGGGCGTGAGCTGTCCGGGCACGGGATCCGCGAGTTCTGCAACATCACCACTGTTTGGCAGGGTGCGTGACGTTTCCGCGGCTACGATCCCGTCTGTGAACCGCGAAGTGACTCTGCCTCTGATCGTCGACGACAGCGGTACCTTGCAGGTGGCCGCGGCCGACGTGAGCAAGCTGCTCCGCACGGTGGGCGGCAGGTGGCTGCACCTGGTGGAGGCCGGACAGGACGGGCTGGACGAGGACACGGTGGCCGCGCTGACGATCGAGCTGGCGAAGCTGGCCGACCGGATCGACGTGGCCTGCATCGCTCACAGCAGCGGGGCGCCGTAGGGGACGTACTGCAACCTGTTCCAGACCTACGAGGCCGACGCAGGCCCTCTACGATTCGGGCGCAACAGCCGCCCCACGCCGCGAAGTTGACGGTCCCCGCGAGGACCACGTCGGCCGGTGGGCCGTCGCGGGCGAGCCAGGCCACATGGGCGGGGCAGGCCTGACACCCCGGCAGCGGCCGGTGGGCACGCAGGCGTTCCTCGTCCAGGCCACAGGCGGCGGCGAACGCGGTCAGCCGCTCCCCCGCCGGCACCTCGCCCTCGGCGAGCAGGGCGAAGAAGGCGGCGGCCGGGGACGTCGGTCGAGCGTTCGGCCAGATGCCGGAAGGAACGCTCGTCGGCGGTGATCACCCAGCACTGTTCGAGGGCGAGGGCGAGGGCGGCGAGTGCGGCACGGTCGGCCCGGTCCGCGGCGATGGCCGGGGCGACCCGGCTGACCTGCGGATCCGAGACCGGTTCCCGGGGCGTCGTCGCCAGAATTTCGCAGGCGGTGGGGGTCATGTGTCCTCCGTCGGAGCGCCTCTGGCTCTTGTCCGTTCCATGCCCTTTGTCCCCGATTCGGAGTAATCCGGCGCGAGATCGTCGCCCCGTCGGGTGAACCTGGGTGGACCACCTTCTGGCCGGTGGGCGAAGGCCCGCCGGAGGCGAAAGCAGGGACGGCTCATGGCGACTTTGTGCAGACCCTCGGTGTCCGTACCAGAACACGTGATCACGATGGAGGACACGCTGGAGCTCGCGCGCCAACGGCACGCGGACCACCCACAGCTCCCGCTGGCGCTCCGACTCATCGAGAACACGGGAGTCCGCACCCGGCACATCGTGCAGCCCATCGAGGAAACCCTGAAGCACCCGGGCTTCGACCAACGCAACAAGGTCTACGAGGCCGAGGCCAAGGCCCGTGTCCCCGCGGTGATCCAGCGGGCCCTCGACGACGCCGAAGTCCTCACCTCCGACATCGACGTCCTCATCTACGTGTCGTGCACGGGCTTCATGATGCCCTCGCTGACCGCGTGGCTGATCAACGAGATGGACTTCCCGAGCACCACCCGGCAGCTGCCCATAGCCCAGCTGGGCTGCGCGGCGGGCGGTGCGGCCATCAACCGGGCGCACGACTTCTGCACGGCCTACCCGGAGGCCAACGCACTCATCGTGGCCTGCGAGTTCTGCTCGCTGTGCTACCAGCCCACCGACCTCGGCGTGGGCTCGCTGCTCTCCAACGGCCTGTTCGGCGACGGCGTCGCCGCGGCCGTGGTGCGCGGGCAGGGCGGCACCGGCGTCCGGCTGGAGCGCAACGGCTCGTACCTGATCCCCAAGACGGAGGACTGGATCGCGTACGACGTCCGGGAGACGGGCTTCCACTTCCTGCTGGACAAGCGGGTGCCCACGACCATGGAGCCGCTCGCCCCGGCGCTCCAGGACCTCGCGGGCACGCACGGCTGGGACGCGTCCGACCTGGACTTCTACATCATCCACGCGGGCGGGCCCCGAATACTCGACGACCTCAGCAAGTTCCTGCGGGTCGACCCGCACGCCTTCCGGTTCAGCCGGTCGACGCTCACCGAGTACGGCAACATCGCGAGCGCCGTCGTGCTGGACGCGCTGCGCCGGCTCTTCGAGGAGGGTGGCGCGGCGGACCGGGCGCGCGGACTGCTCGCCGGGTTCGGTCCCGGCATCACCGCCGAGATGACCGTGGGCCGGTGGGTCCGGTCGGACGACGAGGCGTCATGACCGAGGAAGCACTCGCCGGGGCGCCACCCCCCGTCCGGCCGTGGCCGGCGCTCGATCTGACCGGCGTCGACTTCGACCCGGTGCTGACGGAGCTGATGCGCGAGGGCCCGGTCAACCGCATCCAACTGCCCAACGGCGAGGGCTGGGCCTGGCTGCTCACCCGGTACGACGACGTACGGATGGTGGCCAACGACGCCCGGTTCAGCCGCGAGGCGGTCATGGACCATCCGGTCACCCGGCTGGCACCGCACTTCATCCCCACCCGTGGTGCGGTCGGCTTCCTGGATCCACCGGACCACACCCGGCTGCGCCGGGCGGTCGCCCCCGCGTTCACCGCGAAGGGCGTCGAGCGGGTCCGGGACAAGGCCCGCGCCATGCTCGACGAGCTGGTCGACGAGCTCGTCCAGGACGGTCCGCCCGCCGATCTCACCGGGGCGGTCCTCAGCCCCTTTCCCATCGCGGTCATCTGCGAGCTGATGGGCGTGCCGGCCGACGACCGGCACGCCATGCACTCCTGGACGCAGCTGATCCTGTCCTCCTCGCACGGCAAGAAGCTCAGCGAGAAGGCCAGGAACGAGATGACCGCGTACTTCGCCGACCTCATCGGCCGGCGTGAGGGAAGTACGGCCGAGGACGTCGCCTCGCTGCTCGGCGCCGCCGTGGGCCGGGGCGAGGTGACGCCCCAGGAGGCGGTCGGACTGGCCGTCCTCCTCCAGATCGGCGGCGAGTCGGTCACCAACAACAGCGGGCAGCTGTTCTACCTGCTGCTGATCCGCCCCGACCTCGCCCAACGGCTGCGCGCCGAACCGGAGATCAGATCCCGGGGCGTCGACGAGCTGCTGCGCTACATCCCGCACCGCAGCGCGGTGGGGCTGTCCCGGATCGCCATGGAGGACGTGGAGATCAGGGGCGTACGGATTCGTGCGGGTGAACCGGTCTACGTCTCCTACCTGGCCGCCAACCGCGACCCGGACGTCTTCGTGGACCCGGAGATGATCGACTTCGCCCGCAGTCCGAATCCGCATGTCGCGTTCGGCTTCGGCCCGCACTACTGCCCGGGCGCCCAGCTCGCCCGGCTGGAGTCGGAGCTGTTGGTCGACACGCTGCTGGACCGGCTGCCCGACCTGAGGCTGTCCGTTCCTCCCGACCAGGTGCCCTTCAGAAAGGGCGCGTTGATCCGCGGGCCTGAGGCCCTGCCCGTGACATGGTGAGCGGCTCATGACTACGACGGAAGGGCTGGCGGTACCCGAAGGCCCCGCGGCCCAAGGAGTGGCGCCGGCCCAGGCGGAAGCACCGCCCGACGAGGTGGCACGGGGCGAAGGACTGCTCGTGCCGCCGGGACACGGCCGCATCGTGCACACGCCCGCCCAGCGCGTGACGTTCAAGGTGACCGGCACGCACTCGCGGATGGCCTCCACCTTCGAGGTGGAGGTCCCGCCGGGCTTCGACGTCGGCGCCCATGTGCACACGCGCAGCGAGGAGTTGTTCTACGTGCTGGACGGCGAGCTGGACGTGCTCGCCTTCGAGCCGCGCGTGCGCACCCCCGACAACTGGCAGAAGTGGGAGTCGAGTTCGGGCAACCGGGTGGTCCGGGCGACGCCGGGCACGGTCATCGTCGTACCCCCCGGCTGCCCGCACGCCTTCGCGAACCCGACGGACGCCCCGGCGAAGATGTTCTTCCAGGCGTCCCCGCCCCCCGACCACGAACGCTACTTCGAGGAGCTGTTGGAGATCCTGAACAACTCGGGCCCGCCCGACCACGAGGCGATCGAGGAACTGCGCCGACGTTACGACATCGAGCAGCTCACGCCTCTGCGGCACCGGTGAGCGCCGCTGCCCCGAGGGGGCGCCGGGAACTGCGCGACCCGCCGCGGCACATCCGCGGCCCGGGTCGCGCAGCCCCGTGCGGCACTACCGGATCGGCATCCCGGACAGGGTCCGGGCGATGACCAGCCGCTGGATCTCGCTGGTGCCCTCGAAGATCGTGTAGATCGCCGAGTCGCGGTGCATGCGCTCCACCGGGTACTCCCGCGTGTAGCCGTTGCCGCCCAGGATCTGGATCGCCTGCGCGGTGACCTTCTTCGCGGTCTCGCTGGCGAACAGCTTGGACATCGAGCCCTCGGCCGCGGTGAACGGCTTGCCGTTGACGGCCATCCAGGAGGCGCGCCACACCAGCAGCCGGGCCGCGTCGACGGCCGTGCGCATGTCCGCGAGCTGGAAGGCGACCCCCTGGTTGTCGATGATCGGCCGCCCGAACTGCTCGCGGGTCATCGCGTAGTCGAGGGCGACCTCGTAGGCGGCGCGTGCGGTGCCCACGGCCATCGCGCCGACGGCCGGCCGCGACGCCTCGAACGTGGCCATCGCCGCGTTCTTCACCCGCTCCCCCGAGGAGGCCTTCGCCCGCTCGCGGGCGCGGGCGAGCCGCTCGTCCAGCTTCTCCTTGCCGCCGAGCAGGCAGGAGCCCGGGACGCGGACCTGGTCCAGGACCACCTCGGCGGTGTGCGAGGCGCGGATGCCGTGCTTCTTGAACTTCTGGCCCTGCGTGAGGCCCGGCGTGCCCGGCGGGACGATGAAGGAGGCGTGGCCCTTGGAGCCGAGCTCCGGGTCGACCTGGGCGACGACCACGTGGACGTTGGCGATGCCGCCGTTGGTCGCCCAGGTCTTCGTGCCGTTGATCACCCACTCGTCCTTGGCCTCGTCGTACACCGCCCGGGTGCGCAGGGAGGCCACGTCCGAGCCGGCGTCGGGCTCGGAGGAGCAGAACGCGGCCACCTTCACGTCATTGGCGTCGCCGTACATCTGGGGGATCCAGATGCCGATCTGCTCCTCGGTGCCGTTGGCGAGGACGCCCACGGCGGCGAGGCCGGTGCCGACGATGGACAGGGCGATGCCGGCGTCGCCCCAGAACAGTTCCTCCATGGCCATCGGGATGCCGAGCCCGGTGGGGTCGAAGTACTGCTGCGCGTAGAAGTCGAGGGAGTAGATGCCGACCTTGGCGGCCTCCTGGATGACGGGCCAGGGTGTCTCCTCGCGCTCGTCCCATTCGGCCGCGGCGGGACGGATCACATCGGCGGCGAAGCCGTGGAGCCAGTCCCGCACCTCCTTCTGCTCGTCATTGAGCTCCATGGTGAACTCGGCCATGTCCCCTCCAGCGGCGGCACGTGCATGTTACTAGCGGTAACCCGAGTCTGTTACTCACGGGTAGGAAAAGTCAACTCCCGATGACCTGTCGGCATCCCGTTCGATGTCAGCAGCCCAGTCAGTGCTAGTTTGCGCAGGCGTCACCGAAACAGCACGGGTGGGGAGAGCACATGGACACCACGCAGCGGACCGATCAGCAGCGGTCCGCGGACCGCCGAAGGCGCGAGCTGCTGGAGGCCGCGGACAAAGTGGTGCTGCGTGATGGTCCGCAGGCCTCGATGAACGCGATCGCCGCGGAGGCCGGCATCACCAAGCCGATCCTCTACCGCCACTTCGGCGACAAGGGCGGGCTGTACGCCGCCCTCGCCAAGCGGCACACGGACGCCCTGCTCGATTCCCTGCGCGCCGCGCTGGACGCCCCCGCCGACCGGCGGGAGCGGGTCGAGTCCACCCTGGACACCTACCTCGCGGCGATCGAGGCACGGCCCCAGGTGTACCGGTTCCTGATGCACCCCGCCGAGGGGACCCCGGGCGCCGACCAGGGATTCGACGTCGGGAAACACTCGGCACCCCTGCTGCGCAGGATGGGTGAGGAGCTGGCCCAGGTCATCGAGGACCGCCTCGACCTCGGACCCGGCAGCCAGCAACTGGCCCGGGTGTGGGGACACGGGATCGTCGGCATGATGCACGCGGCCGGTGACTGGTGGCTCGGGGAGCGTCCCTGCTCGCGCGCGGAGCTGGTGCGGAGCCTGGCCGACCTGCTGTGGGGCCGCCTCGCGGCGGCCGGGGACAAGATCGGCGGCCCGGGTTTCTGACCCTCAGCGGCTCCAGGGGGCTCGGTCCACCTGACGCATCAGCCTGCGCCCGCGCCAGCCCGTCAGCCGGTCCGCGTAGACCCGGCCCTCCAGGTGGTCGCACTCGTGCTGCAGGCACCGGGCGAAGAACCCGGTGCCGTGCACGGTGACCGCCTCCCCCCTCATCGTGAAGCCCTCGACGACCGCGTGGTCGTACCGCGGCGTGCCCGCTTCCAGCCCCGGCAGGGACAGACAGCCCTCCGGCCCGCGGATCACCACGCCGTCGGCCTCCACCAGCCGCGGGTTCACCAGGTGCCCCAGGTGACGCACGTCCTCGTCGTCGGGACAGTCGTAGACGAACACCCGCAATCCCTCGCCGATCTGGTTCGCGGCCAGGCCCACCCCCTGTGCCGCGTACATGGTCGCGAACAAGTCCTCCACGAGCACCGACAGTTCGGGGCCGAAGTCGGTGACCTCGGCGCACGGGGACTGGAGTACGGGGTCACCCAGCAGGGAAAGAGGCCGGACGCGCCCGCGGGCGCCCGGGATCGAGCCGTGTCGCATGGCGGCAAGGGTACGGTTCCCTCGGCCCACCACCCGCCGCGCGACCGTGGGCCGGGATTCGGGTGTGCGAATGGATCTCGATAGGCTGAGGCCCACACCCACGTGCCGAATGGCTCAGGCGCGGCGCGTACGCAAGGAGGATCGAGAACTGATGGCAGGCAACTCGGACCCGCTCACGCCGCGGGCCAAGCTGGCCGTGACCGCGGGCAAGGCGGTCGCGGCGGCGTCCCGCGCGGCGGGGCGCGGCAGCGGATCGGTGATCGGTGGCCGGGTCGCGCTGAAACTCGACCCCGACCTCCTCGGACGGCTCGCCCAGAACCTGGACGTCGTCCTGGTCTCGGCGACCAACGGCAAGACCACGACCACCCGACTCATCGCCGAGGCGCTGCGCGCCGCGGGCCCGGTCGTCTCCAACGCGCTCGGCGCGAACATGCCCGCCGGCATCACCTCGGCGCTCGCGGGCAGCTCGGAGGCCCGTTACGGCGTGATCGAGGTCGACGAGAAGTACCTGGCGGGCGTGGCGCGGGACACCGACCCGAAGTGCATCGCCCTGCTCAACCTCTCCCGCGACCAGCTCGACCGCGCCGCCGAGACCCGCATGCTCGCCGAGAACTGGCGCGAGGGCCTGGCCGGCTCCAAGGCCGTCGTCGTCGCCAACTGCGACGACCCGCTGGTGGTGTGGGCCGCGTCCTCCTCCCCCAACGTGATCTGGGTCGCGGCCGGCCAGATGTGGAAGGACGACGCCTGGTCCTGCCCGTCCTGCGGCGGTGTGATGCAGCGCCCCGGCGACGACTGGTACTGCGGCGAGTGCGGCTTCCGCCGCCCCACACCGACCTGGGCGCTGTCCGGGGACCACGTCCTCGACCCGCACGGCTCGGCCTGGCCGATCCACCTCCAGCTGCCCGGCCGCGCCAACAAGGCCAACGCCGCCAGCTCCGCGGCCGTCGCCGCCGTCTTCGGTGTGCCGCCGCAGGTCGCCCTGGAGCGCATGTACCAGGTGCAGGCGGTCGCCGGCCGCTATGACGTCGTCCAGTTCCAGGGCCGCGACCTGCGCCTGCTGCTGGCGAAGAACCCCGCGGGCTGGCTCGAGACGTTCTCCCTGATCGACCCGCCGCCGGCCCCGGTGATCCTCTCCGTGAACGCGCGCGGCGCCGACGGCACCGACACCTCCTGGCTGTGGGACGTCGACTACACGCGTCTGACCGGGCACCCGATCTTCGTGATCGGCGACCGGAAGCTGGACCTCGCCGTGCGTCTTGAGGTCGCGAACCAGCACTTCCAGGTCTGCGACAGCCTCGACCAGGCCGTCGAGCAGGCCCAGCAGGGCCGGATCGAGGTCATCGCGAACTACACCGCGTTCCAGGACCTGCGCCGCCGCGTCGGCAACTGACCACGGAGGAGGATCACTTCATGAGCGACAACCAACTGCGGCTGGTGTGGGTCTACCCGGACCTGCTGAGCACCTACGGCGACCAGGGCAACGCGCTCGTCGTGGAGCGCCGCGCCCGCCAGCGTGGCCTCGACGTGGCCCGTCTCGACGTGCGCAGCGACCAGCCGGTGCCGACCTCCGGCGACATCTACCTGATCGGCGGCGGCGAGGACCGGCCGCAGCGGCTCGCGGCCGAGCGGCTGCGCCGGGACGGGGGTCTGACCCGGGCCGCCGAGAACGGCGCGATCCTGTTCTCCGTGTGCGCCGGCTACCAGATCCTCGGCCACGAGTTCATCAACGACCTCGGCCAGCGCGAGCCGGGCCTCGGCCTGCTCGACGTGGTCTCGGTGCGCGGCGAGGGCGAGCGGTGCGTCGGTGACGTCCTCGCGGACATCGACCCGCGCCTCGGCCTGCCCCAGCTGACGGGCTTCGAGAACCACCAGGGTGTCACCCAGCTCGGCCCGACCGCCCGCCCCTTCGCCCAGGTCCGGGTGGGCAACGGCAACGGCGCGGGAGACGGCACGGAGGGCGCGTACAACGACACCGTCTTCGGTACGTACATGCACGGGCCCGTCCTCGCCCGCAACCCGCTGATCGCCGACCTGCTGCTGAAGCTGGCGCTCGACGTGAACGCGCTGCCGCCGACCGACGACCGCTGGTACGAGGCACTGCGCAACGAGCGCATCACGGCCGCGCAGCAGCCCGCGTAGCCGCCCGCGCAGGCCGCCGCGTACGGCGGCGGCCTGCGCGTACACCGGTGTTCGAGAGGGACCTGAGGGGTCTTCCAGTGGAAGTCGGCATCGTCGTCATCGGGCCCGCCTGACAGACCGTCCGCTCACATGTGCGGGCACGTCCAGCAGGCGGACGCCCGCTACGGAGCCACCCCCTCACGCCGGTAGGGTGACCGGGTACCAACCGGACAACGTGGTCCGGTCCCCGGCCCACGTTGAGAAGGTATTCGGGCTATGCGCATTGGTGTCCTCACTTCAGGCGGCGACTGCCCCGGCCTGAACGCTGTCATCCGGTCCGTCGTGCACCGTGCCGTCGTCGACCACGGCGACGAGGTCATCGGTTTCCGGGACGGCTGGAAGGGCCTCCTGGAGTGCGACTATCTGAAGCTCGACCTCGACGCCGTGGCGGGCATCCTCGCCCGCGGCGGCACCATCCTCGGTTCCTCCCGCGTCCAGCCCTCGCATCTGCGGGACGGCGTGCAGCGGGCCAAGGGCCACGTCGCGGAGCTCGGCCTCGACGCGATCATCCCGATCGGCGGCGAGGGCACGCTGAAGGCGGCCCGCCTGCTGTCCGACAGCGGCCTGCCCATCGTCGGCGTGCCGAAGACCATCGACAACGACATCGCGGTCACGGACGTCACCTTCGGCTTCGACACGGCCGTGGGCGTCGCCACCGAGGCCCTGGACCGGCTGAAGACCACCGCCGAGTCCCACCAGCGCGTGCTGGTCGTGGAGGTCATGGGCCGCCACACCGGCTGGATCGCGCTGCACTCCGGCATGGCGGCCGGCGCGCACGCCGTCGTCGTACCGGAACGCCCCTTCGACATCGACGAGTTGGCCAAGCGGGTCGGCGAGCGCTTCGAGGCGGGCAAGCGGTTCGCCATCGTGGTGGCCGCGGAGGGCGCCAAGCCGAAGGCCGGCTCCATGGAGTTCGACGAGGGCGGCAAGGACATCTACGGCCACGAGCGGTTCGCCGGCATCGCCCGGCAGCTCTCGATCGAGCTGGAGCAGCGCCTGGGCAAGGAGGCGCGGCCGGTCATCCTCGGGCACGTGCAGCGGGGCGGGACGCCCACGGCGTACGACCGGGTGCTGGCGACGCGGTTCGGCTGGCATGCGGTGGAGGCGGTGCACCGGGGGGAGTTCGGTCACATGACCGCGCTGCGCGGGACCGACATCGTGATGGTGCCGTTGGCCCAGGCCGTGGAGACGTTGAAGACGGTGCCGCAGGAGCGGTACGACGAGGCGGAGTGCGTTCTTTAGAGCGCTCGCCACAGGGGGACTGTCTCGTGGGTCGCGCCGACCCCGGTCACGAAGGTGGCCGGGGTCGGTTCTAGTCTGGTCCGGACAGACTTGCACAACCCCCACGAATCAGGAGCCGGCGGATGGATCACAGCGGGCACGGCATGACCACGGACTTGCCGCCGTTCACGCTGGGGCGAGGTCTTGAGTGGTCGGCGGACCCGTTCTTCCTCGTCGCCTGCCTGGTGGGGTTGGGGCTGTACGGCTGGGGTGTGGTGCGGCTGCGGCGGCGCGGGGACGCGTGGCCCGTCGGCCGGACCGTGTCGTACGCCGTCGGTGTGCTGACCATCATGCTGATGATGTGCACCGGGCTGAACGACTACGGCATGGTCATGTTCAGCGTGCACATGGTGCAGCACATGGTGATCAGCATGCTGTCGCCGATCCTGATCCTGCTGGGCGCCCCGGTCACGCTGGCGCTGCGCGCGCTGCCGGTCGCGGGCAAGGGCCGCAAGGGTCCGCGCGAACTGCTGCTGGCGCTGCTGCACAGCCGGTACATGCGGGTCGTCACGCACCCGGCGTTCACGATCCCGATGTTCATCGCCAGCCTGTACGCGCTGTACTTCACGCCCCTCTTCGACTTCCTGATGGGCTCGAAGGCGGGGCACATCGCGATGATGGTGCACTTCCTCGCGGTGGGCGTGGCGTTCTTCTGGCCCATCATCGGCGTGGACCCGGGCCCGCACCGGCCGGGCTACCTGATGCGGATGCTGGAGCTGTTCGCGGGCATGCCGTTCCACGCGTTCTTCGGCATCGCGCTGATGATGGCGTCGTCGCCGATGGTCGAGACGTTCAAGAACCCGCCCGCCTCGCTCGGCATCGACGCGCTCATTGACCAGAACGCGGCCGGCGGCATCGCCTGGGCGTTCAGCGAGATCCCGTCCGTGCTGGTGCTGATCGCCCTGCTGTTCCAGTGGTACGGCTCCGAGCAGCGCCAGGCCCGGCGCAAGGACCGCGCGGCCGACCGGGACGGGGACAAGGAGCTGGCGGCGTACAACGCCTACCTGGCCTCGTTGAACGCCCGCGAGGGCTGAGCGGCGGCGGCAGCACCGGGCACTCATTTCCTCGTCCGTACCGTGCGCGGGCCGAACCGGGGTCACCATGGAGGAGGACGAACCATGAGGAGGGTGTCGCGATGCCCGGTTCTACGCACGGTTCCACGAAGGCGATGGGGGTGCTCACCGTCGGCGGTCTCGTGATGGTGACGGCCTACACGGTGGCGCTCGGCAGCAACGGCTGGCTGTGGTTCGGCTGGGTCGTCCTGGGCCTGCTCACCCTGGCGATGGTGGTCACCCAGAGCGCCTGAGAGCGAGGACGCGGTCACGGTGCCGAGAGGCGTCCGGCCGAGTGCACGCCCGGCTGGTACTTCGGCACCCTGACCGTGATCTTCATGCCCGCTCCGGCCGCGGTCTCGATGACGAGGCCGTGGTCGTCGCCGTAGACCTGGCGGAGCCGGTCGTCCACGTTGGACAGGCCGATGCCGCCGGAGGGGCTGGTCTCCCCGGCGAGGATGCGGCGCAGCAGTGCGGGGTCCATGCCGACGCCGTCGTCCTCGATGACGACCAGCGCCTCGGCGCCCGCGTCCCGTGCGGTGATCTGGATGTGGCACGCGTCCGACTTGCCCTCGAGGCCGTGCTTGACGGCGTTCTCGACGAGGGGCTGCAGGCACAGGAAGGGCAGGGCCACCGGCAGCACCTCGGGGGCGATCTGCAGGGTGACGGAGAGGCGGTCGCCGAAGCGGGCGCGGACCAGGGCCAGGTAGTGGTCGATGGCGTGCAGTTCCTCGGCGAGGGTGGTGAAGTCGCCGTGCCTGCGGAACGAGTAGCGGGTGAAGTCGGCGAACTCCAGCAGGAGCTCACGGGCGCGTTCCGGGTCGGTGCGGACGAACGAGGCGATCACGGCCAGCGAGTTGAAGACGAAGTGCGGTGAGATCTGGGCGCGCAGGGCCTTGATCTCGGCCTCGATGAGCTTCGTGCGGGACTGGTCGAGGTCGGCCAGTTCCAGTTGCACGCTCACCCAGCGGGCCACCTCGCCGGCCGCCCGTACCAGGACGGCGGACTCGCGCGGGGCGCAGGCGACGAGGGCGCCGTACACCCGGTCGTCGACGGTGAGCGGGGCGAGCACGGCCCAGCGGACCGGGCAGTCGGGGGTCTCGCAGGCCAGCGGGAACGCCTCGCCGCGGCCGGTCTCCAGCGGCCCGGCGAGCCGCTCCATGATCTCGCCGCGGTGGTGGTCGCCCACGCCGTCCCAGACGAGCACCCGCTTCTCGTCGGTGAGGCACAGCGCGTCGGTGCCGAGCAGCGAGCGCAGTCCGCGGGCCGACCGGCGGGCGGTCTCCTCCGTGAGGCCCGCCCGCAGCGGGGGCGCGGCGAGCGAGGCGGTGTGCAGGGTCTCGAAGGTGGCGTGCTCGACGGGGGTGCCGAGACCGGCGAGGCTCTGCGGGCGGGCCGTGCGCCGGCCGAGCCAGAAACCGGCGGCCAGCAGGGGGAGCACGGCGACGCAGAGTCCGGCGAGGAAGCCGCTCATGCCTTGGCCTCCGCCCACAGCTCCTCCGGCAGATGGAACCGGGCCAGGATCGCCGCTGTGCCGGGCGGCACGCGGGAGGCGGTGGCCAGCGACACCAGCACCATGGTGAGGAAGCCCAGCGGCACCGACCACAGCGCGGGCCAGGCGAGCAGCGCGTGCAGGGGGCCGCCGCCGGGGAAGCCCGCCATGGTCGCGGCGACGGCGAGGAACGCGGAGCCGCCGCCCACCAGCATGCCCGCGGCCGCGCCGGGCGGGGTCAGCCGCCGCCACCAGATGCCGAGGACGAGCAGCGGACAGAAGGACGACGCGGAGACGGCGAAGGCGAGCCCCACCGCGTCGGCGACCGGCAGTCCGCCCACCAGCACGCTGGCCGCGAGCGGTACGGCCATGGCGAGCACCGTGCCGAGCCGGAAATGCCGCACTCCGCGCGTGGGGAGGACGTCCTGGGTGAGCACCCCCGCCACCGCCATGGTCAGCCCGGACGCGGTCGACAGGAACGCGGCGAAGGCACCGCCCGCCACCAGCGCGCCGAGCAGGTCGCCGCCGAGCCCGCCGATCATTCGGTCGGGCAGCAGCAGGACGGCCGCGTCGGTGTCCTTGGTGAGGGTGAGTTCGGGGGCGTAGAGGCGGCCCAGCGCGCCGTACACGGGCGGCAGCAGGTAGAAGCCGCCGATCAGGGCGAGGACGGCGACGGTGGTGCGACGGGCGGCGACGCCGTGCGGGCTGGTGTAGAAGCGGACCACCACGTGCGGCAGGCCCATGGTGCCGAGGAAGGTGGCGAGGATGAGTCCGTACGTGGCGTACAGCGGGCGCTCCTCGCGGCTAGCGGCGAGCGAGGTGGACATGCCGCCGGTACCGGCCCGCTCGGCGGCGGGGACGGGCGTGCCCGCCGCGAAGGTCAGCCGGGTGCCCGCGGCGATGCGGTGCGGGCCGGCGGAGAGCCGCAGCCTGGTCTCGTCGTGCGGGCGGCCGTCGACCCGGCCGCTCACGGTGACGGTGAGCGGCCGTGCGAGGTCCAGGTCGACGGTGACCTCGACGCGTACGGTGCGCTGCTCGCGGAAGGTGGCCGGTTCCTCGAAGGCGTGCCGGGGTGCGCCGTCGCCCTGCCAGGCGAGGAGCAGGAAGAGCGCGGGGACGAGGAGGGCGGTGAGTTTGAGCCAGTACTGGAAGGCCTGGACGAAGGTGATGCTGCGCATGCCGCCGGCGGCGACGGTCGCGACGACGACCACGGCCACGACGATCCCGCCGAGCGGGTCGGGCGCGCCGGTGAGGACCGCCAGGGTGAGCCCGGCTCCCTGGAGCTGGGGCAGCAGATAGAGCCAGCCGACCCCGACGACGAAGGCCCCGGCCAGCCGCCGTACCCCCGGCGAGGCGAGGCGGGCCTCGGCGAAGTCGGGCAGCGTGTAGGCGCCGGAGCGGCGCAGCGGGGCGGCGACGAACAGGAGCAGGACCAGGTAACCGGCGGTGTAGCCGACCGGGTACCAGAGCATGTCCGGGCCCTGGACGAGGACCAGGCCGGCGATGCCGAGGAAGGAGGCGGCGGACAGGTACTCGCCGCTGATGGCGGCCGCGTTGAGGCGGGGGCCGACGGTGCGCGAGGCGACGTAGAAGTCGGAGGTGGTGCGGGAGACACGCAGGCCGAAGGCGCCGACGAGCACGGTCGCCACGACGACGAGGGCGACGGCGGGTATCGCGAAGTTCGGGTTCATCGGTCCTCGACGAGGCGCACGAAGTCCCGTTCGTTGCGCTCGGCACGGCGCACGTACCAGCGGGCCAGCAGGATCAGCGGCGCGTACAGGCAGAAGCCGAGCACCAGCCAGGCCAGGCGGCCGGCGTCCGGGGCGGCCGCGAAGACCAGCGGCAGCGGGCCGACGAGCAGCACGAGGACCGCGAACACGGTCAGGGCGGCCCGCAGCTGGGTGCGCATGAGGGAGCGGACGTAGGTGTGGCCGAGGGTGGTCTGTTCGTCGATCTCGGTGCGCGGCCGGTAGTAGCCGGAGGCATGGGGGTGGCGCCCGCGCGAGCGAAGCCGAGCGTGGGAGGCGGTGCGGCGGGGCGGGCCGGTGACGACGACACGACGCTCGGCGGGGTCCTGGGGCACCGTCATGTCCTCCTCATCAGCAGATCCCGCAGCTCGCGCGCGTGGCGGCGGCTGACCTGGAGTTCCTCGCCGCCGACCAGGACGCTCACGGTGCCCGCGTCCAGCCGGAGCTCGCCCACGTGACGCAGCGCGACGAGGTGGCGGCGGTGGATGCGGACGAAGCCGCGCGAGCGCCAGCGGTCCTCCAGGGTGGACAGCGGGATGCGGACGAGGTGGCTGCCGCGGTCGGTGTGCAGCCGTGCGTAGTCGCCGCGGGCCTCGACATGGGTGATGTCCTCGACGGCGACGAAGCGCGTCACGCCGCCGAGTTCGACGGGGATGTGGTCGGGGTCGGGTTCGTGCACGGGGATCCGCGGGGCGGCGCCGCTCAGTTCGACGGCCCGGCGCACGGCCTCGGCGAGCCGCTCCTTGCGGACCGGTTTGAGGACGTAGTCGACCGCATCGAGGTCGAAGGCGCGGACGGCGAAGTCCTCGTGGGCGGTGACGAACACGACCAGCGGCGGGCGGGCGAAGCCGGTCAGCAGCCGGGCCATCTCCAGTCCGTCGAGGCCCGGCATCTGGATGTCGAGGAACACGACGTCGATGGCCTCGGGTCCGTCCGGACCGGACTCCAGTGCACGGGTGATCCGGCGCAGCGCGCCGGTCGCGTCGTCGGCGCCCTCGACGCTGCCGACGCGTGGATCGGCGCCCAGCAGATAGAGAAGTTCCTCCAGCGAGGGGCGTTCGTCGTCGACGGCGAGGGCGCGCAGCATGAACGTGGAGTGTAGGGGCGATCCGTACGCCTGGACATGTGCCGGGCACGGGCGTTCCCGCTGGATACAGTGCCGACATGAACAGCAGGACGGCCCCGTTCGACGAGCTCGACCGGAAGATCATCACCGCGTTGATGGCGAACGCGAGGAGCAGCTTCGCCGAGATCGGGGCGGACATCGGGCTCTCGGCGACGGCGGTCAAGCGGCGGGTCGACCGGCTGCGGGACACGGGCGTGATCACCGGGTTCACGGCCACGGTGCGGCCGTCGGCGCTGGGCTGGCGCACGGAGGCGTACGTCGAGGTGTACTGCGAGGGCGCGGCCCCGCCCCGGCGCCTGGCGGAGGTGGTGCGCAACCATCCGGAGATCACGGCCGCCATGACGGTGACGGGCGGCGCGGACGCGCTGCTGCACGTGCGGGCGCGGGACGTGGGGCACTTCGAGGAGGTGCTGGAGCGGATCCGGGTGGAGCCGTTCATCCGGAAGACGATCAGCGTGATGGTGCTGTCCCACCTGCTGCCGGAGAGTCCCGAGGCGGGTGCGACGCACGCGGCTCCGGAGTAAACCCGGCAACGCGCAGCAGTCCTGCGTTTTCCCCGGGCACAACGCAGCATTCCTGCGCACACACGCAGCTGTCGTTTCTTGTCGGGCCTGCCGGTCACTTCCTACCTTGGTGTCCACCCCCAGTCGACACCGCAGGAAAGCGGAGGAACACCTCTGTGTCCGACAGCCGTGTGCCGCGCCCCCGGCGCTTTCTCGTCTGTGAACCCAGACATTTCGGCGTGCAGTACGCGATCAATCCCTGGATGCAACCCGACGTCCAGGTGGATGTGGACCTGGCCCAGGAGCAGTGGCAGGCGCTGATCCGCGTCTACCGTGCCCACGGCCACACGGTCGACACCGTGGAGCCGGTGCCCGGTCTCCCGGACATGGTCTTCGCCGCGAACTCGGCGGTCGTCGTGGGCGGCCGCGTCTTCGGCTCCCTCTTCCACGCGCCCGAGCGCCGCCCCGAGTCGACCCACTACGACACCTGGTTCAAGGCGGCCGGGTTCGACGTGCACCGCCCCGAGTCGGTGTCCGAGGGCGAGGGCGACCTGGTGTGGACGGGCCGGTACGTGCTGGCCGGCACCGGGTTCCGCACGACCCGGGAGGCCCACCGCGAGGCGCAGGAGTTCTTCGGCCACCCGGTGATCAGCCTGACGCTGGTGGATCCGTACTTCTACCACCTGGACACGGCGCTGTTCGTCCTCAACGACGACAACGACCACCACAACATCGTCTACTACCCGGAGGCGTTCTCGCCCGGCAGCCGCGAGGTGCTCCAGCGGCTGTTCCCGGACGCCGTGCTGGCCACCCGCGACGACGCGATGACCTTCGGCCTGAACTCCGTCTCCGACGGCCGCCACGTGTTCATCGCGCCGCAGGCCGAGGCCCTCGCCTCGCGCCTGGCCGACCACGACTACATCCCCGTCCCCGTCGACCTGTCGGAGTTCCACAAGGCCGGCGGCGGCATCAAGTGCTGCACCCAGGAGATCCGCTCATGACCGCACCTGCCCGCACGCGTACGTCCGACGACCTGATCCGTGCCGAGCAGCCGGTCCTGGCACACAACTACCACCCGCTGCCGGTGGTCGTCGCCAGTGCCGAGGGCACGTGGGTCCAGGACGTGGAGGGCCGACGCTACCTCGACATGCTGGCCGGCTACTCGGCCCTCAACTTCGGCCACCGCCACCCGGGCCTGATCGAGGCGGCGCACCGCCAGCTCGACCGGCTGACGCTGACCTCGCGCGCCTTCCACAACGACCGGCTCGCCGAGTTCGCCGAGCGTCTGGCCGCGCTGACCGGCCTGGACATGGTGCTGCCGATGAACACCGGCGCGGAGGCGGTGGAGAGCGGCATCAAGGTGGCCCGCAAGTGGGCCTACGAGGTGAAGGGCGTCCCGGCCGACCGGGCCACGATCGTGGTGGCCGCGGACAACTTCCACGGCCGTACGACGACGATCGTCAGCTTCTCCACCGACGAGACCGCCCGCACCGGCTTCGGCCCGTTCACCCCCGGCTTCCGGATCGTCCCGTACAACGACCTGGCCGCGCTGGAGGAGGCCGTCGACGAGACGACGGCGGCCGTGCTGATCGAGCCGATCCAGGGCGAGGCCGGGGTGGTCATCCCGGACGACGGCTACCTCGCGGGGGTCCGCGAGCTGACCCGCCGCAAGTGCTGCCTGTTCATCGCGGACGAGATCCAGTCGGGCCTCGGCCGCACCGGCCGCACGCTCGCCGTGGAGCACGAGTCCGTCGTTCCCGACGTCCTGCTCCTCGGCAAGGCGCTGGGCGGCGGCATCGTGCCGGTGTCCGCGGTGGTGGCCCGCCGTGACGTCCTGGGCGTGCTCCGGCCGGGCGAGCACGGCTCGACGTTCGGCGGCAACCCGCTCGCCGCGGCGGTCGGCACGGCGGTGGTCGAGCTGCTGGAGACCGGTGAGTTCCAGCGCCGGGCCGCCGACCTGGGCGTCGTGCTGAGCGAGGGTCTCGCGGCCCTGGTCGGCCGGGGCGTGGTGGGCTTCCGGGCGCGCGGGCTGTGGGCGGGCGTCGACGTCGACCCCGCGATCGGCACCGGCCGCGAGGTCAGCGAGCGCCTCATGCGCGAGGGGATCCTGGTCAAGGACACCCACGGCTCCACGATCCGGCTGGCCCCGCCGCTGACCATCACGGACGAGGAACTGCGCTCCGCGCTGGGCACGTTGGAGAAGGTCCTGACCCAGGGCGGCTGACCCGGGGCGAACCGACGGTGAGAGGGGGCCGGCCACGGGGCCGGCCCCCTCTGCTGCAGGGGGTCGGCCCCCTGCCGGATCAGCTCGTGCCGAGGAGCCGGTTCATCTCCTTGATCTCGCCGTTCTGCGCGGTGACGATGTCGTCGGCCGTGCTCGTGGCGGGACCGTACCGGCCCTCGCCCTTCTCGGTGGTGGCCATCGCGACGGCGCCCCGGTGATGCTCGATCATCATGGTCAGGAACATGGTGTCGAAGTCCTTGCCGGACGCCTTCTTCAGCCGGTCCAGGTCCTTGCCACTCATCATCCCGGACATACCGGGCATCCCCGACATGCCGGAGTGGTGGGAGTGGTCCGTGCCGGCCATGGGCACGTCCTCGCCCCAGGACCTCAGCCAGCCGGTCATGGTCCTGATCTCCGGGTCCTGCGCCTTCTGGATGCGCGCGGCGAGGTCCTTGACCCGCGCCGAGGAGGCGCGGTCGGCCGCGAGTGCGGCCATCTCCAGGGCCTGCTGGTGATGCGGGATCATGCCCTGCGCGAAGGAGACGTCCTGGGCGTTGTGGGCCTCGGCGCCCGCGCTCGGGGACGCGGAGGCGCCGTGGCCGGTGTGACCGGCGCTGTCGTGGTCCTCGCCGCCGCAGGCGGCGAGGAGGAGCGCGGCGGCGGCGGTGACCGCGACGAGGGCGGCACGGCGCGCCGGGGTACGGGTGGTCATACGTGAACTCCTGCGGTGGAAAAGGGAAGTGGGCACGCGTGGGACCGCATCGGCCCGGGGCTCGGTGCGGTCGGCGCGGCTTCTAGATCCGCAGGAGTTGGAGTTCCGCCAGGGACGGTGGCGCGCGTGCGCCGTCCGGTGCCGTCGCCGGGTGGGAGCGGGCGCATGCGGCCCGTACGGGCACGGCCACCGGGTCGGGAGCCAGCGCGGGCAGCTGCGGCCCCCCGCTCACGGCGGCCGACGCGCACGTCGGGTCGGCGTGCCGCAGGTGGTGTCCGCCGCAGTGCCCTTCGTCGGGGCAGTCGTCGACGGCGGTGAGCGTCGCCGCGGCGTGCGCGGAACGGACGTGCTCGGCGCGCTCGACGGCGCCGCCGGGGGCCAGGGCGTGCATACCGAGCAACCCGGCCAGCAGGCCCAGCACGAGCAGCGTGTGCCACCGCCGCGTGGGCGGTCGCGGTGCGCTGTGCTCGGCTGCGATCATCCCGGCCATCGTAGCCAGGGCGCCGGCGGGCGACGCGACCGGGCGCATCCGCACGGAAAGCGGAGGGCCACGATCGGGTGATATGTGCTGCCGAACCCTGCGCGTCGTGCGTCGCGTGGGAAGAACCTGGGATATGCGCGGTACGACGAAGTCCGGACTCGGTGACCGCAGGCCGAGGCTGAAACTCGGGCCCGGCACCCAGGAGCTGCGGATCGCCACGGCGATGACCGGCGGCGTGAGCCTGGCGATCTGGATGGGCGGCGTGGCGCGCGAGCTGAACCTGCTCCAGCAGGCGGCCTGGTGGCGCGACGGCCTCCCCGAGGATGCGGCGCTCCCCGAGGCGGCCGCCTCGGCGACGGGCGACGAGCGGGCGAAGGCGCTGTACCTGCGGCTGCTGGACCTGCTGGACACCACCGTCTGTGTCGACATCCTGTCCGGCACCAGCGCGGGCGGCATCAACGCCGCGCTGCTGGGGCTCGCACGGGCCCGGTCCTGGGACCTCGGGCCGCTGCGCGACTTCTGGCTGACCTCCGGCGCGTTCGAGACCCTGCTGCGCGATCCCGACGAGAAGCGGCCGCCCTCGCTCCTGCAGGGGGACGGCGTCCTGTTCCAGGAACTCGTGGACGGCATCGCCGATCTGGGCGTCCGGGCGTCGTCCACGCCCCCGCTTCCCGGCTCCGGGGACGACGACGCCACACCCCGCCCGCCCAGGACCACCAGGGTCCTCATCACCACCACCCTGCTCACCGGGGAGACGGGCCGGTTCACCGACTCCTACGGCACCCAGGTCCAGGACGACGACCACCGGGGCCTGCTCGTCTTCGACGAGGAGGCACTGGCCGACGAGGGCGGCAAACAGGCCGTGGCGCTGGCGGCGCGCAGCAGCGCCTCGTACCCGGCCGCGTTCGAGCCCTCGTTCCTGCCGTACGACACGACGATCCCGGGACGCCCCGGCGCCCCCGAACGCCCTCCGATGCGCGAGTACGCCAACATCACCCGCCCGCACTGGGTCGCGGACGGCGGACTGCTGGCGAACCGTCCGATCCGGCCGCTGCTGCGAGCCGTCTTCGAGCGTCCGGCCGCCCGCCAGGTGCGGCGTGTCCTGCTCTACGTCGTCCCCACGGCCGGCGGCGCACCCGACCCCCGTCCCACGCCCGCCCCGGAGTCCTTCGAGCAGCCGTGGACCCTGGGCGAGGCACTGGCGAAGGATCTCGGTGCCGCGCTCAACCAGTCCGTGAGCGCCGAACTGACCGAACTGCGCGACCACAACGACCGGATGGACGCCCTGCGCGACACCCGGCGCCGCATGGCCGAGCTCGGCGCGCAGGGCCGTGCGGTCCAGGAGGAACTGGCCGCGTGCCGGCGGCGGCTGGCCGAGGCGACGGGCGCCCCGGCCGACGAGGCCGGCACGCCGGCTCCGGGGTGTGCGCTGCTCGGCCCCGCGATGCGCGACGACTTCCGCGGTCGTGAGGGCGCCTGGCTGGCCCGTCCCGTGATCGCCGCCCTGATGCGCGCCCTGACCACACGGCCGTACGACGCGATGACGCGCGCGTGGCTGGACGCCCTGGGGCCGGGCCGCAGCGCCGAGGAGGAGTGCCGGGCCGCCGCGGTGACCGAGACGACGCGGGAGTGGCGCTTCCCGGAGCCCGGCGACGAGGGCACCGCCCTGTACCAACGGCTGGCGGCCTTCGGCGTGGCTCCGTTCAACGGTGCCAAGGCGACGGTGCTGGCCCTGCTCCGGGAGGCGCACGTCTGCTGCCCCGACCGGCGCCACCGGCTGGCCGACGTCGTGGAGCGGGTGCACGAGGCGTACGAGCCGCCGCCGCGGCCGAACCTGGAGGAGCTGGTCGAGGAGGTGCTCGACGAGGGGTACGCGGCCGGCTGGCCGCTCCCGCGCGTGGCGGCCGAGGCGATGAAGCGGTACGCCCCCGAGCCCGCCGAACCGGCCACGGGGCCGGGGTCCGACAGCCGTCGGGATCCCCGCCTCCAGAACGGCTGGGAGCGGCTCGCCGCGGCCGTGGTCGCCCTGCGCGACATCGTCCCGGACGCGCTCCTCGCCCCGCCCGGCACCGGCGTCCTGGCCCCTCCCGCCAGCGCCGAAGGGCGACGGCAGCGGGCCGCCGCGGAACTCCTCGCCTACTTCGGCTTCCTGCCCGCCAGCGCCGACGGCACGGCCCTCGCCCTGTTCGAGCTGCACGTGGCGACCCGCTCCGTGCTCCCGGTGGGCACCGAGATCGAGCAGCCCGTCGAGCTGGTGCAGGTCAGCGCCGACACCCGGTGCCTCCTCGCACACCGCCGCGCGACGGCGGCCTCCAAGCTCACCGGCCTCCAACTGCACCACTTCGGCGCCTTCTACAAGTCCTCGTGGCGGGCCAACGACTGGACCTGGGGGCGGCTGGACGGCGCCGGCTGGCTGGTGCACCTCCTGCTCGACCCGCGCCGGATCCTCACCGTCGTACCGGAGCACCCGCCCACCGGGAGCCGCGGCGAGTGGTTCTACGCGAAGCTGCGCGAGCTGTTCGCGGCCGGCGCGGACCCCGACGACGTCGTCGGAACGGCCGCCGACGGATCCGGGATCCGGCTGACCGAGCGGGACGTCCTGGGCGAGCTGGGCTTCCTCGACGACGCCGACGCACCCCTGCCGCGCAGCCTGCCCCTGACGTCGATGTGGGTGGCGAAGGCCTGGCAGCGGTGCGTCGTCGAGGTCGAACTGCCGGTCCTCGCACGGGAGGTGATGGCCACACCGTCCGCACGGGGGCACACCTGGGCCGCCCAGGTGCTCGACGCGGCCGGCCGCCCCGCCCGGGCCCAGGCGGCCGCCCGGACCGCCGAGGCGGCGGTCGTGAACGGCACCTGGACCCCCGTACAGCGCGGCCTGGTCACCACGGCGCTGCTGGACGGCTCGCCCGCCGCAGCGCCTGACCCCGACGCGCTGGCCGCCCTGCTCGCGACCTGTCCGGTGCCCGACGAGACCTTCGCCGACGAGCTGGGCCGCCCCCTGCTGACCCGTACGGCGAGCAAGGCGGCCGCCGTCACCGCCTCGTTGGCCTCCGGGTTCGGCAGGATCCCGGCGCCCCTGCGGCCCTTCGTCTCCTCGGCCCGCACGGTCACCCTCGCCGGCTACCGCGCCTGCGCCCTCTCCAGCGGCGCCTCCCGCAATCTGCTGCTCATCGGGCTGGTGGCGCTGGTCGTCGGCGTGCTCTCGATGTTCCAGCAGGCCACCTGGCTCGGTCTGACCGGCGTGGTGCTCGCGCTGATCGGCGGCTATCTGCTCGCCCTCGGCGGCTACGCGCACTGGCGCAAGGTGCTGGTCGGCGCGGGGACGTTCACGCTCGTGGTGGCGGTCTTCTTCCTCGCCTGCCCGATCGGGCGCCGCTGGCTGTTCGGCAACGACCACGGCGACGTGGGGGCGTTCGGTCGGCACGCGCTGCCGTGGCTGCGCGCGCCATGGTGGCACCCACTCGTCGCCCTGGGCGCGCTCGTGGCCCTGGCGTTGCTGCTCAGTGGCCTGTTCGGGGCGCTCCGGCGGCGTGAACGGGCCCCCGCCGTCGTTCCGTTGGCCGACTCCGGGCCCGGGTCGGGCGCCGGGTGAACACCTGGCGGCCCGGCGGCAAGACCCGCGCGCCTGCCACTCAACACCGCTATCACGCCAGCCTGCGGCTTCGGGTTGCCCCGCGGCCGCGACGGAGACGAGTGTGGTCCGGCGACCGACGTCCGCGACGGTTCCGGCCCGCTGTGCCTGCCCCTACACTGGCACCCCATCACGCGCCGGTTGACCTGCGAGAACACGGCGGCTCAGGAGATCCACCGGAGTGAGGAGCGACCCCCTTTGTTCTACTACCTGCTGAAATATGTGTTGTTGGGTCCCTTGTTGAGACTGTTCTTCCGACCGCGAATAGAGGGCCTGGACAACGTGCCGGCGTCGGGGCCGGCCATCGTCGCCGGCAACCACCTCTCGTTCTCGGACCACTTCCTGATGCCGGCGATGCTCAAGCGGCGCATCACCTTCCTCGCCAAGGCCGAGTACTTCACCGGACCGGGCATCAAGGGCCGTCTGACCGCGGCCTTCTTCCGCAGCGCGGGCCAGATCCCGGTCGACCGCTCCGGCAAGGACGCGGGCCAGACGGCGATCCGGGAGGGACTCGGGGTGCTGCGCAAGGGCGAGTTGCTCGGCATCTACCCGGAGGGCACGCGCTCGCACGACGGCCGGCTCTACAAAGGCAAGGTCGGGGTCGCCGTGATGGCGCTGAAGGCCGGGGTCCCGGTCGTCCCCTGCGCGATGATCGGCACCTTCGAGGCGCAGCCGCCGGGCAAGGTCGTCCCGAACGTCCACCCGGTCGTCATCCGCTTCGGCAAGCCCCTGGACTTCTCCCGCTACGCCGGAATGGAGAACGAGAAGGCGATCCTGCGCGCCGTCACCGACGAGATCATGTACGCGATCCTGACGCTGTCGGAGCAGGAGTACGTCGACCAGTACGCGGCGGTCGTCAAGGCGGAGGAGACCGCCTCGAAGGGCGAACGGGAACGCAGATTCCCGCGGGCGCCGCTCGGTTGAGCCTCGCGCTCAACGGGCGCGGACGAAGAGGAAGGGGCGGCCGGAGTTCCGGCCGCCCCTCGCTCGTGTACCGGACGTGGTTACGGCTTGGGCGTCGCGTGCGGCGCGCAGGTCACGTCGGCGGTGTCGACCTTGCCGTCGATCAGGTAGGCGTCGACCCGGCTGTTGATGCACGGGTTGACCAGGCCGGTCACGCCGTGCGAGCCCGCGCCCTTCTCGGTGATCAGGCGGGAGCCCTTGAAACGCTGGTGCAGTGAGACGGCGCCCGGGTACGGGGTGGCCGCGTCACGCGTGGACTGCACGATGAGGACCGGCGGCAGACCCTTGTGGGTCTTGACGTTCACCGGGGTCCGCTGCTTGACCGGCCAGGTGGCGCACGGCAGGTTCATCCATGCGTTGGCCCAGGTCATGAACGGGTAGTCCTTGTTGAGCTTCGTGTTGTCCCGGTCCCACTTCTTCCAGCTGGTGGGCCACTTGGCGTCGGTGCACTCGACGGCCGTGTAGACGGCGTTGCCGTTCTCCGCGGAGATGTTGCCCGCGGTGTCGGACAGGTCGGGCGCGGCCGCGTCGACGAGGGCCTGGGTGTCACCGGCCACGTACTTGCTGAAGACCGTGGCGACCGGCACCCACGAGGAGTCGTAGTACGGGGCGCTCTGGAAGAAGGAGATCAGCTCGGCCGGGCCGACGACCCCGCCGATGGGATTCTTCTTGGCGGTGGCGCGCAGTTCGAGCCACTTGGCCTGGACGGCGTCGCGGGTCGTGCCGAGGTGGAAGGCGGCGTCGTTGGCGGCGACCCAGTCCTCCCAGTCCTTCCAGCGGCCCTCGAAGGCGATGTCCTGGTTCAGGTTGGCCTGGTACCAGATGTTCTCGCGCGCCGGGTCGACCACGCTGTCGACGATCATCCGGCGGACGTGGCCCGGGAACAGCGTGCCGTAGACGGCGCCGAGGTAGGTGCCGTAGGAGACGCCCAGGTAGTTGAGCTTCTTCTCGCCGAGCGCGGCCCGGATGACGTCCAGGTCGCGTGCGGTGTTCGGCGTGGTCATGTGCGGCAGCATCGTGCCACTGCGCTCGTAGCAGCCGTCGGCGTACTCGCGGGCCAGCTTGCGCTGGGCGGACTTGTCGGCCTCGGTGTCCGGCACCGGGTCCGTCTTGGGCGCCTTGACGAACTCCTGCGGGTCGATGCAGGAGATCGGCGTGGAGTGGCCGACGCCGCGCGGGTCGAAGCCCACGAAGTCGTACGCCTTGGAGGTGTTGACCCACAGGGGGTTCTTGGTGGTGACCCGGCGCGGGAACCGCAGGCCGGAGCCGCCGGGGCCGCCCGGGTTGTAGATGAGCGCGCCCTGGCGCTCCGACTTCGTCCCGGTGCTGCCGATGCGGTCGACGGCGAGCTTGATCTGCTTGCCGAACGGCTTCGCGTAGTCGAGCGGCACGGTGACCCAGCCGCACTGGATCGGCTTCTCCAGCCCCCAGTCGGCCGGGCAGTCCTGCCAGTCGATGCCCGCCTTCGCGGCCCGCGCGGCGGCGATCGTGGCGCCGCGGGCCTCCCGGTCCTGGCCGGGCCGGCTGTCGGCGCTGGCCGTGGGCGCCGCGAGGGCGCCGGTTATCAGCGTGGCCGTGACGAGGACTCCGGCCGAACCGAGCGTCAGCGCGCGGTTCTTCGGTCTGATGTCCCTCAAGTGGGCCCCTCCCGTGCATGGTTGCGAATGGTCACGGGGATCCTCGCGGCTGTGAAGAGCCTGAGAACAGGGGTCGTCGACCTTCTTTACCAATCCGATAACCGGACAATCATGTCCCGCTGAGCGGAATCAACCGATCAGTGCCAGTGCCTCGTCCAGCACCCGCCGCAGCCGCAGCCCGTCGGACGCCAGAGCGGTCACCAGCACGGCGGGACCCGCGAGCGGCACCAGCGCCGCACACTCCCCCAGCATCCGCGCGGCCGGCGCCCCGTCGCCGAACTCCGGTCGTACGAGGACCAGTTGCCCCACCGCCCGATGCCCCGCCAGCACGGCGGGCCCGTCCCAGCCGCCCGGCGCACCGGGTCCGCAGGCAAGCTCCTGATCGAGCACGGTCCGCCCCGCCACCCGCACTGTGAGACGGCTGACGAGCCGTCCGGGTTGCTCACCCACCCGCCCCAGCACCTGCTCCTCTCGGAACACGAGCCGCGCACCGCCCGCGAGCTCGACCCGGGTGGTGACCCGCAGGTCGCTCCCCGCCGCCGAGATCAACGGCTCGGGCAGCCACCGCAGTTCACCTTCTTCGGCGACTTCGAGCCGGACGTCGTAGTGCGCCTCGCCCTTCGCCTGCCCCGGCAGCGCGAGGGTGGCGGCAGCGGACCGGACCTCCAGCCGGGCCCCCTGTCCCACCTCCGCCGTCACGGCGAAGCGGTCCCCGCCGAGCGGCCCGCTCATCGCCCCCACCAGCATGACCCGGGCCTCGTCACCTCCCGCCCGCGTCCGGCGGAGCGCGAGCGGCCCCTCCCCTCGCAGCACGGGCAGCGAGGTGCCGCCGCGCCCGTCCGCCCGCGCGACGATCCGCGCGGCGGCCCGTACCCCGGTCGCGGTCATGCCGTCCACGCGGCGAGCCGCCCGCGTACCCAGTCGGCCACGTCCGCCACCCCGGTCCCGCCGCGCAACGACTGGAAGACGACCGGCAGTTCGGCCCGCTGCGCCTTCGCGTCCGCCGCCATCCGCGCGAGGTCGGAGCCGACGTACGGCGCGAGGTCGGTCTTGTTCACGACCAGCAGGTCGGCCGTGGTCACCCCGGGCCCGCCCTTGCGCGGGATGTCGTCCCCGCCGGCCACGTCGATCACGAAGATCTGCGCGTCGACGAGTCCTCTGGAGAAGGTCGCGGTGAGGTTGTCCCCGCCGGACTCCACGAGGATCAGGTCCAGCGGCCCGACCTCGTCCTCAAGGTCCTCGACCGCTTCGAGGTTCGCGGAGATGTCGTCCCGGATCGCCGTGTGCGGGCAGGCCCCCGTCTCCACGGCCGCGATCCGCTCGGGCGGCAGCACGGCCTCCCGCAACAGGAACTCGGCGTCCTCGCGGGTGTAGATGTCGTTCGTGACGACAGCGAGCGACAGTTCCTCCCGCAACACCCGGCACAGCGCCGCGACGGTGGCGGTCTTCCCGGACCCCACGGGCCCCCCGAGCCCGATCCGCAACGCCCGCCGGGCCCCGTCGGGACGACGAGCATCGGCACTCATGACGGCGGGACCGTGCTGAACGTGATCGATATGCATGTACGGCTCCTGTACGAGCTGACGTGATTCCTGGAAAGGCCCGAATCCCGTGGGCCGACATCTCGTCCCGCCGGGTCGGGCGCCGGTCACCTACGAGGCGAACAGGCGGACAGCCCACGCCGCATGAGCCTCCGCACTGACTTCCAACACCGGCCCGGAAGCCGCGGGCAACACATCCACCCCGTCGACCGATGCCCGTCGCCCCGCCTCCACGGCCTGGTCCACCACCCGGTCCACCTCCCCCGCCAACCGCGCCAACACCCCCGCCGCATCGAACGGATCGAGACTCAGCAACCTCACCACCGCCGTCGCGGGCCCACTGACGCTCTCGTACGCCGCGCAGTACGCCGCATCGTCCGCTCCCAGCCCAGCCGCCCGCGCCGTGAGCCCGAGCACCACCGGCTGATGCGCCCCCTTGGGGAACTCCCCCGCCAGGGCGTCCAGTTCGGTCGAGGGCCAGGTCGCCCGGGCCGCCCGCATCAACTGCCGCCCGAGCCGCCGCGCGGCACCCCGCAACGCCAGCGAGGGCGTCCGCGCGTCCGCCGCCGCGTCCAACTCCCCGGGATCCAGTCCGAGTACGGCCGCCGCGGCGATCGAGGCCGCGACGAGCCCCGCCGTGTGCAGCCGGCCCCGGCAGAAGTCCTCCAGGTTCGCGGCCCCGGTGATCCGCCCGGCGCGGACGGCCGCCTCCGCCCCGCCGGAGTGCGCGTGCCCCCCGGCGGGAAAGCGGCCGTCGGCCAGGACCAGTAGCGCTGCCCGTGCCATCTCGCCCCCTCAGAAGAGGAAGTAACGCTGGGCCATGGGCAGTTCGACGGCCGGTGTCGCCTCGACCAGTTCCCCGTCGATGCGTACGGCGAAGCTGTCGGGGTCGACCTGGACCCGCGGCCGCGCGTCGTTCTCCTTCATCTCGGCCTTGGTCACCCCGCGCGTCGACTCGATGGCGACGAAGCGCTTGCCCAGCCGCAGCCGCTCCGGCAGCCCGTCCTCGACGGCCAGCGGCGCCACGAAGTTGACCGAGTTGGCCGCGGGCGCCCGCCCCATCGCCCCGTACATCGGACGCGGCAGGATCGGCTGCGGGGTCGGAATGGAGGCGTTCGCGTCACCCATCTGCGCGTACGCGATCTGTCCGCCCTTGATGACGAGCTGCGGCTTCACACCGAAGAACGCGGGCTCCCACAGCACCAGGTCGGCGAGCTTCCCGGTCTCCACGGAGCCCACCTCCCGGGCGAGGCCCTGCGCGAGCGCCGGATTGATCGTGTACTTGGCGACGTACCGCCGCACCCGCAGGTTGTCGGCGCGCCCGTCCCCCGGCAGGGCGCCCCGACGCCGCTTCATCACGTGCGCGGTCTGCCAGGTCCGCAGGACTACCTCGCCGACCCGCCCCATGGCCTGGGAGTCGGACGAGATGATCGAGATGGCGCCCAGGTCGTGGAGTATGTCCTCCGCCCCGATGGTGGACGGCCGGATCCGGGACTCGGCGAAGGCGAGATCCTCCGGCACGGCAGGGTTGAGGTGGTGACACACCATCAGCATGTCGAGGTGTTCCTCGGCGGTGTTGACGGTGAACGGCCGCGTCGGATTCGTCGAGCTGGGCAGCACGTGCGGCTCCGAGACGACGGTCATGATGTCCGGCGCGTGCCCGCCGCCCGCGCCCTCCGTGTGGTACGCGTGGATGCCGCGCCCGCCGATCGCGGCGAGGGTGTCGCCGACGAACCCTGCCTCGTTCAGCGTGTCCGTGTGGATGGCGACCTGGATGCCGGTCCGGTCGGCGACGGTCAGCGAGGCGTCGATGACGGCCGGGGTGGAGCCCCAGTCCTCGTGCAGCTTGAGGCCCAGCGCACCGCCGCGGATCTGCGAGAGCATCGCCTCTTGGGAGACGGTGTTGCCCTTGCCGAGGAAGCCGATGTTCAGCGGGTACCGCTCCATCGCCTCCAGCATCCGGGCCAGATGCCAGGGGCCGGGGGTGACGGTGGTCGCCTTGGAGCCCTCGGCGGGCCCGGTGCCGCCGCCGACCAGGGTGGTGATGCCGGCGGAGAGCGCCTCGTCGGCGATCTGCGGGCAGATGAAGTGGACGTGCGCGTCGATGGCGCCCGCGGTCAGGATCCGGCCGTTGCCGGCGATCACCTCGGTCTCCGGGCCGATGACCAGATCCGGGTGCACGCCGTCCATGGTGTCGGGGTTGCCCGCCTTGCCGATGCCGGCGATCCGGCCGTCGCGGATGCCGACGTCGGCCTTGACGATCCCCCAGTGGTCGATGACGACGACACCGGTGATCACGGTGTCGGGGGTGCCGTCGGCTCGGGTGGCGCGGGACTGGCCCATGGACTCCCGGATGACCTTGCCGCCGCCGAACACGGCCTCGTCACCGGCGAGTCCGGGCCCGCCGGAGCGGTCCTCCTCGATCTCGACGAGCAGGTCGGTGTCGGCGAGCCGGATCCGGTCGCCGGTGGTCGGCCCGAACAGGTCGGCGTACGCGGCGCGGGAGAGTTCAGGCATCGAGGGCACCTCCGATCTCCCCGCGCAGTCCGGGCACGACGCGGGCGCCGGCCAGCGGTACGAGTTCGACGTCGACGGGGATGCCGGGCTCGAAGCGCACGGCGGTGCCGGCGGCGACGTTCAGCCGCAGCCCGCGCGCGGCGGCGCGGTCGAACTCCAGGCCGGGGTTGGCCTCGGCGAAGTGGTAGTGGGAGCCGACCTGGACGGGCCGGTCGGCGGCGTTGAGCACGGTCAGGCGAGTGACCTCGCGGCCCTCGTTGCAGACGATCGGCTCGTCGGCGAAGAGGATCTCTCCGGGAATCACGACGGCCTCCCCGTCATACGATCGGGTCGTGGACGGTGACGAGCTTGGTGCCGTCCGGGAAGGTCGCCTCCACCTGGACGTCGTGGATCATCTCGGGGATGCCCTCCATGACGTCGTCCCGGGTGAGCAACGTGCGGCCGGAGGCCATCAGTTCGGCGACGGTACGACCGTCGCGCGCGCCTTCGAGGATGTGCGACGTGATGAGCGCGACCGCCTCGGGGTGGTTGAGCCTGAGGCCCCGGGCCCGGCGCTTGTCGGCCACGTCGGCCGCCACATGGATCAGCAGCCGTTCTTGCTCGTGCGGGGTCAGTTGCACGTCCCACTTCACCGTCCTCGCCCGGACCGTGCGGGGTCCGGATACCGCAGCCCCGGGGCAAAGTCCCTGGTGGCGTGATGCGGCAGGCTAGTTGGACCGAGTTTCGAGCACGTTAACCCAAGCTGTGATCCCTCGGTCACCGGTGCGCGGGGCATGCAGGCCCGTCAACCCCCTCAGCCCCCCCTTCAGGATGGTGGCGGCCCCCGCGACGGACCCGCTCGTCAGCGCCCCGACGGCGAGCGGGCTACCGCCGTCCTGGCCGGCACAGCGGCGGGCGCGGAGGTGACCCTGCTCGGGCTGCGCGGGTGGTGGTATTCGGCAACCCGTTCTCGGGCGCCACCTCGGCCCCGCAGGTACCGCCCGAGGCGGTCGGGACGATCGGCCAGTGGCTGCCGCCGGGCGCGGGCGCGCCCCTGCTGCACTCGGTGTCGTTCTTCGACGGCGCTGCGGCGGCCCCCGCCCTCGGTCCGGGCGCCGCACAGACCGGCGGCGCTGCCGTCCCGCGACACGAGCATCGCGCCGGCCCGGGAAGCCGTACCGCTAGGCCCCGTTGGACCCCCGGTGCTCGGCCGCGATGCCGAAGCGCCTGCGTTCGCGGGACGCGGGGGCGGGGGCGGGGTCGCGGACGCCGGAGACCGAGCTGATCACCGGCTCCTCGGCGGGCTCCTGGAGCTCCTCCAGCCGTTCGAGGTCGGCGGCGGAGACGAGGGCGACGAGAGGCTTGCCGTGCCGGGTCACGACGACACGCTCACCGCCGTACACCACCCGGTTGATCAGGTCGGCGAGCTCAGCCCTGGCTTGAGTCACCGGAATCTCGTAGGCCATACCCACAGCTTACGGGGCTCCCCCGGACACACCGCCCCGAGGACAGCCATCCCAAAAGTCTGTACGTCCTGTACATTTTTTACAGACAGCTCTGCCGGAGACGGCTCTGCCGACAGGAGGGGTATGCCATGACCCGACCGTCCGCCCGCTATGTCCTGCCCGAGTTCACCGAGCGCACGAGCACCGGCCACCGCACGCTCGATCCGTACTCCAAGCTCCTTCAGGAGCGGATCGTCTTCCTCGGCACACCCATCGACGACACGTCGGCCAACGACGTGATGGCGCAGTTCATGCACCTGGAGCACGACCACCCCGACCGGGACATCTCGCTGTACGTCAACTCCCCCGGCGGCTCCTTCAGCGCGGCGGCGGCCGTCTACGACACGATGCGGTACGTCACCTGTGACGTGGAGACGATCTGCCTGGGCCAGGCGGGTTCCTGCGCCGCGCTGTTGCTCGCGGCCGGCACACCGGGCAAGCGCTTCACGCTGCCGGGCGCGCGCATGCTGCTCCGGCAGCCGTCCCTGCCCGAGCCGGTGCAGGGCCAGCCGAGCGACCTCGTCATCCAGGCCGAGGAGTTGACCCGGGTCCGCACCCTCCTCGAAGAGATGCTCGCCCGGCACACGGGCCGCGACCCGGAGCAGGTGCGCGAGGACCTGGAGCGGGACCTGGTCCTCGACGCGCAAGGCGCGCTGGAGTACGGGCTGGTGGACGGGATCATCCCGAACCGCAGGGCCTCGCGCGGCACGCCGGACGCGAGGTGAGCCGCCGATGCTGCCACCGGAACTTCCGCCACTGCCCGCGCTGACCCGTGCCGAGGGCGAGTTGATCGACCGTTACCTGGACGTGGTCGATCTGCTCGGCCGGATCAACCCGGGCCGGCACGGGGACACGTACCGTGGACTGCGGGCGGCCCAGGCACTGGTCGCCAAGGCCACGGAGTTGCGCGACGCGCTGGCCCTGATGCACCGAAGGGGCGAGACGGAGGTGCACGCGGCCACTCTGGCACGGGCGTTGCGGGTGCTCGACGGCGAACGACGCACCGCCCGCCTCGCCGTGCCGCCCGACGACACCTGCTGACGGCGTGGGTCGACCGCGCTGCTGTTCGTCGACACGTGCGCGGTCCGGTCGAAACGATCCAAATGACGTACCCCCGTTCGGCGTAGCGGCGCGTCCTTCCACTCGACCGTCAGGGTTGCGCAACGCGCTTGCCCGAGAGGTGTCGTGGGGTGCTTTCGCGCTGGTCCGGGGCCTCGTGACCCACTCGACCGTGACTCGAACACAGCACTGTCCACCCGAACGGGTGAGTGGTGAGTAACACCACAAATCCCCGATTCCATTGGGATTTTCGGACACCTGTGAGTGAAGATCCCTGTCTGACGAGCCCCCGCCACAACGGCGGGGCGGTCCGGGCGGACGCCGAGTCCTGCCGCCGCCCGGATGACCGGTCGACAGGAGTGGATCGGCAGGAGTGGAGGACCCGAGCAAGACGGGTCGCCGGAACGGACGTTCTTCGTCTGTTTGTTCGTTCCGAGCAGCCCTTGGGGTGAAGCCGCGGCAACGCGGCCGGGCAACTTCGCCAGCCCGAATCCGACAGGTCATCCTTCACAGGCGGCTGACGAAGGGTTGCGCATGACTGCGCTCAATCGTGTCCCGTCGCTCATGGCCCGGGCCGGTACGGCCTCGGCCCTCACCATCGCCGCCGTGGGCGGCTCGATCGTGGTCCCGGGCTTCGCCGCCGACGCCTCGGCGGCGACCATGGCGACGAAGGCACTCCAGGTCGCGGCCTCCAAGAAGGGTGCCCCGTACAAGTGGGGCGCCACGGGGCCGCGCAGGTTCGACTGCTCCGGGCTGACGCTGTACTCGTACAAGAAGGCGGGCAAGACCCTGCCCCGCACGGCCGCTCAGCAGTACAACAGGACGCACCACGTCTCGGCCAAGCACCGCAAGGCCGGAGACCTGGTGTTCTTCCACTACGGCTCCAGCGTCTACCACGTCGGCATCTACGCCGGGAAGGGGAAGATCTGGCACGCCCCGAAGACCGGGGACGTGGTGAAGCTCCAGAAGATCTGGACGAGGAGCGTCTGGTACGGCCGGGTCAGCTGACCTGCCCGAGGGGTGGCGGCGACTGACGCGCCGTCACCCCCTCGGGGCCTGGCCCGCGATGACGCGTGGTCAGGTCACGACACGAACGGTTCGAGCAGCAGGGCCCCGCCCAGGACCGTCAGCGCCAGACCGGTCCCCGTCCGCAGGGCCCGGGCGGCCCGCGGCCGGCGCAGCCACGTGCCGAGCCGGTCGACGAGCAGCGCCACCGTCGGGAACCACACGAGGGTCAGCCCGATCACGATCAGGGCGAGCAGCAGGGTCCTGGGCAGCGCGGGGCTCCCCGCGGGCACGAACTGGGGCAGCAGGCTGAGGAAGGTCAGCGAGACCTTGGGGTTGAGGGCGTTGGTGACGAACCCCTGCCGCACGGGGTGCGTGGCCGCCGTCGGAAGCGCCTCGGGCTCCCCCGCCGCCCCCCGCAGCGCCCACAGGGTCCGTACGCCGAGATACAGGACGTAGGCGCCGCCCAGCAGTTGCAGGGTCCGGAACAGCGCCGGCACGGCCACCAGGACCGCGGCGACCCCCGCGACCACCAGCGTCGTGTGCACGAGCAGCCCGCCCGCGATGCCCAGCGCGCAGGCCACGCCCGCGCGGCGGGAGACCAGTGCGTTGCGTACGACGACGGTGAAGTCGGCACCCGGCATGGCGACCATGCCGGCGGCGACCCCGGTGAAGGCGATGAGCTGTCGGTCCATGGGCCCAGCCTGCCGGAGCGGAGCCTTCAGCAGGTATGTCGAATCCCCTGGGTTAGCCTTAAGCATCTCTTTAGGCACGGGACGGCAGACGGGCGGCCGGGCATGTACGACCCCACACGGCTCGCCGCGCTGGTCGCGGTGGCGGAGGCGGGTTCCATCACACGGGCCGCCGAGCGGCTCGGCTACACGACCCCCGCGCTGTCCCAGCAGCTGGCCAAACTGGAGCGGGAGGCGGGCACGGCGCTACTGGTCCGCCACCACCGCGGGGCGCGGCTGACGGACGCGGGCGAGCTGCTGGTGGCGCGGGCGCGCCGGATCCTGGACGAGCTGGAGCGCGCCCGGCACGAACTGGCCCGGCTGACCGGACTCACGGGCGGCACGCTCAGGCTCGGCACCTTCCCGACGGCCGGGATCCATCTGCTGCCGCCGGCACTCAGCGCGTTCCGCCGGGCGCATCCGGACGTGGAGCTGTCGGTGGCGGACTACGATCCGCCGGCCGGGGTGGCCGCGGTCGCGGCCGGGGAGGTGGACCTGGCGCTGACGCACGCGTACCACCCGGCGGAGCCGTGGCCGGTGCCGTCCTCGGTCGGTCTGGAGCCGGTGCTGGAGGAGGAGCTGGTCCTGGTGACCGCTCCGGGGCACGTTCTGAGCGAGGGGTCCGCCCGGCTGCCACTGTCCGAGCTGGCCGGCCAGCCGCTGATCAGCATGGCGCCGCACAATCCGGCTCGGCAGGGCGTCGAGTCCCTGCTGGCGCGGGCGGGAGCCACGCCGTCCGTGCTGGTCCCGACTCCCGGGTATGCCGTGGTGTGCGCGCTCGTGAGCGCGGGGCTCGGCGTGGCGGTGGTACCGGAGATGGTGGCGCGGACGGCGGTCACTCCGGTCGGGGTACGGCCGTTGGCCGCGGGAGAACTGCGCCGTACGATCTCGGTCGCCCACCGGGCCGACGAGGTGGCCCCCGCCGCGGACGCCTTCCGGGCGCTGCTGCGGGGCGCGTTCGGCCGCGCACGACAGGGCTGACGCCAGAGCTCCTGCCGGCCCGCGGCTCGCGCTAGGGTTCCTGCTGACCCGCCGCGCTGACCGGCTGGGCCCGTACCGTCCAGGGCAGTTCGATGGAGACGGTCTTGCCGCCCTCGCGGGTGGGCCGCACCCGCAGCTTTCCGCCGCATTCGGCGGTGAGCCAGCGGATGATGACCAGACCGCGCCCGTTGTCCTGCTGGACGGCGGCGGGGAGTCTCTTGGGGAAGCGGGGGTGACTGTCGGTGACGCCGATACGCAGGTGTTCGTCGCGGTGGAGGACCATGTCCACCGTGAAGGTGGGTGACTGTCCGAACGTGTGCTGTACGGCGTTGGTGGCGAGTTCGGAGACGATGAGCCGGATGGTGTCGGCCACTTCCGTGTCCGCCGGCAGACCCCATTCCGCGAGCGTGCCCACCACGTAGGTACGAGCCACGGAGACCGAGGCGGGATCGCTCGGCAGAGTGACGGATGCTTCCAGATGGTCTGCCATGGCGACGTCGTCCTTTTCCCACGGGACCGGAGTCCGACACGGTGCGGATGGTTCGAGTACGGTCCCGGACTGGTGCTTCGTCGCCAGACTGCCATTACCAGGCCGGTCACGGGTGGCGATCCACCAAGATATGCATATATCTGTCGCTCGAAGCGGTGAACTCTGCGACGGCAGACCGTATTTGGGCGGCTCGGAAGGAGTAAGGAGTAGCCCATGCAGAACGGTCCCGCGGTGCGCCGCCGGAAACTGGGCGCCGAACTGCGCACCTTGCGCACCGAGGCGGGTCTCACGAGCGGTGAGGCGGCCCGGTTGGTGGGCTGGCACCAGTCGAAGGTGAGCCGCATCGAAACCGGCGCCAGCGGTGTGAAATCGGCCGATGTGCGGTTACTCCTCGACGCCTATGGAGTGACGGACGGCGAACTGCGTGACCTCCTGATGGTGTTGGCGGGGTCGGACGACGTCGCCGGCCGGCACCACTGGTGGCACGCCTATCGCGGGGTACTGCCGCACACCTACCGGGACTTCATCAGCCTGGAGTCGCAGGCCAGCGAGATGCGCACGCTGGAGACGTCGGTGGTCCCGGGGCTGCTGCAGACGCCGGAGTACGCCCGCGCGGTGACCAGGGCGGCCGTGAACGGGCGGGACGACGCGGAGGAGCGGCTGGCCGCGCTGGTGGAGGTGCGGCTCGCCCGGCAGGACGTGCTGCGTTCGGATCCGCCGCTGGAGCTGACCGCCGTGCTGGACGAGGCGGTGCTGCGGCGCGAGGTCGGAGGTCCTGACGTGATGGCACGGCAGCTGGAACGACTGATGGACGCGGCGCGCCTGCCCCAAGTACGGCTTCAGGTACTGCCGTTCGCGGCCGGTGCTCACATCGGCATCACCGGGCCTTTCGTTATCTTCTCATTTCCGAGCACGTCTGATCTGGATGTGGTTGTTCTGGACCACTTGACGAGTAGCCTCTATCTCGAACGGAAAGAAGACCTCCAGGCGTACTCGGAGGCCTTCAACAACCTTCAGATCCACGCCCTTTCACCCGAGGACTCGTTGGATTACATCGCCGGGATAGGCGACGGCGCGTAAGGAGGCACCATGACTGCACTGCCTCGGAACGTTCCCTCAAGTACCGATCTGCACGGTGTGCGGTGGCTGCGCAGCAGTTACAGCACGGGAGCCAACAACTGCGTGGAGACGGCACGGCCGCGCTCCGGTCCGATGACCGGGCTGGTGGCCGTGCGCGACTCCAAGGAACCGGCCGGACCCGCGCTGCTCTTCTCCCCCGAGAGCTGGGCGGGATTCGTCACCGCGTTCCGTTGATCCCCGCGCACCCCGACTCGATCGATCCCAACTGATCACATTCCGTCAAGGCGCGCTCGGCCGTGTCACGCCGACTCATGGTCGCGCCTCGCCGATCACACGTACAGCGCGTTCGATCTCGGCCCCGGAGAGGTCCGCTCGGGCGGTCAGCCTGAGCCGTGAGATGCCGTCGGGCACGGAGGGAGGACGGAAGCAGCCCACGACCAGGCCGGCCGTACGGCAGTCGGCCGCCCAGCGCACGGCCTTCTCCGGGGACGGTGCCCGCACGGAGACCACCGCGGCGTTTGGACGTACCGCTTCCAGACCCGCGGCGGTCAGGCGCGCGTGCAGTTCGGCGGCCACCGCGCGGGCCCGCGCGGCCCGCTGGGGCTCGCGGCGCAGCAGCCGGAGCGCCGCCAGGGCCGCGCCGGCCGAGGCGGGGGCCAGTCCCGTGTCGAAGATGAACGTCCGTGCCGCGTTGACCAGATGGTCGATCACCCGGGCCGGGCCGAGCACCGCACCGCCCTGGCTGCCCAGCGACTTGGACAGGGTCACCGACACGACGACGTCGTCGGCACCGGCCAGTCCCGCCGCGTACGGGGCTCCCTGCCCGCCGTCGCCCAGGACACCGAGCCCGTGGGCGTCGTCGACGACCAGCCCCGCCCCGTGCTCCCGGCACGCCGCGGCGAGTTCCGTGAGCGGCGCGGCGTCCCCGTCGACCGAGAACACCGTGTCGGAGACGACGATCGCGGGCCCCTCGTGCGTGCCCAGCGCCTTGCGCACCGCGTCCGGGTCGGCGTGCGCGACGACCTGCGTGGTGCCGCGGGCCAGCCGGCAGCCGTCGATGAGCGAGGCGTGGTTGCCGGCGTCGGAGACGATCAGGGAGTCGTGCGGGCCCAGCGCGGTGACCGCGGCGAGGTTGGCCGCGTACCCGGAGGAGAACACCAGGGCCGCCTCGACGCCGCAGAAGTCGGCCAGCTCGCGCTCCAGCTCGGTGTGCAGTTCGGTCGTTCCGGTGACCAGCCGGGAGCCGGTCGCGCCGCCGCCCCAGGCGCGGGCCGCGGCCGCCGCCCCTTCGGTGACCTCGGGGTGCCGGGACAGGCCCAGGTAGTCGTTGCTCGCCAGGTCCAGCAGAGGTGAATCGGCGGGACGGGGCCGCAGGATCCGCACGAGTCCGGCGCGGCGCCGTTGCTCCGCCTGGTCGTCGATCCAGCCGAACACCATGGGTCCTCCGAGGCTTTTGTAGGTAGCGGACAGACACTAGTCGGACGCCCAGCCGCCCAGGGTGTGGCAATACCCACACGTCCAACCGTCTCCGTTGTGCAAACTCTCCTTGGCCCCGGGCGGTCCCGTAGGACAGGATCGGACCTCATGGACCTGCTGAACACGCTGGTGGACAAGGGGCTTCGGCGCGAGCTGCCGACCCGCGAGGAAGCACTCGCCGTGCTGGCCACCTCCGACGACGACGTACTCGATGTGGTGGCCGCGGCCGGCAAGGTGCGCCGGCACTGGTTCGGCCGGCGCGTGAAACTTAACTACCTGGTCAACCTCAAGTCCGGCTTGTGCCCGGAGGACTGCTCCTACTGCTCGCAGCGGCTCGGCTCCACGGCCGGCATCCTGAAGTACACCTGGCTCAAGCCCGACGAGGCCTCCGAGGCCGCCGCCGCGGGCCTGGCCGGTGGCGCCAAGCGGGTCTGTCTGGTGGCCAGCGGGCGCGGCCCGACGGACCGGGACGTGGACCGGGTGTCGGACACCATCAAGGCCATCAAGGAGCAGAACGAGGGCGTCGAGGTGTGCGCCTGCCTCGGTCTGCTCTCCGACGGTCAGGCCGAACAGCTGCGCGACGCGGGCGCGGACGCGTACAACCACAACCTCAACACGTCCGAAGGGACGTACGGGGACATCACGACCACGCACACGTACGCCGACCGGGTGGACACGGTGCAAAAGGCGCACGCGGCGGGTCTGTCCGCCTGCTCGGGTCTGATCGCGGGCATGGGCGAGAGCGACGAGGACCTGGTGGACGTGGTCTACTCGCTGCGCGAGCTGGACCCGGACTCGGTGCCGGTGAACTTCCTCATCCCGTTCGAGGGCACCCCGCTCGCCAAGGAGTGGAACCTCACCCCGCAGCGCTGTCTGCGCATCCTGGCGATGGTCCGGTTCGTCTGCCCGGACGTCGAGGTGCGGATCGCGGGCGGCCGCGAGGTGCATCTGCGCACCCTGCAGCCCCTCGCGCTGAACCTGGCCAACTCCATCTTCCTCGGCGACTACCTCACCAGTGAGGGCCAGGCCGGCAAGGCCGACCTGGAGATGATCGCGGACGCCGGGTTCGAGGTGGAGGGCACCGACCAGGTGACGCTGCCCGAGCACCGGGCGACGGCCGGGGGCGGTTGCGGGTCCCACGAGAGCGCCGGTTGCGGCTCGCACGAGGGTGCCGGCTGCGGTGGGCACGAGGCCGCGGGCTGCGGGTCCCACGAGGCCGGCGGTGTCTGCGGTACGGCTCCGGTGGCGCAGACCGCCGAGCCGCGCACGGACCTGGTCTCCGTGCGCCGCCGGGGCGCCGGAACGGACCTCGCGCCCAATGCCTGACCTTCCGGACCTGGGCGTCCCCGAGCTGCTGGAGCTCGACCGGCGGCACGTGTGGCATCCGTACGGCCCGATGCCCGGGCGCGCCGAACCGCTCGTCGTGGAGGCGGCGAGCGGGATCCGGCTGACCCTCGCGGACGGCTCGGGCGAGCTGGTGGACGGCATGTCGTCCTGGTGGTCGGCGATCCACGGCTACAACCACCCGGTGCTCAACGAGGCCGTGCAGGCGCAGTTGGGCCGGATGAGTCACGTGATGTTCGGCGGGCTCACGCACGAGCCCGCCGTGCGCCTCGCGAAGCTCCTTGTCGACATGTCGCCCGACGGTCTGGAGCACGTCTTCCTCGCCGACTCCGGTTCGGTGTCGGTCGAGGTCGCCGTGAAGATGTGCCTGCAGTACTGGCGCTCGCTCGGCCGTCCGCACAAGCGGCGGCTGCTGACCTGGCGGGGCGGCTACCACGGCGACACCTGGCAGCCGATGGCCGTGTGCGACCCCGACGGCGGGATGCACGAGCTGTGGACCGGCGTCCTGCCGCGCCAGGTGTTCGCGGACGCCCCGCCGGCCGAGTACCAGGAGTCGTACGCCGAGCACCTGCGCTCGCTGATCGAGCGTCACGCCGACGAGGTCGCCGCGGTGATCGTCGAGCCCGTGGTGCAGGGCGCGGGTGGTATGCGCTTCCACTCCCCCGCGTATCTGCGGGTGCTGCGCGAGGCGTGCGACGCGCACGACGTGCTGCTGGTGTTCGACGAGATCGCGACCGGGTTCGGGCGCACGGGCGCGCTGTTCGCGGCGGACCACGCCGCGGTGACGCCGGACGTGATGTGCCTGGGCAAGGCCATGACCGGCGGCTATCTGACGATGGCGGCGACGCTCTGCACGCCGCGGGTGGCCGACGGCATCTCGATGGGCGAGGTCCCGGTGCTGGCCCACGGGCCGACGTTCATGGGTAATCCGCTGGCGGCGGCGGTGGCCTGCGCGTCGATCGGGCTGCTGCTCGGGCAGGACTGGCTGTCCGAGGTGAAGCGGATCGAGAGGGGCCTCAGGGACGGGCTCGCCCCGGCCGCGGAGCTGCCCGGAGTGAAGGACGTACGGGTCCTGGGTGCCATCGGGGTGGTCCAGCTGGACCACGAGGTGGACATGGCGGTGGCCACCCGGGCCGCCGTGCGCGAGGGCGTGTGGCTGCGGCCGTTCCGCGACATGGTCTACACGATGCCGCCCTATGTCAGCGGCGACGACGACGTGGCACGGATCGCCCGCGCGGTGTGCGCGGCGGCGCGGGAGGGTTGAGATGCCGGTACTGATGATCACGGGCACGGGCACGGAGGTCGGCAAGACCGTCACGACCGCCGCCGTGGCCGCCGCCGCGCTCGCGGCCGGGCGATCGGTGGCCGTGCTGAAGGCGGCCCAGACGGGCGTAGGGCCCGACGAGCCCGGCGACGCCGACGAGGTGGTCCGGCTCGCGGGCCCGGTGGCGGCGAGCGAAATGGCCCGCTACCCCGAGCCGTTGGCGCCGGGCACGGCGGCGCGCCGGGCGGGCCGCGCCCCGGTTCATCCCCAGGAGGTGGCCGAGGCCGCCGCCAAGCTGGCCACCGAGCACGATCTGGTGCTGGTCGAGGGGGCCGGCGGGCTGCTCGTCCGGTTCGACGCCGCGGGCGGGACGCTGGCGGACGCCGCCCGGCTGCTGAACGCGTCGGTGCTGGTCGTCGCCTCCGCCGGGCTCGGCACGCTGAACACGACGGAGCTGACGGCGCGGGAACTGCGTTCCCGGGAGCTCACCCTGCTGGGTGTGGTGATCGGCAGCTGGCCCGACTCCCCGGACCTCGCGTCCCGGTGCAACGTGGCCGACCTTTCGGAGGTCGCGGGCGCCCCGCTGCTCGGTGCGCTTCCCGCCGGTGCCGCGTCGCTGGCGCCCGCCGACTTCCGTACGGCGGCTCCCGGCTGGCTGTCACCACGGCTGGACGGAACCTGGGACGCGGAGGCGTTCCGGGTGCGCGAGGCGCCCTGAGGCGACCGCTCAAAGGGTGTCGGCGTCCGTCAGGTTTCGTCAGGGTCCGACAGCAGCCGCACCAGTTCGATCCGGGAGCGGATGCCCAGCCGGGCGAAGACACCGCGCAGATGGTGGTCGATCGTGCGGCGGCTGAGCGCGAGCCGGTCGGCTATCTCGCGGTTGGTGGCGCCCTCGGCGGCCATGCGGGCGACCATCAGCTGCTGCGCGGTGAGCAGCGTGGACGACTTCGTGTCCGTCGCCGGGGTGAACCACGGCATCTCCCCCGCCTCCCTGTGCGGGTGGCTGTACCCCTCCTGCAAGGAGATGCGGACGGGCAGTTCCTTGCTGACGGCGCTGAACTCCGGTGACGAGACGCCGGGCAGCGTGTCGTACGCGAGCTACTGGTCGCACTGCGACGACGCGATCAACCCGGACAGCTCGGCGCTGCTCAGCGGAGCGATCAATGTCGGGGTCGGCTGCATCTCGCACACCGACATGAACAACGACCACGGCGTGTACGAACAGGTGCGCGACTTCATCGCGTGAGCGTCAGCGGGGGTGTGACGGGCCCGCGCGGGGGACAATGCCCTTGTCCCCCAGTACCGTCCCGACCGTCCTGTTGGGGAGGTTGCCATGCGGATGCGCCCCGCCGGCTCCGGCAAGGTGGTGCGGGATCCCGTCCACCACCCGCTGTTCGCCCGCTACTACGCCCGCGTCAGCGTGGGCGCCGAGACCCGGCTCGGCATGGCCGGGGTGCGCGACCGGCTGCTCGCAGGGCTGTCCGGCCGGGTGATCGAGATCGGCGCGGGCAACGGGCTGAACTTCGGCCACTACCCCGGCGCCGTCTCGGAGGTCGTCGCGATCGAACCGGAGCGCCGACTGCGGCAGTTGGCGGTGGAGGCCGCGCTGCGCAGCGAGGTGCCGGTGGACGTGGCACCGGGCGCCGCGGAGGCGCTGCCGGTCAAGAGCGAGGCCTTCGACGCGGCCGTGCTGTCCCTCGTGCTGTGCAGCGTCCGTGATCTGCCGCGCGCCCTCGGGGAGGTGCGGCGCGTCCTGCGGCCCGGCGGCGAGCTGCGCTTCTTCGAGCACGGCCGGGGCGGCGGCCCGGCGATGACCCTCACCCAGCGCGCCCTGGACCGGACGCTGTGGCCCCCGCTCAACGGCGGCTGCCACCTCGCTCGGGAGCCGGTCGCGGCGTTGCGGGACGCCGGGTTCGAACTCGGCCCGTACCGGCAGGTGCTGATGCCGGAGAAGGGGCCGCGGCTGCCCACCTCGTACTGCGTGCTGGGCACGGCCTGGCGGCCCGCTTCCGGGCCCGGCGACCCCGACGACACGGAGACCTGATCGTCGGGGCCCACCGGCACGCGCGCCGCGCCTCCACCCCAGGGTGGAATGTGCCCCTTACACCGGCATCGGGGACCCGCCCCTGGGGTGGAGAGACAGTCTCGGCCACAGGGGGGATACCGGCTGTGCGCCTCGTCACACTAGGCTCGGCCGGGACACGGGAGTCCTGACGTCGAGGTGCGCGAGGAGGCCGCCTTGTCCACACCTGTTGCGGAGCATCCGCCGGACGAGGTGCCGGCCGACGGGATCGCGGCCCGCGCCCGCGGGCTGACGAAGGCCTACGGCTCGGGCGAGACCGCGGTGCTCGCCCTCGACGCGGTGGACGTGCAGATCGCGCGCGGCCGCTTCACGGCCGTCATGGGGCCCTCCGGTTCCGGGAAGTCCACGCTGATGCACTGTCTGGCCGGACTCGACACGGTCTCGGCCGGTCAGGTGTGGCTCGGTGACACCGAGATAACCGGGCTGAAGGAGCGGGAGCTGACCCGGCTGCGGCGTGACCGGATCGGGTTCATGTTCCAGTCGTTCAACCTCATCCCGACGCTGAACGCGGCCGAGAACATCACCCTGCCCATGGACATCGCGGGCAAGAAGCCCGATGAGAAGTGGCTGGACCAGGTCATCGACACCCTCGGTCTGCGCGGCCGGCTGGGGCACCGTCCGGCGCAGCTCTCGGGCGGGCAGCAGCAGCGCGTGGCCTGCGCGCGGGCGCTGGCCTCCCGGCCCGAGCTGATCTTCGCCGACGAGCCGACCGGCAACCTGGACTCGCGGGCCGGGCTCGAAGTCCTCGGGTTCCTGCGGGACGCCGTGGACGAACTCGGGCAGACCGTGGTCATGGTGACCCACGACCCGGGCGCCGCCGCCCACTCCGACCTGGTGCTCTTCCTCGCCGACGGACGGATCGTGGACCGGATGGAGCGCCCGACGGCCCAGGCCGTGCTGGAACGCATGAAGCGATTCGACGTCACCCGGACCCAGGCCGACGGCGACGGCGCCGCCGAGGAGGTCTGACCCGGTGCTGAAGGCAACGCTCAGGAGCTTCCTCGCCCACAAGGGACGGCTGCTGCTGTCCGCGCTCGCCGTCCTGCTGTCCGTGGCGTTCGTCGCGGGCAGCCTGATCTTCTCCGACACCGTCAGCCGTACCTTCGACCGGCTGTTCGCCTCCACCGCCGCCGACGTGACGGTGGAGCCGAAGGACGACCTCAAGTCGTCCGTGCCGACGGGTGCCGTGCAGACCGTGCCCGCCGCGCTCGCCCAGCAGGTCGCCCACGTCGACGGGGTCGTGGAGACCCACGCGGACGTGTCCGTCGAGAACATCGTGGTGGTCGACAGCCACAACAAGTCCGTCGGCCCGACCACCGGCGCCCCGACCATCGCCACCGACTGGTACGTCACCGACCGCAGCCCCGTGAAGCTGACCTCCGGTCACGCCCCGCGCGGCGCGGGCGAGGCACTGCTCGACGCGGACACCGCCGACAAGAAGCACGTACGGATCGGCGACACGCTGACCGTCCAGGCGCAGCCGGGCACCTTCCCGGTGAAGGTCGTCGGCATCGCCACCTTCACGACCACCAACCCGGGCGCCGCCCTCGTCTTCCTCGACCCCGCCGTCGCCGCCGAGAAACTGCTCGGCTCCGCCGACAGGGCCACCAGCATCTCGGTGGACGCGGCGAAGGGCGTGACCGACGCCGCGCTCAAGAGCCGGGTCGGCGCGGCCGTCGGCACCGGCGCCTACGACCTGAAGACCGCCGACGAGCAGGCCAAGTCGGACGCCGCCGACCTCGGCGGATTCCTCGACGTCATCAAGTACGTGATGCTCGGCTTCGCCGGGATCGCCGTGCTCGTCGGCATCTTCCTGATCGTCAACACCTTCTCCATGCTGATCGCCCAGCGCACCCGCGAACTGGGGCTGCTGCGGGCACTGGGCGCCGACCGGCGGCAGGTGCGGCGGTCCGTGCTCACCGAGGCGGTGCTGCTCGGCGTGGTCGGCTCCACGCTGGGCCTGGCGGCCGGCATCGGACTGGCCTTCGGGCTGATCCGGCTGATGAGCGCGTTCGGCATGAACCTCAAGGCCACCGAGATGGTCATCGGGTGGCCGACGCCCGTCGCCGCGTACGTCGTCGGTGTCGGCGTCACCTTCGTCGCCGCCTATCTGCCGGCCCGGCGCGCGGCGACCGTGTCCCCGATGGCGGCACTGGCGGACGCCGAGATCGCCGGTGTGGGGCGGCCGTTGCGGATGCGGGCGATCGTCGGGTCCGTCGTCGGGTTGGCCGGCGCGGCCGCGCTCGCCGGCTGCGCGGCCGCGACGAAGACCGCCTCGGCGGCCTCCCTGCTGGGCCTCGGCGTCGTCCTCACGCTCGTCGCGACCGTGATCGCCGGACCGCTGCTGGTGCGGCCCGTGATCCGAGTCCTCGGCGGGGCCTTCCCCGCGCTGTTCGGCTCGATCGGCCGGATGAGCCAGCGCAACGCGCTGCGCAACCCGCGCCGCACCGGCGCCACCGCGGCCGCGCTCATGGTGGGACTCGCCCTGGTCGGCGGGATGTCGGTGGCCAGCGCCTCCATGTCCAAGTCGTTCGACCAGCAGATAGACAAGACGCTCGGCGCCGACTACGTGATCCAGAACAGCAACTTCCAGCCGTTCACCCAGGAGATCACGGACAAGGTGCGCGGCACCGACGGCGTGGGCCTGGTCGTACGGCAGCGGTTCGCGCCGGTGGCCGTGCGCCTGCCGGACGGCAAGCGGATCAAGACCACCGCAGCCGGGTACGACGCGCGTCTCGACGACGTCGCCCATGTCACCTACGCGGGCGGCGGCACGGCGGCGGCGCTGGCCGACGGCGCCCTCGGCATGGACGTGGACTTCGCCAAGGACCACCAGGTCCGCCTGGGCAGCACGATCCCGGTCGAGTTCCAGGGCGGCCGCAGCGCCGAGATGAAGGTGACCGCGCTCACCGACCAGGGCGGCGGTGACGGATTCGGCATGCAGGGCGGGCTGTTCTTCGGCATCGCCACGGTCGAGAAGTACGTGCCCGGCGGCCAGGACTCCTCGCTGTACGTGAACAAGACGGCCGGTACCACCGCCGACCAGCTGCGCACTCGGCTGGAGAAGACCCTCGACCCCTACCCGCAGGTGCAGGTGCGCGACCAGGCCGACTACAAGAAGCTGGTCCACGACCAGATCGCGGTGCTGCTCTACCTGGTGTACGCGCTGCTCGGGCTCGCGATCGTCATCGCGGTGCTCGGCGTCGTCAACACCCTCGCCCTGTCGGTGGTGGAGCGGACCCGCGAGATCGGTCTGCTGCGGGCGATCGGCCTGGCCCGGCGGCAGCTGCGCCGGATGATCCGCCTGGAGTCGGTGGTGATCGCGGTGTTCGGCGCGGTCCTCGGGCTGGCGCTCGGCCTGGTATGGGGCGTGTGCACCCAGCAGGTACTGGCGCTGCAGGGCATGTCGGCGCTGGCGATCCCCTGGAGCACGATCGTCGCGGTCGTGGTGGGCTCGGCCGTGGTGGGCGTCGTGGCGGCGCTGCTGCCGGCGTTGCGTGCCTCGCGCATGAATGTGCTGGCAGCCATCGCGCACGAGTGACGCGGTCGCGGCATGCACTCAAGTCGCCCGCCGGTGAGGAGAGTTCATGCCGCGTCCGGTCCGTTTCGGCGTGCCGAGGAACTCGAGTACGACGTGATCCTCGGCCGCGCCCCGCGCAGTCCCGGGTGCCGCTGTGGCGCCTGTCCGCATGACGGAATTCCGCGTCGGGCGCCGTGCCCCGTGCTGTGATCATCCGCATGACCGCATTGCGCATACGTCCCGCCGGCCCCGACGATCTCGACGCCGTGCTCGCCTTCTGGAAGGTGGCCGCCGAGGGCACCAGCATCAGTGACGACCGCGACGGCGTGGAGCGGCTGATCGCCCGCGACCCCGAGGCGCTCATCCTCGCCTTGGGGGTCTCCCCTGGTGGAGCGAAGTCGAGAGCTTGGGGAAAGGACGGCGAACTGGTCGGCACGGTGATCGCCGGCTTCGACGGCTGGCGCTGCCATCTGTACCGGCTGGCGGTGCATCCTGAGCGGCGGCGCCAGGGCATCGGCTCGGCGCTGCTGGCCGCCGCCGAGGACCGGTTCGTACGGCTCGGCGGGCGACGCGGCGACGCGATGGTGCTGGTCCGCAACGAGTCGGCGCAGCAGGCCTGGCGGGCGGCCGGGTACGCGCCCGAGGAGCGCTGGCGACGCTGGGTGAAGCCATTGACCGACTGACCCCCTCCAGCTCGCTTTGCCGATCCTTTACCATTGGAGGGCATTCGGTTTCTTGCCAGCCTCTGATGAAAGGTGTGAGCGTCCGCCCATGGGCGAGCCTCCCGGCCAACGACATCGCGCGTTCCTCCCTGCCCTGCCCGATCATGGGACGGAGGTGACCCGATGACCGAAGTGCTGCTCCTGCTGGTGGCGGTCCTGCTCGCGCTCGCCTGCGGCGGCTTCGTCGCCGCCGAGTTCTCGCTGACCACGGTCGAGCGCGGCGAGCTGGAGCGGGCGGCGCGACGCGGCGAACGCGGCGCGGCGGGCGCCCTCAAGGCAGTACGGAACCTGACGTTCCAGCTCTCCGGGGCGCAGCTCGGCATCACGGTCACCAACCTGGTGGTCGGCATGCTCGCCGAGCCGTCCATCGCCGAGCTCCTGGCGGGACCGCTGGAGGAGCTCGGCGTCTCGGCCTCGGCGGCCCGGTCCGTCGCCCTGGTCGTGGGTACGGCCCTGTCGACGGTGTTCCTGATGGTCGTCGGCGAGCTCGTGCCGAAGAACTGGGCGATCTCCTCACCGCTGGCCGTGGCCAAGACGGTGGGCAACGCGCAGCGCTTGTTCAGCGCGCTCTTCCGCCCCTTCATCAAGCACCTGAACAACACGGCCAACCGCGTGGTGCGCCGCTTCGGCGTGGAACCCGCCGAGGAGCTGGCCTCCGCGCGCGGACCGCAGGAGCTGGCGGCGCTGGCCCGGCACTCCGCCCGGGCGGGCGCCCTGGAGGCGGACACCGCCGAACTGTTCGTACGGACCCTGAACCTCGCCGATCTCAGCGCGGAGAACGTGATGACACCGCGCGTCCAGGTCGTCGCCCTGGACGCGCAGGCGACCTGTGAGGATGTGGCGAACGCGACCCGGGCGACCGGGTTGTCCCGGTTCCCGGTCTACCGCGGCAGCCTCGACTCGGTCGTCGGCACCGCCCACGTCAAGGACGTGCTGGCCCTGCCGGCCGAGGAGCGGCCGCGCCGTTCGGTCGCCCAGGTGATGCGCGAGCCCCTGCTGGTCCCCGAGTCGCTGACCGTGGACCGGCTTCTCGACCGGCTCTCCGGCAAACGCACGATGGCCGTGATCATCGACGAGTACGGCGGTACGGCGGGTGTCGCGACGCTGGAGGACATCGTCGAGGAGGTCGTCGGCGAGGTGCGGGACGAGCACGACCCGCACGAGACGCCCGACCTCGCCCCGGCCGGGGCCGACGAGGCGGGCAGGGCGCTGTTCTCGGCGGACGGCGCCGCCCGCACGGACCAGCTCGCGCGCGTGGGCCTGCGCGCCCCCGACGGGCCGTACGAGACGCTGGCCGGGCTCGTCGCGACGCTGCTGGGCCGGATACCCGAGACGGGTGACCGCGTCGAGGTCGCCGGCTGGCGGCTGGACGTGGTGGACGCGTCGGGGCGCAGGGCGGCCCGGGTGCTGCTGCACGCGCCGCTGGACGACGAGGCCGCCATCGGCCGTGAGGGGGAGGTCGGACGATGACCACGGTCCAGATACTGATCGGTCTGGCGTCGCTCGTCGTCAACGCCTTCTTCGTGGGCGCCGAGTTCGCGCTGATCTCGGTGCGCCGCAGCCAGATCGAGCCGCACGCGGAGGAGGGCGACCGGCGCGCGAAGAGCGTGCTGTGGGGGCTGGAGCACGTGTCCGCGCTGCTGGCGGCCGCCCAGCTCGGCATCACGCTGTGCACGCTGGTGCTGGGTGTCGTCGCCGAACCGGCGATCGAGCACCTGCTGGAACCGGTGTTCCACGCGGTGGGCGTGCCCAAGGACGCGGGCCACGCCGTCTCCTTCGTGATCGCGCTGACCCTGGCCACCTATCTGCACATGCTGCTCGGCGAGATGGTGCCCAAGAACATCGCCCTCGCCGAACCGGTGCGCAGTGCCCTGGTGCTCGGCCCGCCCCTGGTCGCGCTGTCCCGGGCGCTGCGCCCGGTGATCTTCACGATCAACACCTTCGCCAACGCGCTGCTGAAGCTGCTGCGGGTGGAGGCGAAGGACGAGGTCGCCGCGACCTTCTCCGACGCGGAGCTGGCGGAGATCGTCAAGGACGCCGGCGAGGCGGGCCTGATCGACGAGCGGGCCCGGGAGCGGCTGCACGACGCGCTGGAGCTCGGCCGGCGTCCGGTGCAGGACGTCGTGGTCCCGCTGGAGAAGGTGGAGTACGCGAGCGTGGGCGTGACCCCGGAGCAGTTGGAGCGGCTGTCGGCCCATTCGGGCTTCTCCCGTTTCCCGGTGGTGGACGAGGGCCGGCGGATCGTCGGCTACCTGCATGTGAAGGACGCGCTGGACGCCTCCCCGCGCGAGGAGCCGTTCCGGCTGCGGGACATGCGACCCATCGCGCGTGTGCGGGAGAGCACACCGCTGGACGACGTGCTGACCGCGATGCGCGGCAGCCGTACGCATCTGGCGGCCGTGCTCGGCGCGGACGGGCGACTGGCCGGGCTGGTGACGATGGAGGACGTACTGCGGGAGCTGTTCGGCCAGCACGCGTGAGCCCGCGGCGGGCCGGGGGCAGCCGAGCCCGCGGAGGCCGCGCAGGCCGGTCCACCGGCGGACACCGGGCCGACCGACCGGCGGGTATGGAGCTCGGATACCATCGCTGTCGCCATGCAGACGATTCCCACACACTCCAGCCTGGTCGCGGTCGGCGACTCCTTCACCGAGGGCATGTCGGACCTGCTGCCGGACGGCTCCTACCGGGGCTGGGCCGACCTCCTCGCCGCGCGGATGGCCGCCACCACCCCCGGCTTCCGGTACGCCAACCTGGCCGTGCGCGGCAAGCTGATCGGGCAGATCGTCGACGAGCAGGTCGAGGTGGCGGCTGCGATGAACGCGGACGTGATCACGCTGGTCGGAGGGCTCAACGACACGCTGCGACCCAAGTGCGACATGGGCCAGGTCCGCGGGCTGCTGACGGAGGCGGTGGAGCGCCTCGCCCCGTCGTGCCGGCAGCTGGTGCTGATGCGTAGCCCGGGCCGCCAGGGCCCGGTCCTGGAGCGCTTCCGCCCCCGCATGGAGGAGCTGTTCACCCACGTCGAGGACCTCGCCCAGCGGCACGGCGCACTGGTCGTCGACCTGTACGGGGCGCCCTCGCTGTCCGACCCCCGGCTGTGGGACGTGGACCGCCTGCACCTGACGGGCGAGGGGCACCGGCGGGTCGCGGAGGCCGTCTGGCAGACGCTCGGCTACGCACCCGAGGACACCGAGTGGCGCACACCGATGCCCGCCACCCCGCGGCCGGGGTGGGCCACCCGGCGCTCCGCAGATGTGCGGTTCGCCCGGGAGCACCTGCTGCCGTGGATCGGCCGGCGGCTGACCGGCCGCTCGTCCGGGGACGGCCTCCCGGCGAAGCGGCCCGAGCTGCTGCCGTACGAGGGCCCGGCGGCGTAGCGTCGCTCCCATGACCACCCGGGTGATCAACGTCCGGGGCCGGATCCACGAGTTCGGCCCCCGGTTGGAGCACGCCCCCGCGGACGTGGTCTACGTCGGCCGCCGCTGGACCATGGGCGGCTGGGACCTGCCTCGCCACCCCCTGTACAACCCCTTCGCCTACGACACCCCGAAGAAGAAGCGGCACGGCACCCGGGCCGAGGTCATGGCGATGTACCGGGCGTACCTCCTGGAACACCCCGAGTTCCTGGACCTGGTGTCGGACCTGCGCGGAAAGACCCTGGCCTGCTGGTGCGCGCCGGCACTCTGCCACGCCGACGTACTGGCGGAACTGGCCGACACGGACGACGTGACCCCGGTCTCGTAGGTTCCACCGACTGAGCCTGTGGCGCTGGCCTGCACGAATCGCCAGTAGAATCCGTACACGTGACTTCTGCGCCCGCCAAGCCCCGTATTCCGAACGTCCTCGCCGGACGCTACGCCTCCGCCGAGCTCGCCACGCTCTGGTCGCCCGAGCAGAAGGTGAAGCTGGAGCGGCAGCTCTGGCTCGCCGTGCTGCGGGCCCAGAAGGACCTCGGGATCGAGGTGCCGGACGCGGCGATCGCCGACTACGAGCGTGTCCTCGACCAGGTCGACCTGGCCTCGATCGCCGAGCGCGAGAAGGTCACCCGGCACGACGTGAAGGCGCGGATCGAGGAGTTCAACGACCTCGCCGGGCACGAGCACGTGCACAAGGGCATGACGTCCCGGGACCTGACCGAGAACGTCGAGCAGCTGCAGATCCGGCTCTCGCTGGAGCTGATGCGCGACCGTACGGTGGCCGTGCTCGCGCGCCTGGGCAAGCTGGCCGGCGAGTACGCCGAGCTGGTCATGGCCGGCCGCTCGCACAACGTCGCCGCCCAGGCCACCACCCTCGGCAAGCGCTTCGCGACCGCCGCCGACGAGCTGCTCGTGGCCTACGGCCGGGTCGAGGAACTGCTCGGCCGCTACCCGCTGCGCGGCATCAAGGGTCCGGTCGGCACGGCGCAGGACATGCTGGACCTGCTGGGCGGGGACGCCGCCAAGCTGGCCGAGCTGGAGGACCGGATCGCCCGGCACCTGGGCTTCTCCCAGGCCTTCACCTCCGTCGGCCAGGTCTACCCGCGCTCGCTGGACTACGAGGTCGTCACCGCGCTGGTGCAGCTGGCCGCCGGGCCGTCCTCGCTGGCCAAGACGATCCGTCTGATGGCCGGGCACGAGCTGGTGACCGAGGGCTTCAAGCCGGGCCAGGTCGGCTCGTCCGCCATGCCGCACAAGATGAACACCCGCTCCTGCGAGCGCGTCAACGGCCTCATGGTCATCCTGCGCGGCTACGCGTCGATGACCGGGGAGCTCGCGGGCGACCAGTGGAACGAGGGCGACGTGTCCTGCTCGGTGGTGCGCCGGGTCGCGCTGCCGGACGCCTTCTTCGCCCTGGACGGTCTGCTGGAGACCTTCCTGACCGTGCTCGACGAGTTCGGCGCCTTCCCGGCGGTCGTCGCCCGGGAGCTGGACCGCTACCTGCCGTTCCTCGCCACCACCAAGGTGCTGATGGGCGCGGTGCGCGCGGGCGTCGGCCGCGAGGTTGCGCACGAGGCGATCAAGGAGAACGCGGTCGCCACCGCGCTCGCGATGCGGGAGCAGGGCGCCGAGCGCAACGACCTGCTCGACAAGCTCGCCGCCGACGAGCGGCTGCCGCTCGACCGGGCGGCGCTGGGCGAGCTGATGGCCGACAAGCTGTCCTTCACCGGCGCGGCCGCCGACCAGGTCGCTGTCGTCGTCGGTCGTATCGAGGAGATCGCCAAGCAGCGCCCGGAGGCTGCCGGGTACACCCCGGGGGCGATCCTCTGACCCGCTTCACCCAGGCGGAACTGGAGGCCGCCCGCGATCGTCTGGTACCGGACGTGGTCGCGGACGGCCTCCACGTCCTGTTCTGCGGGATCAATCCCGGCCTGATGACGGCGGCGACGGGCCACCACTTCGCCCGTCCCGGCAACCGTTTCTGGCCGGTGCTCCATCTGTCCGGGTTCACGCCGAGGCTCATGAAGCCGGCCGAGCAGCGGGAGCTGCTGTCGTACGGCCTCGGCATCACGAACGTCGTGGCGCGGGCGACGGCGCGGGCCGACGAGCTGTCCGCGCAGGAGTACGTCGACGGCGGGCGGCAGCTGACGGCGAAGGTGACGCGGCTGCGGCCGCGCTGGCTCGCGGTGGTCGGGGTGACCGCGTACCGGGCCGCGTTCGGGGACCGCAAGGCCCGGGTGGGGCCGCAGGAGGGGACGATCGGGGACACGCGCGTGTGGGTGCTGCCCAATCCCAGCGGACTGAACGCCCACTGGACGGCGGCGACGATGGCCGAGGAGTACGCCCGGCTGCGCGAGGCGGCGGGCGAGGACGGTCACGGCGGGTCGGTCTCCGTGACGATCCCGAGGAGTTGAAAGGGCAGCTCCTTGCCCCACTGGGAGACCCCGAGGGCGACCCACCGGCCCGATTCGGGCACCCGCCACAGCTGGACGTCCGGCACGTGCCCGGACAGGCCGGCCCACGGCTGCTCGATGTCCTCCCCGTCCATGGTCCGCACGTGGACGCTGTGGAGGCTGATGGCCTCCGCCGGCCCCCAGCGGTCCGTGAACCGCTCGCCGAGGCCGTCCCGGTCGATCTCGTACTGCGCTGCCGTCTCCTCGCGTTCCGTGCCGTCGTCCTCCCAGAACTCGGCGCTCGTGTGTAATTCGGCTATGTGGTATCCGGGCCCGCTCTCGCCGTGCTCCGTCCTGCCGTGCGCCGCGGGGAACTCCCGGGCGCACAGCAGGTCGATGAGGGTCAGGCACTTCGCGATGTCCATGTGATCCAGTAAAGCGGGCGCCACTGACATTTGGCGGGGCGTCAAGCATCCCGTCGCCGCACGCTCCAGGCTCCCGCGAGCAGCGCGGCCGCCGCCCACAGCGCGGTCACGGCAAGCCCGGTCCATGGGCCCAGGGTGCCGTCCCAGGAGCTGTGCAGCGCCACTTGGCCCGCCCGGTCGGGCAGGAAGTCGGCGACGCCGCCGGACATGTCGCCGATGACGAACGACACGATCAGCAGGAAGGGGATCAGCGTGCTCAGCGTCGCCACACCGCTGCGCAGGACAGCCGCGACTCCCGCCGCGAACAAGGCCATCAGGGTCAGGTAGAGGGCGCAGCCGAGCGTGCCGCGCAGCCCCTCGGCCCAGGTCGGCGCCGTCGCGCCGGACACGCCTCTGGCCACGGCGAGGGTCACCGGGCCGGTGAGCAGGCCGACGGCGAGCACCGGCACGCCGATCGCCGTGGCCTTGGCCGCGAACCACCGGCGCCGGTCGGGGACCGCGGACAGCGTCAGGCGCAGGGCGCCGCCGTGGAACTCGGACGAGACGGCCGTCGCCCCGAACGCGATGGCCGCGATCTGCCCGAAGCTGACGCCGAAGAACGCGGAGAACAGGGGGTCGGTGCCGTCGGTGCCGGCCGCGCCGAGCGCGGAGAAGGCGACGGTGGCGAGCAGGACCGCGCCGAGACTGCCGACGAGCGACCGCAGTGTGCGGATCTTGATCCACTCGGACCGGAGGAGGGGCGTGAAGGACATGGTCAGGCCTCCTGGGGCTGTGCGGCGAACTCGGCCTCGGCGGACGTCAGATCGAGGTAGGCCTGTTCCAAGGTGGCCTCCTCCGCGGCGAGTTCGAGTACGGGCACACCCGCCTCGGACATGAGGCGGCCGATGTCCTCCACGCGCGCGTCCGGCACCGTCCACCCCCGGTCCTCGGTCGGGACGGCGTCGTATCCGTGGCGGGCGAGCAGGGCGGTGAGGGCGGTGCCGTCGGTCGTGCGGATCCGCACACCGGGCCGTACACGCGCGTGGATGAAGTCCCGGATCGGGGTGTCGGCGAGCAGGCGTCCGCGTCCGAGGACGACCAGGTGGTCGGCGAAGGACGCGGTCTCGTTCATGAGATGGCTGGAGACCAGGACGGTGCGCCCTTCCGTGGCCAGCCTGCGGAGCAACCGGCGGATCCAGACGATGCCTTCGGGGTCGAGGCCGTTGGAGGGCTCGTCGAGCACGACCACGGCGGGGTCGCCGAGCAGGGCGGCGGCGATGCCGAGCCGCTGGCGCATGCCCAGGGAGTACGTCCGCACCCGCCGCCGCGCGGCCGGGGCGAGCCCGGTCTCCTCCAGTACCGCCTCGACCCGTTCGCGCGGGATGCGGTTGCTCGCGGCCAGGGCGCGCAGGTGGTCGCGTCCGGTGCGGGAGCCGTGCGCCGCCTGGGCGTCGAGCAAGGCGCCCACGTGGCGCAGGGGTTCTCGGAGCGCTGTGTAGGGGCGGCCGCCGATCGTGGCGGTCCCGGAGGTCGGCCGGTCGAGTCCGAGGGCGAGCCGGAGGGTCGTGGACTTCCCGGCGCCGTTGGGGCCGAGGAAGCCGGTGACCCGGCCGGGGCGGACCCGGAAGGTGAGCCGGTCCACGGCGCGTCGGCCGCCGTACTCCTTGGTGAGGTCGCGTACGTCGATGCTGGTCATGGCAACACCCTGGCGTCCCGGGGGCGTTGGCTCCTCCCCCGCGGGAGGAGATCTCCTCCCCCGCCCGGGGGAGGCCGGTTGTCGGTGGGACCTGCGACGATGGCCGAATGGTCCGCTTCCTGCGCCCGCTGCTGCGGGGGACGACGTACACGCGCCTGCTGCACCTGTGGGTGCCGATGCTCGTCGTCAGCATGTGGATGTTCATCGACATGTCGACTCCGTGGGTGCCCGCGCTCGTGCTGGTCCCGGCCGGCCTCGTGCCCGCCGTGCGCATGGGCGAGGGGGTTCAGGCGCGGCTCCTGCTCACACCGGGCGAGGAGGAGCCGGGCATCTCCGTGACCCCGTCGGCCTCTTGGCGGGACCGGCTGCGCACAGTGGTGTGGCTGGAGGCACGGATGGTCCTGGGGGCGGCCGCCGTGTTCGCCACGGTGTGGCTGCCGGGGCTGGTGTACGAACTGGCCCGGCTCGCCGCGGGCCACGCCTCGGCCGACGTTCCGCTGGTCGGGCGGACCGAGCCGCACTGGGCGTACGCCCTGCTGATCCCGCTGCCACTGGTGGCGTACTACGCAGTCGTGGTCGGTCTCGGCGCGTTGGTCACCGCCCTCGCGCGGGGACTGCTCGGCCCGTCCGCCGCCGAGCGGATGGCCGCCCTTGAGGAGCGCACCGAGCAACTCCTGGAACGCACCCGTATCGCCCGTGAACTGCACGACTCCATCGGGCACGCGCTGACCGTGGCGGTCGTGCAGGCGGGCGCGGCGCGGGCGGCGGGCAACCCGGAGTTCACGGACCGGGCCCTCGGTGCCATCGAGGAGACGGGGCGGGCCGCCCTGGAGGACCTGGAGCGGGTGCTCGGCGTCCTGCGGGAGTCGGAGCGCCCGGCGAGCGGCCGCCCGACGCTGGCCGACGCCGACCGGCTGCTGGAGTCGGCACGGGCCTCCGGCGCCACGGTGGACGCCGAGGTGACCGGCCCCCTGGAGACGGTGCCGGGCCCGGTCTCCCGCGAGGGTTACCGCATCCTCCAGGAGGCGCTCACCAATGTGCTGCGGCACGCGGGGCCCGTGCCGGTGACCGTCCGCGTCAGGGTCGGCGACGGCCTGCTCGGCCTGGAGGTGCGCAATCCGCTGACGGCTCCCGTGCCCGGTCCGGGGCGGGGCAGCGGGCTGCGGGGCATACGTGAGCGCGCAGCCCTGCTCGGCGGCCGCGCGCGGACCGGGCCGGACGCGGACGACTGGCATGTGCGCGCCGAGTTGCCGCTCGCCTGATCTACGCTGGCCGGATGCCGGTCACCGTTCTCCTCGTCGACGACGAACCCCTGGTCCGCGCCGGTCTGCGGGCCGTGCTGGAGGCCCAGTCCGACATCGAGGTGGTCGGTGAGGCGGCCGACGGAGCCGCCGTGATCCCGCTGGTCCGGCAGCTGCGGCCCGATGTGGTCGCCATGGACGTACGGATGCCCCTGCTGGACGGGATCGAGGCCACGCGCGCGGTGCTGCGCACCGTCGACGAGCCGCCGAAGATCCTCGTGGTGACCACGTTCGAGAACGACGAGTACGTGTACGAGGCGCTGCGGGCGGGCGCCGACGGGTTCCTGCTGAAGCGGGCGCGGCCCGCGGAGGTCGTGCACGCGGTCCGGCTGGTCGCCGAGGGCGAGTCACTGCTGTTCCCCGCCTCGGTACGGCAACTTGCCGCCCGGTACGGCGAGGGCGAGGGCGACGGCAACCGGGCGGCGCGCGCCGCGCTGGAGCGGGCGCGGCTGACCGAGCGGGAAGCGGAAGTGCTGCGGCTCATGGCCCGGGGGCTGTCGAACGCGGAGATCGCGGACCAGCTGTTCGTCGGCACGGAGACGGTGAAGTCGCACGTCAGCGCCGTCCTGGCGAAGCTCGGGGCGCGGGACCGGACGCAGGCGGTGATCGCGGCGTATCAGTCGGGCTTCGTCGCCCCCGGGTGATCCCGGGAACGATCCGGAAGGCCGGACGGGTCCCGGGCGCCCGGCACTCGCCGGGGCACGTCACGCCGAGTACGATCCGCCCAACACGCGCACGAGCTGGGAGGACGGACGGTGGGGCGGCTGACCGGCGGGGATCCCTCGCTGCTGCGAAGGATCAATTCCGCGGTGGTGCTGCACGCGCTGCGTGCCACGGACTGCGCGACGCTCACCGAGATCACCCGGGTGACCGGACTGTCCCGGCCGACCGTCGAGGGCGTCGTCGAGGGCCTCATCGAGGCCGGGCTGGTCGTCGAGACGGCGGCCGAGGAGGGCGCGACCCGGCGTCAGGGGCGGCCCGCGCGGCGGTTCCGGTTCCGGGCCGAGGCCGGCCATCTGCTGGGCCTGGAGATCGGCGCACACCGCGTGGCCGCGCTGCTCTCGGACCTGGACGGACGGGTCCTGGGCGCGCAGGCCAAGGACGTCGACGAGACCGCCGACGCGGACGAGCGTCTCGAACGGCTGCGCACCGCGGTCGCCGAACTGCTGCGCCGGGCCGGGGTCGCGCGCGGCTCGCTGCGCGCGGTGGGCGTCGGTACGCCGGGGATCGTCGAGGCCGACGGCACCGTGCGGCTGGGCACCGCGCTCCCCCAGTGGACGGGCCTCAGGCTCGGGGAACGGCTCAGCCGCTCCTTCAAGTGCCCGGTGCTGGTCGAGAACGACGCCAACGCCGCGGCCGTCGCCGAACACTGGAAGGGCGTGGCGACCGAGTCGGACGACATCGTGTTCGTACTGGCGGGGCTGAGCCCGGGCGCCGGTTCGCTGATCGGCGGACGGCTGCACCGGGGGTACGGCGGGGCGGCCGGGGAGATCGGCGCGCTCCATCTGCTGGGCCGGGAGGTGACTCCGGAGACGCTGCTGTCCACCACGGACGAGCCGCTGCACCCGCTGGACGAACAGGCGGTCGCGGAGGTGTTCGCGCTCGCGCGCGAGGGCGACCAGCGGGCCCGCGCCGCCGTCGAGCGGTTCATCCAGCGCCTGGTCCACGACGTGGCGGCCCTGGTGCTGGCCCTCGACCCGGAGCTGGTCGTCGTCGGCGGCTGGGCGGCCGGGCTGGACGGCGTCCTGGAACCCCTGCGCAACGAACTCGCCCGCTACTGCCTGCGCCCGCCGAAGGTCGCCCTCTCCCTGCTCGGCGAGGCGGCCGTGGCCACGGGCGCCCTGCGGCTCGCGCTCGACCATGTGGAGGAGCAACTGTTCGCCGTGGAGGGCACGGTGACGGCCCGCCGCTGACGCCGACGCCACGCGAAAGGCGGTCGGCAGTCGGCAGTCGGCAGTCGGCAGTCGGCAGTCGGCAGTCGGCAGTCGGCAGTCGGCAGTCGGCAGTCGGCAGTCGGCAGTCGGCAGTCG
>NZ_JBSHAQ010000045.1:0-80945 GCF_053611585.1 Streptomyces sp. NPDC054794 | reverse complement strand
CCGGCTGCGCGCCCGGGTCGGGCAGCGGCCGGGCCCGGGCGCGCAGCCGTTGGGCGGCCTGCGTCAGCCCGGTCAGTGGGAGCACCTCGCCGCTGCCCGGCCGCGGCGCCTCCAGGCGGTCGTCGTCCTCCCGCGCCTCCACGTCCCGGGCCGCCGGGGCCGCCCACGCGTCGGAGACGCCCTCGGACAGTATGTTCAGCGACAGGACGGTCACCAGCATCAGCAGTCCGGGGAACACGGTGGCCCACCAGCCGCCGGTCAGCACCATGTTCTTGCCGTCGGCGATGACGCTGCCCCACGACGGGTCGGGCGGCCGCACGCCGGCGCCGATGAAGGACAGCGACGCCTCGAACACGATGGCCTCGGCGACCTGGACCGTGCAGAACACCAGGACGGGGGCCGCGCAGTTGACGGCCACGTGCCGCAGCACGATGTGCGGGGTGCGGGCGCCGATCACGCGTTCCGCGGTGACGTAGTCCTCGCCGTACTGGTCGAGCACGTTCGCCCGTACGACCCGGGCCACCGGCGGGGTGAACAGGAACGCGATGGCACAGATCAGTACGGTGATGCCGCCGCCGAAGACGGCGACGAGCACGGCGGCCAGCGCGATGCCCGGGAACGCCATCACCACGTCCAGGCAGCGCATCAGCGTCTCGTCGACGGCCTTGCGTGAGGTGGCCGCCACCGCCCCGATCAGCGCCCCCACGACGAGGGCGAGCACCGTCGCGCCGAGCCCGATGGCCAGCGACCAGCGGGCCCCATACATCAGCCGGCTGAGGATGTCCCGGCCGAGGCTGTCCTGCCCCATCCAGTGGTCGGCGGACGGGTGCCCGGTGCCGTCCACCGGCGTCTGCTGGTCCAACGGGTCGTCCGGGGCGAGGACCGGCGCGAGCAGGGCCGTCAGCGCGACGACGGCGAGGAAGCAGACCGCCGTCTTCGACAGCGGCGGCAGCCGGCGCCAGCCGCGCAGCCGGACGCCGGGCCGGGACAGGCGCCCGGTGAGGTTCTTCCGCGTGTCCATCAGCTCGCGTCCCTCAGTCGCGGGTTGACCAGGAGATAGAGGATGTCGATGACGAGGTTGACGACGACGAACCCGATCGCCGTGGTCAGGACGACACCCTGGACGACCGCCGGGTCGCCGTTCTTCACCGCGTCGATCATCAGCTTGCCCATGCCGGGCAGCGAGAAGATCGTCTCGATGACCACCGCGCCGCCCAGCAGATAGCCGACGCGCAGACCGAGCACGGTCAGCGGGTTCATGAGTGCGTTGCGCAGCACGTTGCGGCCCACCACCACGCGCGGCGGCAGCCCGCTGCCGATCGCGGTGCGGACGTAGTCCTTGTCCAGCTCCTCCACCACCGAGGTGCGCACGATCCGGGTCAGCTGGGCGGCCACCGGCAGGGAGAGGGCGAACGCGGGCAGGGTCATCGTCTTCAGCCAGCCGGTGAAGGAGTCGGCCGGGTTGATGTAGCCGCCGGTCGGGAACCAGCCCTGGTCCACCGCCAGGTACTGGATCATCAGCAGCGCGAGCCAGAAGCCGGGGGCCGCGACCCCGGTCAGCGAGACGACCCGGATGATCTGGTCGGGCAGCCGGTCCCGGTAGATCGCCGCGGTCACACCGCCGACCAGCGAGAGCACCACCGCGATGCCGAGCCCCAGGAAGGTCAGCTGGAGCGTGAGCGGCAGCGCGGTGGTGACCTGCTCGACGACCGGCGCCCGGGTCAGGGCACTGGTGCCCATGTCACCGTGGAGCAGGTCGCCGACGAAGTCGACGTAGCGGACCGGGAGCGGATCGAGCAGGCCGTTGCGCTCCCGGAAGTCGTGCAACTGCTGGGGCGTCGGGTTGGCGCCCTGGAAGAACGCGGACGCCGGGTCCACGTCCGAGAACCGCATCACCAGGAACACGAACAGCACGATGCCGAGCATCAGCGGCACCAGCAGGGTGACGCGGCGCAGCAGGATCCGGACGACGGCGACCACGTATTGTCAACTCCCGTCGGTTCAGACCCACTTGGCCTGGAGCAGATTGATCCCCGGGTACGGCTGTGGCCTTATCCCGCTGAGCTTCTTCGGGTCCCAGGCGGTCATCAGCTCGTTGTGCACGACCGGGTAGAGCACGGCCTGCTCGGCGACGACGTCGATGTAGTCCTGGATCATCGCCTTCTTCTTCTCGGCGTCCGGCTCCTGGGTGGCCCGGTCCATGTCCTTGAAGAGCTGCTTGGCGACGGGGTCGCCGGCCCAGCGGGCGTACTGCATCCACAGGTTCTGCGGGCCGTAGTTGTAGTGCATGATCAGGTCGGCGTCGAGGCCGAACTGGTTGGGGTTCGAGGCGGCGGCCACGACCTGGTAGTCCTGCTTCTGGTCCATCTTGGTGAAGACGGCCGTGGTCTCCTGCGGGGACAGGGTGGTCCGCACGCCGATCGCGTCCCAGGACGACTTGATGGTCGGCAGGCAGTCGACGATCCAGCTGACGTTCACCGCGAGGATCTCGATCTTCAGCCCGCTGACCCCGGCCGCCTTCAGCAGCGCCTTCGCCTTGTCGGGGTCGTAGTCGTAGACCGTCTTGGCCCGCCGGTAGGCGGGATTGGCCTCGTTGAGGAACGACGACGACGGCTTGCCGTGCCCCTTCAGCGCCACCTGCACCATCTTCTCGGTGTCGATGGCGTAGTGCAGCGCCTGCCGCACCCGCACGTCGTCGAACGGCTGGTGCTGGGTGTTGAACATCAGGAACAGGTTGTTCATCCCGGCCCCGCCCGCGACCGTCATCCCGCCGCTCTCCAACTGCCCGATGTTGGCGTACGGGATGTTGTCGGCGATCTGCGCGCCCGCGTCGGACCCGGAGATCTTCGCCACGCGGGGCGCCGCGTCGACGATCGTCAGCCAGTTCATCTTCTTGAAGGCGGGCCGGCGCGGACCGTTGTAGTCGGCGAACGCCTCGAAGGTGGTGTTGGACTTCGGGTGGTGCGCCGTCTGGCGGTACGGCCCCGAGCCGACCGCGAGCCCCTTGATCGCGTCGTCCCAGGCGCCGGGCTTGGAGAACACGTGCTTCGGCATGATCTTCGCGAGGGTGAGCCGGGAGATCCCCTCGGGGAAGGGGAACTTGAGCACCAGTTCGACGTTCTGCGCGTCGATCTTCCGGACCTCCTTCAGCCAGCTCGCGAAGAACCCCTTGGCCAGGGTCTGGGTGTTCGGGTCGAGGATCCGGTCGAAGACGAAGACGACGTCGTCGGCGGTGACCGGCTTGCCGTCGTGGAACCTGGCGCCCGCGCGCAGCGTGAACTTCCAGCTGGTGGCATTGAGGTCGGCCGGCACCTGTGTCGCCAGCGCCGCGTACGGCTGCCGGGAGATCGGGTCGGTGTCCAGCAGGCCCTCGTAGATGTGGTTGTTGCCGGCCATGGCGAAGGCGGACGCCGTCTGCGTCGGATCCCAGCTGCCGTCATTGCCGTACCCGATCACCGCGGTCAGCGTGCGGCCCTTGCCGCCGCCCGCGCCGCCGGTGTCGTTCGTGGACTCCGGCCCGGACGAGCAGGCCGCCAACGAGGGGGCGAGCGCGGCGGCCGCGCCCAGTGCGCCGGTGTACTTCAGGAGCGACCGGCGGTGCAACGCCGGCACGTCGTGGGTCACGTCGTCGCGCACGGTTCCTCCAGCGAGGGATCCGGAAGGGGTGAGGGTGGAGATGGTGCTGAGGAGATACCAGGAGATACCAGGAGATGCGGGGGAGATACGACGTCCTACGTCCTGTCGGTCAGCGCGACCATAGGAGCGGCCGTGGGGGTGGTCAAGGGATCGCACACGAATGGCGTAGCCGCCACAGGTCGCACCAACGGCGTAGTGAAATGGCTTGACAATGACGGGAGTTGGCGCAGGTCGGCCCGGGACATGGGACGTAGGACGTCCAGCGCGCGTACGATGCGGCGCATGCCCGCCGGGGAGCCCAGGAACATCCGGATACAGCGTGCGGTCATACAACTGATCCTCGACCGCAAGCTGGGGCCCGGTGCGCCCCTGCCCACGGAGACGGAGCTGATGGAGGACCTCGGCGTCAGCCGCAACTCCGTCCGCGAGGCCCTCAAGGCGCTCCAGGCCCTCGACATCGTCGAGATCCGGCACGGCTACGGCACCTATGTCGGCCAGGCCTCCCTCACCCCCCTGGTCGACGGCCTGACCTTCCGCACGCTGGCCCGGCAGGGCGACGACGCGGGCGCCCTGGCCGAGATCCTCCAGGTCCGTGAGGTGCTGGAGGAGGGGCTGATCCGCCGGGTCGCGGCCTCGGCGACCGAGGCGGAGCTGGACGTCCTGGAGTCGGTGGTGACCCGGATGGAGGAGTCGGGCCGGGCCGGGCGGCCCTTTCCCGAACTCGACCGGGAGTTCCACGAGTTGCTCTACGCCCCGCTCGGCAACGCGCTGGTGCCGCAGCTGCTCGGGGCGTTCTGGACCGTGTTCAGCCGGGTCGCGGGCGCCCGGGGATGGACCGACGACCCGGCACCCGAGGTCACGGTCCGCCGCCACCGTGACATCGTGACGGCGCTGCGCGCCCGCGACGTGGCGGGCGCGCAGCGCGCGATGACGGTCCACTTCCGCGGCATCGAGGCCCGCTCGGCCCAGGAATCACGCGGGGTGGGGTGAGATGCCGGGATGCCGGGATCCCCGGGGCCTACGGCAGCGTCTTCTCGTAGGTCCGGTCCTGGTCGGAGTCGTAGACCAGCTTGCCGCCGCTGTCGTACCCCTTGAGGCGCGGGGCCTTGGTGACCTGCTGGTGCAACTGGCCGGTGGCGACGAACCAGCCATGATCCAGGGTCGCCTCGGCGACGCCGTCGCCGTACGACACCGTCAGCTTCGCCACCGACGGGCGCACGCCGCCGACGACCCCCCAGCGGAACGGCAGCTTCCAGTGGCCCTTGTCGAGGAAGGACTGCTGGTAGAGCTTGCCGCTGTTGATGTCGGGCGCGACGGGCGCGGTGCCGTCGAAGTCGCCGCCGCCGGCGTTCAGGCCCTGGGTCTCGCCGTCCCTGATGGTGCAGATCAGCCGGGTCTGCTGCGGCTTCTCCCGCACCGCGACGACGTACATCCCGTCGCCGGGGGCGTTCGAGTCGCCGGTGCTGCGCATCGCCAGGATGATCCGGTAGGCGGAGGGCCTGCCCAGGTCGGCGGACGGGGACACGGGGCTGCCGTTCGTGTGCTTGGGCTTGTTCGCCCTGTCGTAGGCGAGGCACTTCGTCAGCCCGTCCGAGGCCTGCCCGAAGGTGATCCCGTCCAGGAGCTGGCCGGCGGTGGCGGGCGGCGCGGGCAGGTCGGGCGTGGCCGACGCCGTGGCCGAGGGCATGGGGCCCGGCGTGTCCCGGCTGACCCGGACGGACGGCTTCGGCGCGGCGGGCGAACCGCTCGTACCGCCCCCGCTCACCGCGTACGCGCCCACCGGCACCGCGGCCAGCGCCAGCACCACGGCCCCGGCCAGGGCGGCGCGCTGCCGCCGCTCCGTCACGCCCTGCCGCCGGATCGTGGGGTACGGCGCCGGCGCGGGCCGGACCGTGTAGGCGTCCTCGGCGAGCAGTTCCCGCAGCCGTTCCTCGAAGTCGCCCTCCGGCTCGGCTCCCTCGCCGTGCTTCTCGTCGCTCATCTGCTGCCTCCCTGCCCGGCGGATGCCGCGTGGTCGCGGCCGGGCCCGTCCATCGCCCGGGCGAGCCCCGGAAACGTACGCAACTTGGCCAGGCCCTTGGACGCCTGGCTCTTGACCGTCCCGGTGGAGCAGCCGAGCGCCTCGGCCACCTCGCCCTCGGACAGGTCCTCCCAGTAGCGCAGGACCACCACCGCCCGCTGCTTGGGCGGCAGCCCGGCCAGCGCCGTCATCAGCGTGCTGCGCTCGTCGGCCCGGGCCACCGCGTCCTCGTGCCCCGCCCGTTCCGGCGGCGCGGCGGTCAGCGCCTCCGTGACCCGCCGCTTGCGGAACCGGTCGCTGTTGCAGCTGACCAGGATCCGGCGGACGTACGCCTCCGGATGGTCGCTGCGCGCCACCCGCCGCCACGACCGGTACGCCTTCGCCAACGCGGTCTGCGTCAGGTCCTCGGCATGATGCCGGTCGCCGGTGAGCAGATAGGCGGTCCGCACCAGATGCGACCACCGCGCTCTGACGAATTCCTGGAACTGGGCCTCATGTTCGGCCTGCATCGGCCACCCCCTCGCCCACCAGACCACCGGTTCGGCGGATTCGGTTGCCCGGGGGCCGGAGTTGCACCGAGGGAGTGTTTCCCGAGGCGCGGAGTCTAGTGACACAGGGCCACTGGAGGGAGGCGAAGCGTGAAAGTCGTGGCGGGCGGGGACCGAGGTGAACGTGAACGTGATGAACCTCCCGCTCGGCTCCTACGCCGTCGACACCCTCACCGGAAGACTGGGCCTCGTGATGGGCCACGAGGGGCCGTACGTGCAGCTGAGGCCGTACGGCGGCGGGCGGGAGTGGGACGCCCGGCCGGAGGCCGTCCGGCCCGCCACCCCGGCGGAGCGGCTGAGCGCGGCCACCGCCCACGCCAACGCCCGCAGTCGGGGCGAGGTCCCTTGACGTAGGGTGCGGGCTCATGGCGCTGACGAGACTGCGAGAGTGGAGGAAACCCAAGGCCGCGCGGCGGTACCCCGTCCCGCTCACGAGGCACCAGCTGTGGATGGTGTCACTGAGCGCGCCGGTGAGCCACGACCGTGGCGCCTCCCGGAGCACCCTGTACCCGTTCACGCGGATCGACGACGACAGCGCCCGGCGCTGGCTGGCCGACCAGTGGGAGATCACCTCGCGCGAGAAGCTCGTCGGCCGGCTCGACGGGCTGGCACGCACCGGCTACCGGGCCCGCGCCCAGCAGCTCCTCGGCGTGGCACCGCTGGCCTGGGACGCCGCCCTGTACGTCGACATCACCCGGCGCGGCTTCGCCTGCGGGAGGATCACGGAGCACGAGGCCTGGACCGCGCTGAAGAGCATCGTGCCGGCGGTGGCGGGGACGTACGCCTCATGGCAGGAGTACGCCGATCACTATCTGCTGGGGCGCAAGGTGTGGCGCGACGGGCTGCGCGGCACCGAGGACGCCGGCTTTCCCGCACCCCAGGCCACCGCCGACGCGCACCTGCGGTCCCTGCTCGATCCGGCGAACCGGGCCAGCCCCTGGAACCTCGCCCCCTGGGATGCCATCTACCAGCCCGACCACGCCCGCTGACTTCGTACGCGAGAATGGACGCATGAGTCTTTTCCGGGACGACGGCATTGTGCTGCGCACCCAGAAGCTGGGTGAGGCGGACCGGATCATCACGCTGCTCACGCGCGGAAACGGGCGGGTACGGGCCGTGGCGCGGGGTGTACGGCGGACCAAGTCGAAGTTCGGGGCGCGGCTGGAGCCCTTCTCCCATGTCGACGTGCAGTTCTTCGCCCGGGGGAGCGAGCTGGTGGGGCGCGGTCTGCCGCTGTGCACGCAGAGCGAGACCATAGCCCCGTACGGCGGCGGCATCGTCACCGACTACGCCCGCTACACCGCCGGCACCGCCATGCTGGAGACCGCGGAGCGGTTCACCGACCACGAGGGCGAGCCGGCCGTCCAGCAGTACCTGCTGCTCGTCGGCGCCCTGCGCACCCTCGCCCGTGGCGAGCACGCCCCGCACCTCGTCCTCGACGCCTTCCTGCTGCGCTCCCTCGCCGTCAACGGCTACGCCCCCAGCTTCGGCGACTGCGCGAAGTGCGGCATGCCCGGCCCCAACAAGTTCTTCTCGGTCGCCTCCGGCGGCTCCGTGTGCGTCGACTGCCGGGTGCCCGGCAGCGTCGTCCCCTCCCCGCAGACCCTGCTGCTGCTCGGCGCGCTGCTTACGGGAGACTGGGAGACGGCGGACGCGTGCGAGGCGCGGTACGTCCGGGAGGGCAGCGGGCTGGTGTCCGCCTACCTGCACTGGCATCTGGAGCGCGGACTGCGCTCTCTTCGGTACGTGGAAAAGTCGTAGAAGGAGACGAGAAGCTCATGGTCGTACGCGGGATCCTGGGACGCCAGCGCCGCGAGTACAAGGCGCCGGAGCCGCACCCGTCGGGCGCCCGCGCACCGAAGCTGCCGGGCGAGCTCGTCCCGAGCCATGTGGCGATCGTCATGGACGGCAACGGCCGCTGGGCCAAGGAGCGCGGGCTGCCGCGCACCGAGGGCCACAAGGTCGGCGCCGAGCGCGTGCTCGACGTCCTCCAGGGCTCGATCGAGGTCGGCGTCCGCAACATCTCCCTGTACGCCTTCTCCACCGAGAACTGGAAGCGCTCGCCCGACGAGGTCCGCTTCCTGATGAACTTCAACCGCGACTTCATCCGCAAGACCCGCGACCAGCTCGACGAACTCGGCATCCGGGTGCGCTGGGTGGGCCGGATGCCCAAGCTGTGGAAGTCGGTCGCCAAGGAACTCCAGGTCGCCCAGGAGCAGACCAAGGGCAACGACCTGCTCACCCTGTACTTCTGCATGAACTACGGCGGCCGCGCGGAGATCGCCGACGCCGCGCAGGCGCTGGCCGAGGACGTGAAGGCGGGCCGTCTCGACCCGTCCAAGGTCAACGAGAAGACACTGCAGAAGTACATGTACTACCCGGACATGCCGGACGTGGACCTGTTCCTGCGCCCCAGCGGCGAGCAGCGCACCTCCAACTACCTGCTCTGGCAGAGCGCGTACGCCGAGATGGTCTTCCAGGACGTGCTGTGGCCGGACTTCGACCGCCGCGACCTGTGGCGGGCCTGCATCGAGTTCGCTTCCCGCGACCGCCGCTTCGGCGGGGCCGTCCCGAACGAGGAACTCCTCGCCATGGAAGCCGCGATGAAGGGTGACGCCACGTCTTAGCCATCGGTGGTTCACGCGGACCGCCGAGGATGCGGGACTCATGAGACGTCGCACGCCTGTCCTCGCCCTCGGCGCCCTGCTGCTCACCGCGCTGCCGGCCCACGCGTCCGACGGTCCCGCGCACCGGGACTCCTACGGCACCAAGGCGCCCTACGCGCCGGAGCAGAACCCGCGCACCTACCAGCGGCCCCCGGCCGGCTACACGCCCGTCTTCACCGAGGACGTCTCCCGGCACGGCTCGCGTGCCGCCACCGACAGCGAGGACGGCGACCTGATCCCAGCGCTCTGGGACAAGGCCCAGGAGCAGGGTCAACTCACCCGCAGGGGCGAGGAGTTCGGGCCGCGCGTGCGTGCCCTGCTGGACGCCATGGCCAAGGTCGGCTACGGCAACCTCAGCGGCCGCGGCAAGCAGGAGCTGAGGGACACGGCCCTGCGCATGGAGCGGCGGCTGACGGCCTTCAGGGCGGGCTGCCGTCCGATCGCGAAGGGCAGCAAGTTCTACGACCTGGACGAGCTGGAGCGCTGCTTCGGGCGTGGCTGAAAGCTGACGGTACGATCCCGCCTCATGGTCATGGACATGGGGCGGGATGCCGAACAGGGCGTGGTCGAGCTGGCGTACCAGCCGGTCGCGGGGGACTTCGTGGCGGCACTGCGGGAGCGCAGGCGGTTCAACCGGTCGGGGCGGATCCGCAGGGCGGCCCTGGTCGTGCTGGCCGCCACCTGGGTGCTGAGCATGGGGGTCGTGGCGGCCGGCGGAAAGGCCGACTGGTTCCTGCTGCTCTACCTGCCTCTGGCCGTGCTCATGCTGCTCTCCCTGCCCCGGTGGCAGGCCCGTCGGCTCATGCAGGTCGTCGCCCGCAACGGGGTGCACCGCATGACCGTCACGGACGCCGGGATGACGATGGCCACCGACAACAGCACGGCGTCGGTCAACTGGGTCGCCCAGCCGCGCTACCGGGAGACCGAGGACGCCTTCTTCACCTTCAGCGACGACAAGAACGCCACCTGCTTCAGCGTGCTGCCCAAGCGCGGCCTGACCAACCCGGCCGACGCGGACCGACTGCGGGAGATCCTCGACCGCAATCTGACCCGGGTCTGAGCGTCAGAGGTCTGAGCGTCAGCTCCCGGAACAGGCGCAGTCCGCGCAGGTGCCGAAGATCTCCACGGTGTGCGCCACGTTGACGTAGCCGTGCTCCGCGGCGATCGCCTCCGCCCAGGTCTCCACCGCGGGACCCTCGACCTCGACGGCCTTGCCGCAGCTGCGGCAGACGAGATGGTGGTGGTGTTCGCCGGTGGAGCAGCGGCGGTAGACGGACTCGCCGTCGGAGGTACGCAGGACGTCGACCTCGCCGGCGTCGGCGAGGGACTGGAGGGTGCGGTAGACCGTGGTCAGGCCGACCGAGTCGCCCTTGTGCTTGAGCATGTCGTGGAGTTCCTGCGCGCTGCGGAACTCGTCGACCTCGTCCAGGGCCGCAGCCACGGCTGCCCGCTGGCGGGTCGCACGGCCCTTCACGGGCGGTCCAGCGGTCGTCACCGGTTGCCTCCTTCGTCTGGCACGGCTCGCGTCTGCGTCTGCCGGGCCATTGTGCCAGCCCGCGCCCGACGCGGTCAGACGCCGACCTCGTCGGTGGCCCCCCGGGTGGCCGGAATCGAGCACTCCGCGGGGTCCCCGGCGGGCCGTGCCGCGGCGGCCGCGCGGGCGCGCCGCCGGGCCAGCGGAGTGGCCAGTGCCGTCAGCACGAGGAACGCGCCGATGGTCAGCAGCACAATCGTCGCGCCGGGCGGCACGTACTGGTAGTACGAGGTGATCGTGCCGCTGACGGTGACCGTCACGCCGATGGCGACCGCGATCGCGAACGTGGCGGTGAAGCTGCGGCTGAGCTGCTGGGCCGCCGCCACCGGCACCACCATCAGCGCGGACACCAGCAGCAGTCCGACCACGCGCATCGCGACGGTCACCGTCACCGCCGCCGTGACGGCCGTCAGCAGGTTCAGGGCCCGCACCGGCAGGCCGGTCACCCGCGCGAACTCCTCGTCCTGGCTGACCGCGAACAGCTGTCGGCGCAGGCCCAGCGTGACCAGCAGGACGAAGGCCGCGAGCACGCAGATCGCCGTCACCTCGGACTGCGACACGGTGGAGAGCGAGCCGAAGAGGTACGACGACAGGTTCGCGTTGGAGCCGCCCGCGAGGTTGATCAGCATCACGCCGCCGGCCATGCCGCCGTAGAAGAGCATCGCGAGGGCGATGTCGCCGCGGGTCTTGCCGTACCAGCGGATCAGCTCCATCAGCACCGAGCCGAGCACGGCGACCGCCGTCGCCATCCACACCGGCGACGTGGACAGCAGGAAGCCGAGGCCGACGCCGGTCATGGCCACGTGGCCGATGCCGTCGCCCATCAGGGCCTGGCGGCGCTGGACCAGGTAGATGCCGACGGCGGGGGCGGTGATGCCGACCAGGAGGGCGGAGACGAGCGCCCGCTGCATGAAGGCGTAGTTCAGGAAGTCCATCAGCTCAGCAGTCCCGTGCGGATCGGTTCGGCGCCCGAGGCGTCGTGCGGATGTACGTGGTCGTGACCGGGCAGGGCGTGCTGGCCCACCGCCTTCGGGGGCGGGCCGTCGTGCAGGACGCAGCCGTCGCGCAGCACGACCGCCCGGTCGATCAGGGGCTCCAGCGGACCCAGTTCGTGCAGGACGAGCAGCACCGTCGTACCGGCCGAGACCTGCTCGCGCAGGGTGTGCGCGAGCACCTCCTGGCTGGCCAGGTCGACGCCCGCCATCGGCTCGTCCATGATCAGCAGCTCGGGCTCGGCGACCAGGGCACGGGCGATCAGCACACGCTGGTGCTGGCCTCCGGACAGGGCGTTCACCGAGTCCTTGGCCCGGTCCGCCATGCCGACCAGCTCCAGGGCCCGGCGCACCGCCGCGTGGTCGGCCTTGCGGAAGAGGCCGAAGCGGGTGCGGGACAGCCGGCCCGCGGAGACGATCTCGGTGACCGTGGCCGGGACCCCGCCCGCCGCCGTGGTGCGCTGCGGTACGTACCCCACGCGCGCCCAGTCGCAAAAGCGCCGGCGCGGGGTGCCGAACAGCTCGATCTCACCGCCGCTGACCGGCACCTGGCCGATGACGCTGCGGATCGCTGTCGACTTGCCGGAGCCGTTCGCGCCGAGCAGCGCGACGACCTCACCGCGGTGCACGGTCAGGTCGATGCCGCGCAGGACCGGGCGCGAGCCCAGCTCCGCGGTGACCCCGCGCATCGATATGACGGGCTCGCCCATGACGTCGTCCTCCGTATCGGTCACTTGGTGCCCAGGGCGGTCCGCAGGGCCTTGAGGTTGGCCTCCTGGACCGAGAAGTAGTTCCGGCCCCGGGACTTGTCGGTGATGCCCTCGATCGGGTCGAGGACGTCCGTCTTCAGGTGCGCGTCCCGGGCGACGGTCTTCGCGGTCTCATCGCTGACGAGCGTCTCGTAGAACACGGTGGAGACGCCGTCGGCCCGCGCCAGCTTCTCCAGGTCGCGCACGCGGGCGGCGCTGGGCTCCGACTCCGGGTCGAGGCCGTTGATGGCCTCCTCGGTGAGGCCGTAGCGCTCGGCGAGGTAGCCGAAGGCGGCGTGCGTGGTGATGAAGACCTTGGTCCGGGTGCCGGCCAGGCCGTCCCGGAAGCGTGTGTTCAGGTCGTCGAGCTGCTTCACCAGGGCCGCGGTGTTCTTCCGGTAGTCGGCGGCGTGGTCCGGGTCCGCCTTCTCGAAGGCCGCGCCGACGCCCTTGGCGACCTCGGCGTACTTCACCGGGTCGAGCCAGATGTGCGGATCCTTGCCGCCCTCCTCCCCGCGCTCGCCGGATGCGTGCTCGCCGGAGTCGTGCTCGGCCGCGTGGCCGCCGACCTCGGTGCCGTGCTTCTCCAGCGAGGTCAGGGAGGCGGCGTCGACCCGGGTCCTGAGCCCGGACTGGGCCACCGCGTCGTCGACGGAGGGCTGGAGGCCCTTGAGGTAGAGCACCGCGTCGGACTCCTGGAGCCGGACGATCTGCCGGGGGCTGAGCTCCAGATCGTGCGGTTCCTGGCCGGGAGAGGTGAGATTGGTGACGTGGACGTGGCTCCCGCCGATCCGCTCGGCGAGGAAGGTCATGGGGTAGAACGACGCGACGACGTCGAACTTGTCGGTCTGGGCCGCCCCGGCGCTGTCATTGGCGCAGGCGGAGAGCGTGCCGAGCCCGAGGGCGGTGACCGCGGTCGCCGCGGCCGCGGGTATGAGTCGTCGTACGTTCATGACACTCATTTTCAACAAAAACGGAAACCGTTGTCAACAAGCTTCCCGGGAGGCCTTAAAGGGATACCGATTTGGTTGAGGGGGAGCCTGCGCCGGTAACCTGAATCATTCGCTGGAAGCATCTCGCTTCGTCGCCGTCGTCGTAATGAAGAGAGCACCGTGGCCGCCGACAAGATCGACACCATCGTCAGCCTGAGCAAGCGCCGTGGCTTCGTATTCCCCTGCAGTGAGATCTACGGCGGCCAGCGTGCCGCCTGGGACTACGGGCCGCTGGGTGTCGAGCTCAAGGAGAACATCAAGCGTCAGTGGTGGCGCTACATGGTGACGTCGCGCGAGGACGTGGTCGGTATCGACTCGTCCGTGATCCTGGCGCCCGAGGTCTGGGTCGCATCCGGCCACGTCGCCACCTTCACGGACCCGCTGACCGAGTGCACCTCGTGTCACAAGCGGTTCCGCGCCGACCACCTCGAAGAGGCCTACGAGGAGAAGAAGGGCCACGCCCCGGCGAACGGCCTGGCCGACATCAACTGCCCGAACTGCGGCAACAAGGGCCAGTTCACCGAGCCCAAGCAGTTCTCGGGTCTGCTGTCGACGCACCTCGGCCCGACCCAGGACAGCGGCTCCGTGGCGTACCTGCGCCCCGAGACCGCCCAGGGCATCTTCACCAACTTCGCCCAGGTGCAGACCACCTCGCGCCGCAAGCCGCCGTTCGGCATCGCCCAGATGGGCAAGTCGTTCCGCAACGAGATCACGCCGGGCAACTTCATCTTCCGCACGCGCGAGTTCGAGCAGATGGAGATGGAGTTCTTCGTCAAGCCGGGCGAGGACGAGACGTGGCAGGAGTACTGGATGGAGCAGCGCTGGTCCTGGTACACGGGCCTGGGTCTCCGCGAGGAGAACATGCGCTGGTACGAACACCCCAAGGAGAAGCTCTCCCACTACTCCAAGCGCACCGCCGACATCGAGTACCGCTTCCGGTTCGGCGGCAGTGAGTGGGGCGAGCTGGAGGGTGTCGCCAACCGCACCGACTACGACCTGTCGGCCCACGGCCAGGCCTCCGGCCAGGACCTCTCCTACTTCGACCAGGAGGCCGGGGAGCGCTGGACGCCGTACGTCATCGAGCCCGCCGCCGGTGTCGGCCGCACCATGCTGGCCTTCCTCCTCGACGCCTACGTCGAGGACGAGGCGCCGAACGCCAAGGGCAAGATGGAGAAGCGCACGGTGCTGCGCCTGGACCACCGCCTGGCCCCGGTGAAGGTCGCGGTGCTGCCCCTGTCCCGCAACCCGGAGCTGTCCCCGAAGGCCAAGGGTCTCGCCCAGGCCCTGCGCCAGCACTGGAACATCGAGTTCGACGACGCCGGCGCCATCGGCCGCCGCTACCGCCGTCAGGACGAGATCGGCACGCCGTACTGCGTCACCGTCGACTTCGACACGCTTGAGGACAACGCGGTGACCGTCCGTGAGCGCGACTCGATGAAGCAGGAGCGCGTGTCGCTCGACCAGATCGAGGGCTACCTGGCCGGGCGCCTGCTCGGCTGCTGATCGCTCGGTTCGACGGTGCCGGGTCCCTTCGGGGCCCGGCACCGTCGTGTCTACAGGTCCAGGTCCACGTAGAGCGCGGCGTGGTCCGAGGCCTCGTCGGTCTTCGCCTTCACGCTCTTGAAGTGGTTCGAGTGCGCGAAGATGCCCCGCGTCTCCAGGCCCACCTTCTGCACCTTCCCCCACAGCGCGGGCGGCAGCATGACGTAGTCGAGCTTGTCCCGCGACTGGTGGCAGGTGCCGTGGGTGCCCGGCTCACCCTGGTAGGAGGGGTGACTCATCACATCGCGCAGACCGGTGTCCAGCAGCACCGCGACCGGCTTGCTGTCCGGGACGTCGTTGAGGTCCCCCGCGACCACGGCGTTCGGGGTGCGGTCCAGCGCGGCCCGGTAGATCTCCGCGACCCGCTCCGCCTGGGCCAGGCGCAGCTCCGGGTCGTCGCCGGACTTGCTCTTGAGGTGGTTGCCGAGGAGCACCAGGCTCTCCTGGCCGAGCTGTATCTCGTACTCGGGGCAGTCGCGGCTGAACAGGGGCTTCGTCGGGTCCACCGGATTCGGGTCGAAGAGGTGCGGCCGGACGGATGTGATCGGGAAGCGGCTGAGGATCCCGATGTCGATGCCCCGCGGGTCGTTGCCGTCGATCAGCAGATTGAAGGGGTACGGCTGCCGGCCGAGGCCCAGGACGTGCTGGTTGAAGCGGTCCAGGGTGAGCCGGTCCTCGACCTCGGGGACCAGCAGGACGTCCGCGTTGACTTCTCCGATCACCCGTCCGGTGTTGCGGACGGCGGCCATGTCCAGGTCGTCCCGCCCGAGTTCGGCCCAGCCGGCCCATGTCTCCCGGCCGTCGGCGAGGATCGGCAGCTCCGTCGGCTGTGACCCCGGCTCAGGCGTGTCGAAGAGCCCGCTCTTCTGCCCGGGGCGGTTCTGGTTGATGTGGATCAGCGGCGGGTCCTCGGGATCGCTGCTGTACGCCCGGTACTTCAGGATGAGCGCCGAGATCTTGTCCTTGTCCTTGTCCGTGTACGTCTTCTTGTCCAGGAGAGCGACCAACGCGTCGAACTCGTCCAGGACTTGCTTTCGCTGTGCCGCGTTCGAGAGACGGAAGACGGAGGGGCGGCGGAAAAGGTTCTCGGTGTTGAAGGTGGCGATACGGACGACCATCGCGGCCTCCCGGGGCGGCGCTGGAACACCGCGGCCGACGGCAGGCGCCGCCTGGAGACTGCTCGTCAGCAGTTCCCATTCTCCGGGCGGTCACGCATCGTGTCCAACGGAGGGCTGGTTCCCCGCCCGACATTGGTCCCCCACGAAGGCCCCGGATTGGCCCTGTTCGAGGAGCGGTCGGGTCAGCAGGGTGACCGCATGAGCATCGCCTTTCTGCTGACCACGTTCGTCGTCGTCGCCACCCCCGGCACCGGCGTCGTCCACACCCTCGCCGCCGCGCTCTCCCGCGGCCGCCGCGCGAGCATCGTCGCGGCGTTCGCCTGCACGCTCGGCATCGTGCCGCACGTGGTCGCCACCGTCACCGGGGTCGCCGCGCTGCTGAACGCGAGCGCCGCCGCCTTCCAGGTCATCAAGTACGCCGGTGTCGCCTACCTCCTCCACATGGCCTGGGCCACGGCGCGGGACAAGGAGGCGATCGTCGTCGACGACCGGGCGCCCGCGTCCACGGGCCGGGTGATCGTCCGCGGTGTCCTCGTCAACATCCTCAACCCGAAGCTGACGATCTTCTTCTTCGCCTTCCTGCCCCAGTTCGTGAGCCCCGACGAACCGCACGCGGTCGTCCGGATGCTGGCGCTGAGCGGCGTCTTCATGCTGGCGACCTTCGTGGTCTTCGCCGCGTACGGCATCCTCGCCGCCTCGGTCCGCAGCCACGTCACCTCCCGGCCCAGGGTGATGACGTGGCTGCGGCGGACGTTCGCCGGTTCCTTCCTGGCCCTCGGCGCCAAGCTGGCGCTGACCGCGCGCTAGCCCTGGTCGACTCAGACATCAGCTCGACGGCAGCTGGTCGTACGTCCGGTAGGTGTAGTACGCGGTGAGCGAGAGGGAGTTGCCGGTCGCGGCCGGGAGGCCGAGGCGGTCGTCGAGCAGGCGGCCCAGCGGGCCGCAGCCCTGGGCGGACGGGACACCGAACGTGTCGTCGTACGCGTCGAACTTGATGATCGGCGGGTTCTTCGAGATCCGCTCGGAGCCGCCCACCCGCCGCAGGCGGAGTTCGACGGGGGTGTCGGCGCCTATGGTGCAGCCCTTCGGCAGCAGGGGCCCGTGGACGCCGAAGCGCATCGTGAACAGGCCCAGGCTGTCGCCGGTGGAGTAGAAGTCGGACCGGCCGCCGTACTCCGGCCGCAGAAAGAGCGCGAGCACGCGGCCGTGGTCGGTGCCGGGGATGCCGAGGAGGCCGCCCGGTACGGCGGTCGGCGCGGCGCGCAGGGCGCCGAAGACCTGGCCCGCGCCGCCGTCGGGCAGCGGGCCCTCCGCGTGGGTGATGGTCATCGGCGCGAGGTCGGGGACGGTCCGTTTGCCGAGGGTCAACGAGCCGGTGGCGGTGAGGACTTCGCAGCGCCACTGAGCCGGGTCGACGCCGGCCGGAAGGTCCGGGCAGTCGCCGAAGTCGAACGTCGGGACGGAATCGGCAGGCGTGTCGGCGGCGAGCGCGGGGGCGCCGGCCGCACCGACGGCCGTCGTGGCGAGCACGGCGGCGACGGCGAGTCCGGCGGCCCCGCGGCGGACGGTCGACAGCCGCTTCGCGGCGTTGATCTTCATGACCCCAGGCTGCCGCCACGGGCACCCCGGCGGCATCGGGAAGTCCCCCGGTTCCACCCCGGGGCGGACCCTGACGTGGTGTCAGGGCGCACCCCTGAGGTCCCCCCGGGATCCGGCGTCCCCGCCCGGCTCGGCTCAACGCCCTTGCATGGACTTCACGTTGTCGCCGAAGGTCCAGTTCTTCGAGCCGTCCCAGTTGATCGACCAGGTCATCAGGCCCTTGAGCGAGCTGCCGTAGTGCCGCCAGGCCTGGGAGACCAGGCCGGGTGACATGTAGCCGCCGCCCGCGCCCGGCTGGGCGGGCAGGCCCGGTACCTGCTTGTCGTGGGGGACCCGGATCGTCGTGCCCTGCACCACCAGGCCCTTGTCGAGGCAGTCCGTCTGCGCGACGAACCCGGCCACGGTGCCCGCCGAGTAGGAGTCGCCCGAGCAGCCGTACATGCTGCCGTTGTAGTACTGCATGTTGAGCCACCACAGGCGGCCGTTGTCGGCGTACTTCTTGACGATCGGCAGGTAGGCGCCCCAGATCGAGCCGTAGGTGATGCTGCCTCCGGTGACGTATGCCGTCTCAGGGGCCATCGTCAGACCGAAGTTGGACGGCATCTGGGCCAGGATCCGGTCGATGATGCGGATCAGGTTGGCCTGGGACGTGGAGAGCTGGGTGATGCTGCCGCTGCCGACCAGGCCCGTCTCGATGTCGATGTCGATGCCGTCGAAGTTGTACTTCTTCAGGATCGGGACGACGGTCGAGACGAACCTGTCCGCCACGGCGGTGGAGCTGAGGTCGATGCCGGCCGCCGCCCCGCCGATGGAGAGCAGGATCGTCTGCCCGGAGGCCTTGGCCGCGCACATCTCCGCGGGCGTGGCCACCTTCACCCCGCTGTCCATGCCGTCCTCCCACAGCGCCGTGCCGTCGGAGCGGATGACCGGGAAGGCCGCGTTGATCACGTTGTAACCGTGCGCGGCGATGCGGGAGTCGGTGATCGGGGTCCAGCCGAAGGGCGGGTGGACGCCGTTGGACGAGCCGTCCCAGTTCTCCCAGTAGCCCTGGAGGACCTTTCCGGACGGGCGGGACTTGACCGCGCAGGTGTCGGCCGCGGATGCGGTGGGGGCGACGGCGACCGAGAGCGGGACGAGACAGGCCGTGGTCAGCGCGGTGGCGAACAGGCGCAGCGTGCGGCGGAGCATACGGGGCCTCCCGGTGGGGGTGCGGTGAGGTGTCGTAGGCATGACAGTGCTCGTGGTCCAGACCTCTCGTCAATAGGTCTGGACCAAATCGCGAGGGTGGGCGCCCCGGGTGGGTCGTCAACGCCTGGCAGGTGGCAGCTGACAGATAACAGCTGACAGATATTGAAATCTGTCAGCTGTCATGTCAGGGTGATGGCATGACGAAGCACACCCGCACTCTCGGAACCACCGGCCCCCAGGTCTTCGCCCTCGGCCTCGGCTGCATGGGCATGTCCGCGCTGTACGGCGACACGGACCGGGCCGAATCCATCGCCACGATCCACGCCGCCCTGGAGGCCGGCGTGACCCTGCTGGACACCGGCGACTTCTACGGCATGGGCCACAACGAACTGCTGATCGGCGAGGCGTTGCGCACCGCGCCCGCGACCCGCCGGGAACAGGCGCTGGTCAGCGTCAAGTTCGGCGCGCTGCGCGGCCCGGACGGCGACTGGGCGGGCTACGACGGCCGGCCCGCCGCCGTGAAGAACTTCGCCGCCTACTCGCTCCAGCGCCTGGGCGTCGACCACATCGACGTCTACCGGATCGCCCGCCTCGACCCGGACGTGCCGATCGAGGAGACGGTCGGCGCCATCGCGGAACTGATCGAGAAGGGGTACGTCCGGCACGTCGGCCTGAGCGAGGTCGGCGCCGAGACCATCCGCCGGGCCGCCGCCACCGCGCCGGTCGCGGACCTGCAGATCGAGTACTCGCTCATCTCGCGCGGCATCGAGGAGTCGGTTCTGGGGACCACCCGGGAGCTGGGCATCGGCATCACCGCGTACGGAGTCCTCTCCCGGGGCCTGATCTCCGGCCACTTCAGCGGCGACCGGCAGCTCGCCGCGAACGACTTCCGCGCGTACTCGCCCCGCTTCCAGGGCGACAACCTCCGGCACAATCTCGGTCTCGTCGAGGCGCTGCGCGAGATCGCCGAGCAGAAGGGCGTCAGCGTCGCGCAGATCGCCATCGCCTGGGTGCTGTCCCGGGGCGAGGACATCGTGCCGCTCGTCGGCGCCCGCACCCGGGAGCGGCTCACCGAGTCGCTGGGCGCGCTGGACGTCACGCTCACCGAGGCGGACCTGACGTCGATCGAGGCGGCCGTCCCCGCGGACGCGGCGGCGGGCGACCGCTACCCGACCGCGATGATGTCCCACCTCGGCTCCAAGTAGCGGCCGCGGCGCCGGGTACGGTCTAGGTCATGGCACCGACCACCACGACCCTGACCGCCGAGCGCATCCTCGAAGCGACCGAGGAGGTGCTGCGCCGCCACGGCCCGGCGAAGGCCACCGTGGTGGACGTGGCCCGGGCGCTCGGCGTCAGTCACGGCAGCGTCTACCGGCACTTCCGTACGAAGGCCGCGCTGCGGGAGGCGGTGACGAAGCGGTGGCTGGACCGCACGTCGCAGGCGCTGTCCGGGATCGCCGAGCAGGACCGGGCCCCGGAGGCCCGGCTGCGCGACTGGCTCAGGGGGCTGTTCGAGGCCAAGCGCCGCAAGGCGGGCGACGACCCCGAGCTCTTCGCCACGTACACCGTGCTGGCCGGTGAGAACGTCGACGCGGTCTGCGAGCATCTCACCGACCTGACCGGCCAGCTCACCCGGATCGTCCGGGCGGGCGTCGACGCGGGCGTCTTCACCACTGCGGACCCGGCGGCCACGGCCCGCGCCGTCTTCCACGCCACGGGCCGCTTCCACGATCCGTGCTATGCCGCGGAGTGGGAACAGCCGGGCGCCGACGCCGAGTTCGAGGCCGTACTGGACCTGATCCTGAGCGGCCTGCGCGCCTAGCCGTTGCGTGCAGTGTCCCGGACGGGGCCGGCACCACGTCGTCCACGGGGGACGACGGCGTGCGCACCACCATCGGCTTCGACAGTTCCGGCAGCCACGCGTCCATCGGGTCGTCGAGCCCGATCCGGCCCTCCTCCACCAGCATCAGCACCGCGGCCGCCGCGAGCGGCTTGGTGATCGAGGCGATACGGAAGATCGAGTCCCGGGTCATCGGGGCGGAGCCGTCGGCGTCCCGCGCGCCGACGGCCACCACCTCGACGTCCTCGCCCCGGGCGACCAGACCCACCGCCCCCGGGACCGTCCCGTCGTCCACGTACCGGCGCAGGGTCTCGTGCAGTGCGGTGGTCAAGGTCATCGGCCGGCCCTCCGGTCGTGGCGTTCCCTGTCCCCCGTACGACTCCTGCCGCACCGCGAACTCATCGGCGAGGTCGGCGCTAGGGCTGCGCTCCCGCCGGATCCACCGTCGCCTGGTGGGCCTCGGCCAGGTGTTCCTCCGCCTTCAGCCAGGGCAGGAACTGCGCGCTCTTGCGCCAGCCGCAGGTGTCACAACTGATCGTGCGCTGCACGCCCGTGCGCCGCACCCTGACCACGTGTTCCCGCCCGTGCTGGTCCCAGCGGCTGACCTTGCTCGTGTTGATCTGTTGCATGACGCCTCCAGCGTCCCCGCCCAGGGAGTCCTGTCCCTCCGCGCTGCAAGGAGTGTGCAGCAAGAGCAACATCAAGAGGGTTTTCTTCACCACGAGTTGGCCAAGCCGTGCTCTGCCTCAGCCCATGTTCCGCGGCAGCCGCAGGCTGAGCAGGCCGGTCAGCACCACCCCCGCCAGCTGGACCAGCAGCGTCGTGACGAGGGCGTCCCGCATGCCGTGGCCCGGTACGAGGGACAGGAAGAGGGTGCCCAGGGTCGCCACGCCCAGCGCCAGGGCCGACTGCTGGGTGGTGACCATCACACCGCTGCCGACACCGGCCCGGGCGGCCGGCACCTCGGACAGCACGAGCCGCATCACCACGGGAAGCTGGAGCGCCTGCCCGGCGCCCGCGACCGCCACACCGGGCAGCAGGTCGACGAAGCCCAGGTCCGGCCAGTCGCGCCAGGCGGCCAGCGCGATCAGCGCGACGCCCACGCCCTGGATCAGCGAGCCGGCGGTGACCACGCGGGTGCCGTACCGGGCCACCAGCCGCGGCCCGGCGAGCGAGACGAACAGGAACGCGACGGCCATCGGGGCCAGGGCGAGGCCCGCCGGAACCGGCCCGAGGCCCGCCCCGCGCTGCAGCGCGACCGCGATGACGAACATGAAGCCGCTGAAGCCGATGGAGAACGGCACCATCAGGACCAGCCCCCGGCGCAGCGACGTCAGCGCGAACAGGCTCGGCGGGACGAGCGGGGTACGGCCCGTGCGGTCGGCCCGGCGTTCCACCGCGTAGAACGCGGCCGCCGCGAGAGGGAACGCGGCCAGCGACAGCCACGTCCACAGCGGCCAGCCCGCCGCCCGGCCCTCGGTGAGCGGGGCGAGCAGCGCGAGCAGGGACACCGCGAGCAGGACCGTGCCGGGCCCGTCGACCGGCTCGGGGCGCTGCGAGCGCGTCTCGGGGACGGCCCGGACGGCCAGGACCAGGCCGAGGAGCACCACCGGCACGTTCACCAGGAACACCGAGCGCCAGCCGGTGCCGGCGATGTCGGCGGCGACCAGCACCCCGCCGAGGATCTGGCCGGCCACCATGGACAGGCCCGCCGTGGCGCCGTACAGGCTCATGGCCTTGGCGCGCCGCGAACCCGTGGTGGTCGCCTGGATGGTGGCCAGCACCTGGGGCAGCATCGCGGCGGCCGACGCGCCCTGCGCGACCCGCGCCGCGACCAGGCTCCAGGCGCCCGGCGCCAGCCCGCAGGCGAGCGAGGTCAGGCCGAAGGCGGCCATGCCGCCGAGGAAGAGCCGGCGCCGGCCGAACAGGTCGCCGAGCCGGCCGCCGAGGACGAGCAGGACGGCGTACGCGACGCCGTACCCGGCGACGACCAGTTCGAGGACGGCCTCGCCGGCGTGCAGGTCCCGGCCGATGGTGGGCAGGGCGACGTTGACGATGAAGAAGTCGATGAGAGGGAGGGCCGCGGCCAGCAGGACGGTGAAGAGTCCGAGGCCGCCGAGCGCCGGTGGCGCGGCCGGGGACCGTACGGTCTCAGTAGTGACGGTTTCGGTCATGGTCACGATCCTGTTGCGCCACTCAGCCTGGTACCAGAGTGTTCTTATCCTGGTAGAAGAAGTACCTGGAAACACGGTCCGCGCGACGGCAGTCTGGAGGACATGACGACGATGGCCGACACGGCACCCGCCCCCGCGGTCCGGGGCTCGGAGATCCGGCGGCACGAGCTGGCCGCCTTCCTGCGCAGCCGCCGTGAGCGGATCTCCCCGGAGCAGGCGGGCCTGCCGCGCGGACCGCGCCGCCGCACCCCCGGGCTGCGCCGCGAGGAGGTCGCCCACCTCTCCGCGGTCGGCGTCACCTGGTACACCTGGCTCGAACAGGCCCGGGACATCCAGGTCTCCGTCCAGGTCCTGGACGCGCTGGCCCGCACTCTCATGCTCGATGCCAGCGAGCGCGCCCACATCTTCCAGCTGGGCGGCTGCGCCGACCCCACGCCCGCCGCGAGCTGCCCGACCGTCACCCCAGCCGTGCGCGAGATGCTGAGCCGGCTGGAGCCGATCCCGGCCTGCATCCAGAACAGCCGGTACGACATCCTCGCCTACAACCGCACCTACGGCCGCCTCTTCGGCGACCTCGACGCCGTGCCGGCCGAGGACCGCAACTGCATGCTGCTCGTCCACACCAACCCGGACTGGCGGGCCTCCATCGTCCACCTCGACGAGACCATGCGGCTGATGGCCGCGAAGCTGCGGGCCGCGATGGCCGGCCATCTCGGCGAGCCCGCCTGGAAGATGCTGGTGAAGCGGCTTCAGGCGCTGTCGCCGGAGTTCCGGGAGAACTGGCAGCGGTACGAGGTCGTCAACAGCCGCACCAAGACCAAGTACTTCAGCAACCGCCACGTCGGCCTGCTCACCCTGGAGCACACGGACCTGTGGCTGAGCCCGGACTTCGGGGCGCGGATGGTGACGTACGTACCGGTGGACGAGGAGTCGCGGCAACGACTGGAGGAGTTGCAGGAGTTGGCGCGGGCGAACCAGGTGTACTGACCCGCAGGGTTGTTCACGCGGGCGAGGGGCGGCCGCGAGCCTTCAGCGGGTCAGGGTCACGACGGCGGAGGACTTGAGGACGTGACCCTTTTCATCCAACGCCTCGACCCGGAAGTACGGTCCTGGATCTTTCGTCGGGATCGCCGTCTCGAACCCGGTCCGTTCGGCGTGCCGCACGACCACCGACAGGGAATCGGGGGCCGGTCCTGCGAGCACCCGCCACGCTTTGGTCTGCGTCGAACCGTTCCAGGAGGCGTAGACGACGCTGTTCCCGCCGCCGGTCTTCACCGCTGCGCTCGGCGGATAGGAGGGCTTGCCGACCCACTTGTTCCGGAAGGCCCGGTACGAGATGTTCGAACCCGGCGACTTCGCGTCGTAGAGCAGGTTCTGCGAGCCGTTGCCCTGCGTGTTGCCCGCGTTGGCGTATTCCGAGTAGTACGAGCTCTGGCCCCATCCGACGAACTTGTTGCCGTTGTCCAGGGCCTGGGTGTTTCCCTGGGACGCCGAGAACAGCGGTGGCCGGTGGTAGTACGTCCGCGCGGCGCTCGCGCGGCGCCCGTCGACGTCCAGGTCCAGGACCAGGCCGTGCGACTCCTGTTCCGGTGTGCCGCCCGGCTGGTTGCAGCAGCCGTCGTCGAACAGGCTGATCTTGTCGTCGGGCCCGAACCGTGCGTCATGCTGCCAGTAGAAGTCCGCATGGGGGCCGAAGGTGAAGTCGCTCTTCTTGCCGCCGAGTTGCCAGCGGATCCTGCCGGTCTTCTTGGAGATGTCGTAGATCGCCCAGAAGTTCCGGAGCGAGATCAACAGCTTCCCGCCGGGGCCCTCGTCGATCGAGTTCAGGTGGTAGGCGTCCCATACCCCGCCCGACGTCGCCGCGTCGGAGGCCGGCACCTCGGATTCGGCGGGGTCCAGGTGCTTCAGCAGGTCCCAGGAGAAGACGAGCTTCCCCGTCTCCAGGTCGACCTCCTGGATCTCGCTGTCCAGGATGGCCCCGTCCTTCGGACCTCCGTAGGGGCGGAGATCCTTGGGGACCGGCTTGGTCGCGATGAAGAGTGCGGTCCCCCTGCGGGTCAGGAGGAACTCGTGCTCGTCCGGGTAGAAGCCGTGATGCGCGAAGACCGTCTTGAGCAGGCGGTAGTGATCGTCGTAGATGTAGTAGCACCCGCCCGGTTCGGGGGCGCCGCCCGGCAGGTTGGTATAGGTGGGCGGAATGGCGATGGATCCCTGCCACCAGGTCAGCACCGGCTGCGCCTTCCCGGTCCTGGGGTTGTGATAGGTCTGAACCTTGAAGTCCGCGTTCTGGAGGTCGGGGGAGGGCAGGGGGCGGAACCAGACCGGATCGCCGGAGTTCTCGGAGATCAGTGCCCCCGTCTGACCGACCACCGCGGTGCCGATGGCGTAGGGGCCGACGAAAATCTTGCCCTGGGCCGTCCCCGGTTCATGCGCGGTCACGGTGACCCGCTGGGGGTGAAGGTCCGGCTCGGAGACGAAGCTCCAGACGTCACTGCCCGAAGTGATCGGCGGCGGGGTGGTCGCACTGCCGGTCGGGGGAGCGGGCTCCGTCGCGCACGGGCGCGGCCGGTCCGGCCGTGGACCCGCCGCGGCGGGGGGTGGGCAGCTCACGAAGGCGAATCCGGCGGCCAGCGCGCAAGCTCCTGCCGTGCGGCTCAGCCCTCTTCTCGCGCTGCGAGCCCCTGGTCGTCCTTCCGCCATGCCCCGTCTCCTTACGGCCCTGTCTTCGCCTGCATCGCGTGAGCTGTCGCCCCTCGCGACGCTAGGCGTTGTCACCGGCTTGCGCCTGCTATGGGCCAGTGCAGTGGGCTATTTGGACGCGGTGGTGCCGCCCACGCAAGGAGACAGAGGGGGATTGAGGCCCGGGCGGAAGCGCGGCCGGTTCAGCCGACGCGTGGCTGTGAGGTCGCCGCGGTTCCCAGGGCCTGCTCGACCTCCGGGGACTCCAGGCGCTCGGCCGTCCGCTCGGCGGTGCTGCGGGCCCAGCGGCCGCTGGTCGCCGTGCCGACGGCGAGTACGGACAGGCCGCACGCCGTGAGGATCCACCACCCCGGCCGCGCCGCCGCGACGAACGCGTCCCCGTACGATGACGAGCCCACCCCGGCGGCCAGTACGGCCCCCACCACGGCCACCCCCAGCGTCTGCCCGAGCTGCCTGCTGGTGGAGGCGACGGCGGCCGCCACCCCGGCCTGGGCCCGCGGCATCCCGGACACCGCGGTGTTGGTGATCGGCGCGTTCACGAAGCCGAAGCCGATGCCGAACAGGACGTAGCCGATGAAGAGCGTGGCATTGGACGTCTCGGCCTCGAACCCCGCGAACAGCACGCCGCTCGCGGTCATCGCGCTCCCGGCGATCAGCAGCGGCAGCCGCGGCCCCCGGCTGCCGACCAGCCGCCCGGACAGCGGCGCGCACAGACAGGTCGGCGCCGCCATCGGCAGCATCCACAGGCCCGCGTGCAGCGCGTCGAGTCCGCGCACGTTCTGCAGGTAGAGCGTGGACAGGAACAGGAACCCGCCCAGCGCCGCGAACGCGCTGATCGCGATCACGGTGGCCCCGCTGAACGGCGCCGAACGGAAGAAGCGCAGGTCGATGAGGGGTTCAGCACGTCGCGGCTCGTACCGGAGCAGGCCGAGCAGGGCGGCCAGGGCCACCACGGCGTACGGGGCGACCGCGCCGGCGCCGGAGTCCGGGGCCTCGATGATCGCGTACGTCAGGGAGCCGAACAGGGCGATCACCAGGAGCTGTCCGACGGGGTCGGGGCGGCGGGCCCGGGGGGCGCGGGACTCGGGCACGAAGCGCAGGGTGAGCAGCAGGGCGGCCAGGCCCACCGGCAGGTTGATCCAGAAGATCGAGCGCCAGCCGACCGACTGCACGAGCAGGCCGCCGACCAGCGGGCCGGCGGCCATGGATATGCCGACGACGCCGCCCCACACGCCGATGGCGCGGGCCCGCTCGCGCGGGTCCGTGAAGGTGTTGGTGATGATCGACATGGCGACCGGGTTGAGCATCGAACCGCCCACCGCCTGGATCATGCGGAAGACGATGAGCGCCTCCAGGTTGGGGGCGACCGAGCACAGCACCGAGCCGAGGGTGAAGACGACGAGGCCGGTCATGAAGACGCGCTTGCGGCCGACGCGGTCGGCGGTGGAGCCGGCGAGCATCAGCAGCGAGGCGAGGACCAGGGTGTACGCGTCGATCGTCCACTGCATGCCCGCGGTGCTCGCGTGCAGCTCGCGCTGCATCGAGGGCAGGGCCACGTTCAGGACGGTGACGTCCAGGCCCACGATCAGCAGGCTCATGCAGCAGATGGCGAGAACGAGCAGACGTCGGCGGTGACTGAGCTCCGGCATGGGTTCGATCGTACGCCGATTTCAATAGTGCGTCTAACTAATGACTGTTACATGATCACCCCCGATACGCGACAATGGGGCAATGCCCACGCCCGAGTCCCCCTTGCAGATCGGCCCGCACACCGTCCGGCCGCCCGTCGTGCTCGCCCCCATGGCCGGGATCACGAACGCACCCTTCCGCACCCTGTGCCGGGAGTTCAGCGGCGGCAAGGGCCTGTTCGTGAGCGAGATGATCACGACCCGGGCGCTGGTCGAGCGCAACGAGAAGACCATGCAGCTGATCCACTTCGACGCGACCGAGAAGCCGCGCTCGATCCAGCTGTACGGCGTCGACCCGGCGACCGTCGGCAAGGCCGTCCGCATGATCGCGGAGGAGGACCTCGCCGACCACATCGACCTGAACTTCGGCTGCCCGGTGCCCAAGGTGACGCGCAAGGGCGGCGGGTCCGCCCTGCCGTACAAGCGCAACCTGCTGCGGGCCATCCTGCGCGAGGCGGTCAGCGGGGCGGGCGACATCCCGGTCACCATGAAGATGCGCAAGGGCATCGACGACGACCACATCACCTACCTCGACGCCGGGCGGATCGCCGTCGAGGAGGGGGTCACCGCCATCGCGCTGCACGGCCGCACCGCCTCCCAGCACTACGGCGGCACCGCCGACTGGGACGCCATCGCGCGGCTCAAGGAGCATGTGCCGGAGATTCCCGTGCTCGGCAACGGGGACATCTGGTCGGCCGAGGACGCGTTGCGGATGGTGCGCGAGACCGGCTGCGACGGGGTGGTCGTGGGCCGGGGCTGCCTGGGCCGGCCGTGGCTGTTCGCGGATCTGGTGGCGGCGTTCGAGGGGCGGACCGACGCCATCGCGCGGCCGACGCTGCGTGAGGTGGCCGACGTCATGGTGCGGCACGCCACGCTGCTCGGTGAGTGGATCGGCGACGAGGCGCGGGGCGTCATCGACTTCCGCAAGCACGTCGCCTGGTACCTCAAGGGCTTCGCGGTCGGCTCCGAGATGCGGGGGCGGCTCGCGATCACGTCGTCGCTGGCGGAACTCCGGGCGGGCCTCGACGAGCTGGATCTCGACCAGGCGTGGCCGGTCGGCGCGGACGGACCCCGCGGCCGGACGTCGGGCAACAACCGGGTGGTGTTGCCCGACGGGTGGCTGAAGGACCCGTACGACTGCGCGGGCGTGGGCGAGGACGCGGAACTGGACACGTCCGGGGGCTGAGCCTTCCTCGCCCACCCGGCTGTCCGGGTGGGCGGAGGCGCCTGGGCTAGCCCTTCTTGGGGTGCGGGGTCGAGCCGTACGCGGTGAGGAAGCGGTCTCGGAACGAGCTCATCTTCCACACCGGGGCGTTGTGGGCCGGGCGCAGGCCGTCCGTCCAGTTCCACCCGGCGATCTTGTCGAGGACCTTCGGGTCCTTGGCGACGATGGAGATCGGCACGTCACGGCTGGCGTGGTTGCCGCTGACCCGGGCGATCGGCTGGTGGTCGCCGAGGAAGACGAGCACGGTGTCGTGGGAGCCGTAGCGCTCCAGCCACTGGGTCAGCGCGGTCACCGAGTACTGGATCGACTTGCCGTACTCCTGACGGGACTTGGTGGTGTCGGCGATGACGTCCCCCGGCTTGTTGCCCGCCTGCTGGATCGACTTGAAGATCGAGCCGTCACCGAGCTGGTCCCAGCCGACCATCTTCGGGATCGGCGCCCAGGGCTGGTGGCTGGAGGTCAGGATGAGCTCGGACATCATCGGCTTGGCGTGCTTCTTGCCGTGCACGCGCTGCTGGAACTGCTCCAGCGCGTACTGGTCGGGCATCGTCGACCAGCTGAACTTCGGCCCCCGGTAGCCGAGCTGGAAGGCGTTGTAGACCTTGTCGAGGCCGTAGTACTTCTGCTCCGGCCAGCCCTTCTGCACGCCCGGCATCACACCGACCGTGTTCCAGGCGCCGGTCTTCTTGAAGACCTTGGTCAGGCTGAGGTGGTCGCTGGCCATGACCGTGCGGTAGCGCTGCTGGTTGCTGATCCACAGGCCCGACATGGTGGTGGAGTGTCCGAGCCAGCTGCTGCCGCCGTACGTCGCCGACGTCAGCCAGCCGCTCTTGGCGTGGAAGCCCGCCTTCTCCAGGGCCGCCGTGCGCTCGTCGAGCGTCTTGTCGACGCCGGGCGCCATGATCGGGTCCTCGACGGCGCTGCGGCCGTAGCTCTCGATGAATGTGAAGATCATGTCCTTGCCGCGCAGGTCCGGGACCAGCTGGGAGGCCGGCGTGTTCCCGAAGGCGTCCACCTTGGCGACCTTCCGGAACTCCGCCTCGTCCCGGAGCGTGTCGCGCACGGTGCGGGCCTGGACCTTCAGCACGCCCGCGGTGTGCTGCGAGGCGATCGGAATGCCGCCGACGGTGAGGCCGAGCGCGGTGCAGGTGATCCAGACCGTGCCGACGATCAGCGTGGCCCGGGAGGCCTTGGCCCGGTGCCGGACCAACTGGTTGCTCAGCCGTACGGTCGCCAGCGCGACGAGGGTGACGAGCAGGAAGACGAGCACCACGACGCCGAGGCTGAGGCCGAGTTCGGCCGACCTGCCGAGCGTGTCGTCCAGGTACGCGCGGGCGTCGTCGAACAGCGACCAGTCCAGGATGATGTTGAAGTGTCGGCCCAGGTACTCGTTGAAGCCCATGTCGAACATGTTCAGCACGGTGATGACACCGAGGAGCGCGCCGGTCAGCGCCGACACGATGAGCCGCGGCTTGCGCGGCAGGCTCAGCAACACCACCGCGCCCATGATCGCCTCGGCCGGCAGCCGCGTGAACTCCACGAGCTTCAGGTTGCCGAGCGTGCTGGGCATCTGCAGACAGATGTAGACGAGCAGCGCGGAGAGAAAGGTCGCGGTCAGGGACAACACCCGAGCGGCCGCGGGATGCCTGGCCCGCCACCCACGCCATATCCGCCGCCCGAGCCAGGCCCGGGACGCGACTGCGCCGGACGCGGCTGCGGGCTTGGCGTCCGCATCGGACTTGGGCTCGGCATCCGGCGCGGCTTCGCGCGAGGCGGCTCGGGGCTCGGCATCCGGCGCGGCTTCGGACTTGGCGTCCGACGGGGTTTCGGGTCCGGCGTCCGAATCGGCTTCGGACTTGGCGTCCGAATCGGACACGGTCTTGGTGCCCGGCGCGGCCTCGGGTCCCGCTTGCGAGGCGGCTTCGGACTTGGCGTCCGACTCCGACTCGGGCCTGGCGTCCGGCGCGGCATCGGCTCCAGCCTTCGATGCGGCTTCGGACCTGGCCTCCGCCGCGGGCGGCTCGGCCTGCTCGGCCCTGCCGCCCTCGGCCTGGTCGGACCCGACACTTCCGGGCTCGGTCTTCTCCGCCCCGGCCGCCGCCGCTCCCTCGACGACCCCGACCGGCTCGACCTCGGCCCCCTTGATCGCGGCGACCTCCGCGACCTCGGCCCCTTCCACCCCGGCCTCGGTCGGATTCGGCGGCAGGACCTCGCCCTCGGATTCCCCCGCCGTACTGAGTGTCTGGCGCGTGCTCGTGTGCTGAGGCAACCCGAAGGTCCTTCCGTGCGAGGCCCGTTGGACGGAGCGGCGGACCACGCTGGGGAGGCTGGGCGGGGCCGGAGATCCCGGCCCGCCTGGCCCGCCGTCCTCCCGTACGGTTCGCCTCCGGCCCCTGTTCAGGGCCGTGGGCAAACACCCGGCAAACGGCTCGTCAACACTCGCGCTAGGTCCTAGGCGCCCCCCACCGCCGTGAGCAGCGCCAGTGGGGCCGCCGCCGAGCGGGACTCCCGTACGCATGCGTGTGGGTAGGGAACCGGCTCGGCGTGGGTGCCGCGGCCGTAGCCCGCGATCACCTCGGGGAGCCGGTGCCCGGTCGCGGTCGCCGCGTCGACCAGGGCGTGCGCGACCGTACGGGCCTCGTCGTGCAGGCCGTACCGGGCCAGACCCAGGGTGATCAGCGCGTTGTCGTGCGGCCAGACCGAGCCGCGGTGGTAGGAGAGCGGGTGGTACGCAGGCTGGCCCGCCGCAAGCGTGCGCACGCCCCAGCCCGAGAAGAAGTCCGGTTCCAGCAGGCGCCGGCCCACCAACTCGCCGTACTCCTTGTCCAGGAGCCCCGACCACAGCAGGTGCCCGGCGTCCGACGCCAGCGCGTCCACCTGCCGGCCGTTGCCGTCCAGCGCGAGCGCGGGGAACGAGTGCTCCCGCATCCAGAAGTCCCGCTGGAAGCGGTCGCGCAGATCGGCGGCGGCCTGTTCGAGCAGGGCCGCGTATGTCTGGTCCTCCCACACCGTGCGCGCGATCCACGCCGTGCGGCGCAGCGCGTCGTACGCGTACCCCTGGGCCCCCGCCGCCATCACCGGGCCGGTCGCGCGGGTGCCGTCGGCCGAGCAGATGGCGCCGGGGGAGTCCTTCCAGTTCTGGTTGGCGAGGCCGCCCCGGTCGGCGCGGTAGACCAGGTAGCCGCGCGAGGTCAGCCCGCCGTGGTCCAGCATCCAGCCGATGCCCGCGCGGGCGTGCGGCTCCAGGCGCCGGGCCAGGGCCGTGTCCCCGGTCCGCTCGACGTAGGCGCCGAGCAGGACGAGGAACAGCGGTGTCGCGTCGATCGAGCCGTAGTAGCGGGCGAACGGCACCTGGCCGAAGTGCGCCAGCTCGCCGTGCCGTACCTCGTGCACGATCTTGCCGGGCTGTGCCACCGAGGTCGCCCCGGTCTCCACGGCCTGGGTGGCGGCGAGCGCGGGGAGCGTGGCGGCGGCCAGCCGGGGGCGGTAGGGGAGGGCGAAGAGGGAGGTCAGGAGGGCGTCCCGGCCCAGGAGGGCCAGGAACCAGGGGGCGCCCGCCGCCGGTACCCGCAGGTCCTCGCCGTCGGGTCCGGTGGCCGGTACCTGGAGGGCCGCGAGGTCGGCGAGGCCTCGGGCGCAGGCCGCCGCCAGCTCCGGCCAGCCCGTCGGGAAGGCGACGCCTTCCATGAACTCCCCCTCCAAGGAGAGGAGTTGTTCGTTCAGGGCGGCGGGGGAGCGGGGCACGCGCAGGGCCCGCTTCTCGCCGTGCGGGCGTGCCATCACCCGCAGGATCAGCTCCGCGGTGCCGTGCGGTTCGAGGTCCAGCGTCCAGACGAGACGTCGGGCGCCGGTGCCGGTCTCCTCGACGCCGTCCGGGGCGGGGTCGGCCGTGATGGTCGTACAGGACCGCCACTCGCCGCGCCGGTAGCTGAACTCCACGCCGTCGTCCAGGACTTGGCGGGAGCGTACGACGCCGGTCTTGGTGTAGGTGCGGTGGTCGGAGCGCAGTTCGAACTGGTCGGTGAAGTCCGCGTCGGCGGTGATCGCCAGGCGCACGGTCGTCGGCACCGGGCGGTTGTTGGTCACCCGCAGGGACTCGACGAACGAGCTGTCGCCGACGGCCTGTTCCCTGAAGAGCGTGTGGGCGGGCGGCTCCTGCCGACCACCGCGCGGTACGAGCACACAGCGCGCCGCGTCCCCGTCCGCGACCGGGGTGAGCGCCTCGGGCAGCGCGCCGTCGACCGTCAGCTGCCAGCGGCTGAGGTGTCGGGCGTCGCGCACGAATAACCCGTCCGGGGAGTTGCCGCCCCGTACGCCGCTGATGTCGCCGCGGTCGCCCACGGCGGCGAACGTCGCTCCGTGCACGAGCAGGTGATGCCGGTCCGTCATGCCCGGTCCCCTCCCTTGTCACTCCTGTCGAACGTGTCGGTGCCCGTGCGGGACACGTCGTGTCCGGGGGGCAGGTGCAGCAGATCGAGCGTGAGCGCGGCGGTCCAGCCGAAGCCGAGCGCGCCGCAGGCCTCGCCGGTGTACGGGTCGACGTACTCCGCGAAGCCGGTGTCGTCGCCCGTCCGCACGAACGCCGAGCGCAGCGCGTCCGCCCGCGCCGACTCGCCGTGCGTCCGCAGTCCGCGCTCCAGCAGCCAGCTGGTGTTGAACCAGGCCGGGCCGCGCCAGTAGCGGTGCGGGTCGAAGGCCTCGCCGAGCAGGTCGTAACTCGGCACGAGCCGCGTGGTGTCGCCCAGGCCGAAGTGCGGTCCGGCGAGCGTGCGGACGAGCGCCGCGGCGATGTCGTGGGGCAGGCCGGGCAGCAGCAGCGGGATCAGACCGGAGACCCCGCGCTCCTCGATCAGCCCCCCGCCGCGCACGTCACGGCAGAAGAACATCCCCTCCGCCGGGTCCCACAGCCGTTCCACCAGCGCCGCCGTCAGGCGTTCCGCGCGCGCGTGGCGGGCCGTGCCGGCGGCCCCCAGCTCGTGGGCGATGCGCGCCAGGGCGTGCTCCGAGGCGATGAGCAGGGCGTTGAAGGCCGGGTCCTCCACGGCGAACTCGCCCGGCCCGTCGGCGTATCCACGGTCGCGGTAGTCCCCGGCGAGCCGCACGTACCGCCCGTAGTCGAGATCGGTCGGCCGGTCCTCGGCCGCCCCGTGGTCGAGGTCGGCGCGGCGGAAGGAGCGGGCCGGGGCGGGCGTGACGCGGGCCAACGGGGCGTCCCAGCAGGGGCTGTTGTCCATGCCCTGTTCCCAGGGGTGCACGACGGAGGCGAGCCCGCCGCCGCCCAGGTCCCGGCGGTGCAGCAGATAGCGGTGCCAGGCGGCCAGCCGCGGATGGACCCGGGCCAGGAAGCCGCGGGCCCGGGACAGCCCCGGGTCGGCGCAGTGCACCAGCCAGGCCGCCAGCGCGTGCACCGGTGGCTGCACGATGCCCGAGGTCTGTACGGTGCGCGGGGCGCCCGCCGCGCGTCCCGCGGTCGAGGAGCGCCAGAAGTCGGGGCTCGGGAAGTACGCGTCGAGCGGTACGGAGGGGTTGAAGACGATGTGCGGGACGCGCCCGTCGGCCCACTGGGCGGCCAGCAGCGTCTCCAGTTCCGTCTGCGCCCGCAGCGGCGACACGTGCCTGAGGCCGATCGCGATGAACGCGGAGTCCCAGGACCACTGGTGGGGATACAGCCGGCGCGAGGGCACGGTGGAGGTGCCGGTCCAGTTGTCCGTCAGCACCCGGGCGGCCCTGGCCTGCGGTGAATCCGCCGCGGGCGGCGGATCGTATGCAATGGCGGGTTCCGCCGGGAGGGCGGTGAGCTGGGCAGTGCGATCCACTCGGGGCTCCCCGAAGACGTCTGGTCGACCTGGTTCAGCAGTAGCTACCATAGAGTTACGTCTATTTAACACGCAAAACTCACTATGTAATGCAGTCTTGAGAAACACAAGGGGGTGCGCATGACCGGACAGCCCGGCAGGACCGGCAGGGGTGGCAGTCAGGCCAGCGCCGGTGATCTGCTCGAACTGGTGCGCAGCGGGCGGGCGATCACACGCGGTGCACTCCAGCAGGCCACCGGGCTCTCCCGGGCCACCGTCGGCCACCGCCTCGACCGGCTGTTCCGGGCCGGCTGGCTGCGCGAGGGGGCCGGCGGCCCGGTCGGCTCGCCGCTCGGCGGCCGCCCCTCCATCACCTTGGAGTTCGACGACTCCCACGCCGTGGTCCTCGCCGCCGACCTCGACACCCGGCACGCCCGCGCGGCCGTCCTCTCCCTCACCGGCGAGATCCTCGCCGAGCACTCCGGAACGCTGGTCGTGGAGGACGGGCCCGAGACCGTGCTCGGCGAACTCGGCCAATGGTTCGCCGAGTTGCTGGAGAAGGCGGGGCACCTGCCGGACGAGGTGTGCGGCGTAGGACTCGCGGTGCCGGGGCCGGTGGACAGCGAGACCGGCCGGGTCGTGCAGCCGCCGATCATGCCGGGCTGGGACGGCTACGACATACGAGGGCGCCTCTCCCGCGCCTTCACCGAACGCACCGGCGCGCCCGCGGTGCCGGTGCTCGTGGACAACGACGCGAACCTCATGGCGTACGGCGAGCAGCGCACCGGACACCCGGACTGCTCGGCCTTCGTCCTGGTCAAGGTGTCGACCGGCATAGGCGCCGGCGTCGTGGTCGACGGTTCGATCTACCGGGGCATCGACGGCGGCGCGGGCGACATCGGGCACATCCGGGTGGGCGCGGAGGCGCTGTGCCGGTGCGGTTCGTACGGCTGCCTCGCGGCCGTCGCCAGCGGCGGCGCCGTGGCCCGGCGCCTCGCGGAGGCCGGGATGCGGGCCGCCTCCGGCTCGGACGTACGGGACCTGCTGGCCTCCGGGCACCCGGAGGCGACCGCGCTCGCCCGCGAGGCCGGGCGCCTGGTGGGTGACGTGCTGGCGACGGTGGTGACCCTGCTCAACCCCGGGGTCCTGATGATCGCCGGGGATCTGGCCGGAACGCCCTTCCTCACCGGAGTGCGCGAGCTGCTCTACCAGCGGGCCCTGCCCCGCTCCACCGCCCACCTGGATGTCGTCACCTCACGGCTCGGCGAGCGGGCCGGGCTGGTCGGCGCCGGTGCGCTGGTCGTCGAGTACCTGTACGCGCCGGAACGGGTCGAGCAGCGGTTGCTCGCACTCGGCGTGTGACGTGGGTGTTTCACGTCCGAATTTCGGTCCGCATGGTGAAATCCGGTCGCCTGTGGCAGCGTGATTCTCGCCACCCTTGATAAGGGTTCCGCTCAGATGAGCGGATCGTGCGCGACTGCACTTCTCCAAGGGGTGGCACTCAGTGCCACCCCTCGATCGTTCATCGATCGAAATCAGGCGTGCCGAGAGCCGCTCAGATGAGCGGAATTCGGGGTCTGGGGGTGTCATTGCGTTCAAGAAGTGAAAACATCGGCCGCTTGGCGCTTGCCAAGCTTTGACTTTCGATCCGGTGGCGGACGACCGGTTACGTGCACATGACGCACGAGTGGACGTACCCAGGCGCCTTCGATCTGGGTATGTTCCTCGCCGTCAGGGCAGCCACCGCGGCCTCAAGGAGTCGAGACCCGTGTCGGAAAACAAAGAACCTCAGGTAGCCGAGCAGGGCGCGAGCGTTGAGGGCGTGAAGTTCGTCTATGACTTCACCGAGGGCAACAAGGACCTCAAGGACCTCCTCGGCGGCAAGGGCGCGAACCTCGCCGAGATGACCAACCTGGGCCTTCCCGTCCCTCCGGGCTTCACGATCACCACCGAGGCCTGCAAGGTCTACCTCGACAGCGGCGAGGAGCCGGCGGCACTGCGTGACGAGGTGAGTGCGCACCTCGACGCGCTGGAGCAGCGGATGGGCAAGAAGCTCGGCCAGGCCGACAACCCCCTCCTCGTCTCCGTCCGCTCCGGCGCCAAGTTCTCCATGCCCGGCATGATGGACACCGTCCTGAACATCGGCCTCTCGGACAAGTCGGTGCAGGGCCTGGCCAAGCAGGCCGGCGACGACCGCTTCGCCTGGGACTCCTACCGCCGCCTCATCCAGATGTTCGGCAAGACGGTCCTCGGCGTCGACGGCGAGCTCTTCGAGGAGGCCCTCGACGCGGCCAAGGCGGCCAAGAAGGTCACCGTCGACACGGACCTCGAAGCGGCCGACCTGAAGAAGCTGGTCACCAAGTTCAAGAAGATCGTCAAGACCGAGGCCGGCCGGGACTTCCCGCAGGACCCGCGCGAGCAGATGGACCTCGCCATCGAGGCGGTCTTCAACTCGTGGAACACCGACCGCGCCAAGCTCTACCGCCGCCAGGAGCGCATCCCCGGCGACCTGGGCACCGCGGTGAACGTCTGCTCGATGGTCTTCGGCAACCTCGGCCCCGACTCCGGCACCGGCGTCGCCTTCACCCGCGACCCCGCCTCCGGCCACCAGGGCGTCTACGGCGACTACCTGCAGAACGCGCAGGGCGAGGACGTGGTCGCGGGCATCCGCAACACCGTGCCGCTCGCCGAGCTGGAGTCGATCGACAAGAAGTCGTACGACCAGCTCATGCAGATCATGGAGACCCTGGAGAACCACTACAAGGATCTCTGCGACATCGAGTTCACCATCGAGCGCGGCCAGCTCTGGATGCTCCAGACCCGCGTCGGCAAGCGCACGGCGGGCGCGGCCTTCCGCATCGCCACGCAGCTGGTGGACCAGGGCCTGATCGACGAGACCGAGGCGCTCCAGCGCGTCACCGGCGCCCAGCTGGCGCAGCTGATGTTCCCGCGCTTCGACGACGACGCCAAGACCGAGCAGGTCGGCCGGGGCATCGCGGCCTCGCCGGGCGCCGCGGTCGGCAAGGCGGTCTTCGACTCGTACACCGCCGTCAAGTGGTCCCGCTCGGGCGAGAAGGTCATCCTGGTCCGCCGGGAGACCAACCCCGACGACCTCGACGGCATGATCGCGGCCGAGGGCATCCTGACCTCGCGCGGCGGCAAGACCTCCCACGCGGCCGTGGTCGCCCGCGGCATGGGCAAGACCTGTGTCTGCGGCGCCGAGGAGCTGGAGGTCGACACCAAGCGCCGCCGGATGACGGTCCCGGGCGGTCACGTCGTCGAGGAAGGCGACCTGATCTCCATCGACGGCTCCACCGGCAAGGTCTACCTGGGCGAGGTCCCGGTCGTGCCCTCCCCGGTCGTCGAGTACTTCGAGGGCCGGATGCACCCGGGCGCCGACGACGCCGACGAGCTCGTCGAGGCGGTCCACCGCATGATGGCCTTCGCCGACCGCAAGCGCCGCCTGCGGGTGCGCGCCAACGCGGACAACGCCGAGGACGCGCTGCGCGCACGCCGCTTCGGCGCCCAGGGCATCGGCCTGTGCCGCACCGAGCACATGTTCCTCGGCGACCGCCGTGAGCTGGTCGAGCGCCTGATCCTGGCGGACACGGACACCGAGCGAGAAGAAGCCCTCAAGCAGCTCCTCCCGCTGCAGAAGAAGGACTTCGTCGAGCTGTTCGAGGCGATGGACGGCCTGCCCGTCACCATCCGCCTCCTGGACCCGCCGCTGCACGAGTTCCTGCCGGACATCACCGAGCTGTCGGTCCGCGTCGCCCTGGCGGAGTCCCGCAAGGACGCCAACGAGAACGACCTGCGACTGCTCCAGGCCGTCCACCGCCTGCACGAGGCGAACCCGATGCTCGGCCTGCGCGGCGTACGCCTCGGCCTGGTCATCCCCGGTCTGTTCACGATGCAGGTGCGGGCCATCGCCGAGGCCGCGGCCCAGCGCAAGAACGCCAAGGGCGACCCGCGCGCCGAGATCATGATCCCGCTCGTCGGCACCGTCCAGGAGCTGGAGATCGTCCGCGAGGAGGCCGACCAGGTCATCGCCGAGGTCGAGGCCGCGACGGGCGTCCGCCTGAAGCTGGCGATCGGCACGATGATCGAGCTGCCGCGCGCCGCGCTCACCGCCGACCAGATCGCGGAGGCCGCGGAGTTCTTCTCCTTCGGCACGAACGACCTGACCCAGACGGTGTGGGGCTTCAGCCGCGACGACGTCGAGGCGAGCTTCTTCACCGCCTACCTGGAGAAGGGCATCTTCGGCGTCAGCCCGTTCGAGACCATCGACAGGGACGGCGTCGGCTCCCTGGTCAAGGCGGCGGCCAAGGCGGGCCGCGAGACCCGCCCCGACCTGAAGCTGGGCGTCTGCGGCGAGCACGGCGGCGACCCCGAGTCGGTCCACTTCTTCCACGAGGTGGGTCTGGACTACGTCTCCTGCTCCCCGTTCCGCATCCCGGTGGCCCGCCTCGAAGCGGGACGCGCGGCCACCCACTCCCAGGGAAGCGACCACCGCTGACCCTCACCCAGGAGGGCGGCGACCACCGCCATCCTCCCTGGCCCCGGAGCCGCCGTCGGTCCCCGACCCTCAAGACCGATCGGCGGCGGCTCCGGCGCACCATAGAAGGAGGGGCGGCACCCTGTGCGGGGGTGCCGCCCCTTCGCGCATCATCCAGCTCCGTGGAGAGCGGCGTCCGGCGCACTAGGAACTGCCGTTCGGGCCCTTGGTGGGCGTTCCCTGATGGTGGAACATCTGCCAGTGCGCCGGAGCCACCCGCCGCCACAACGAGGTTCGGTTCGACCACTTCCCGTCGATGTTCGCGCGGTACTTCACCATCACCAGCCCGTCGGCCAATCTGAGCCCACGTACACGCTCGGCCCTGATCGGCTCACCAGTCGGGTCGGTGTATGCCGCTACGCGCTGTGCGGTGCCTTCGTACTCGATCTCCGCACCGGAGGCGCCGAACTCATGGAAGTCCGGCGCGAGGAACCGGTTCAACCGGCCAGGATCGGCTCGGCACTCAGGTGCCAGAGTCTCGTACTCCGCGGCAAGTGCTTCGGCCACCTGAGGGTCGTTACCGCCGGTTTCCAGCTGTGTCGCCGTCATGAAGCCATGGTCACCCTCACGCGGTGCTCGTGTCGCCTGCCTTTCCCTGCCATGCTCCTCAACCGGGGCGGTGTCGTCGGTGGCGCGGGTGTGGTGCCGCTGCCGAGGAACCGATGCCCCCGCGCTCACCAGCCCTCAGCGCCGTCGGCGAGACGCCCGTGCCACCACGGCGCCTCGCCCCGCGCGGCCGCGAGTGGGTCGGGCAGGGTCCGGGTCCGATAGTGGCGGTCGAGTGTCAGCAGCGCACTCCGCAGCTCGCCCCGGGCCCGGGGCGGCAACAGTGGCAGGATCTCCGCCAGTACGTCACGGGCGTGCCGTACGTCGTCCAGGGCACAGCCGGGGCACGACGGGCAGAAGGCCTCGCGCGGATACAGGGGGCGTAGCCCCGGGCGGCTCAGGAACGCACGGTATCGGCGTAGAGCTTCGTCGGTCGCACCGACCCGGATGAGGAAGCCGTTCGACGCACTCTCCACCCGGTGGATCGCGAGACTGGTCCCGGCCGACAGCCCGGGGATGCGGACGGGAGGCGGGGTCTCCCGGGTGTGCGGGAGCGCGGGGTTCCGTCGGGCGCGCAGGGCGCCGGGCCGGTTACGCGGCATCGCCCTTTCGGGGTGTGATCATGGACGCCATCATGTCACGGGGACATGCTGTGACCGGAGTTGTCACGGCACTTCGGCCCCCTCTCGGAAGGTCTCGCCCATGCCCGGCTGGAAGACGACCGACATCCCCGACCTCACCGGCCGCGTCGCCGTCGTCACCGGCGCCAACAGCGGCCTCGGTTACGTCACCGCGCGGGAACTGGCGCGCAACGGGGCCCGGGTGGTGCTCGCCTGCCGGAGCGAGACCCGGGGGAGTGTCGCGGCCGACCAGGTGGTGGCCGAGGTGCCGGGCGCCCAGGCCGAGTTCGGTCGGCTGGACCTCGGGGACCTGGCGTCCGTACGGGACTTCGCCGACTCGTTCGCGTACGACCGTCTCGATCTGCTCGTGAACAACGCCGGCGTGATGGCGCTGCCGTACGGGACGACGGCCGACGGGTTCGAGACCCAGTTCGGCGTCAACCACCTGGGGCACTTCGCCCTCACCGGGCTGCTGCTGCCGGCCCTGCTCGCCGCGCCCGGCGCCCGGATCGTGACCGTGTCCAGCATGCTGCACGCGCTCGCCAACCTCGACATCGACGACCTCAACAGCGAGCGCCGGTACCGGCGTTGGGTGGCCTACGCCCGCTCCAAGACCGCCAACCTGCTGTTCACGCACGAGCTGGCGCGCCGGCTGGCGGCCACCGGGGCGGACGCCGTCGCGGCGGCGGCCCACCCGGGGTACGCCGCCACCAATCTCCAGACGGCCGGGCCGCGGGCCGAGGGGCGCCGGGGCGCGGAGCGGCTGATGGAACTCGTGAACACGGCCGTCGCCCAGCCGGCGGAGGCGGGCGCGCTGCCCACGCTGTACGCGGCGACCGCGCCCGGGGTCCGGCCCGACTCCTTCACCGGCCCGTCCTTCGCGATGTGGCGCGGGGCGCCGGCCCCCTCCCGGCGAGCCCCGTGGACCCGCAACGACCAGGCGGGCATGCGGCTTTGGGACGCGTCCGAGCGGCTGACGGGAGTGACGTACGACGTGTTGAAGGCGTGAGGTGAGCGGGAGCCCTGTGCGGAACCTAGCGCCGGCGCCGTGCCACGGCCGCCCTGAAGGTGTCCACGGCCAGTTTGTCCGTGGCGTCGGCGCGGCCGGTCTGGCGGTGCACGAGGATCCAGCCGCTCGGTGAGGCACCGGCGAAGACGGACGCGGTGTTCGTCGCGCCGTTGTGCCAGAGCATGGGTCCCGCCGGCTGCCAGGCGGGTGCCGGCTCGCCGAGGCCGCGGTCGACGAGCAGGCCGACGACGACACGGGCGGCGGCCCGGGGGGTGGCCCAGAGCCCGCCGGCGGGCAGGATCGCGCCGGTCATCGTCCACGGGCGCCGCAGCAGTTCCAACGGCGCCCACCGGTGCAGCCGTCGGTCGGCCGGGGGCTCGGCGCGGACGTCGGCGACACCGAGCGGGTCGAGGACGTGCCGGCGCAGGAGTTCCTCGTACGAGGCGCCGACCGCGGAGACCAGGGCGGCGCCCAGGACGGCGTACCCGAGGTTCGAGTACTCCTCGGAGGTGCCCGCGGGGGCGGTGACCAGGCCGTCGAGGTGGCGTACGACCGAGTCCAGGGCCCCGGCGTCGAAGGCCGCGTAGGGGTCGCTCCCACCGAGGCCCGGGGGCAGCCGGGGCAGGCCCGAGGTGTGCTCGGCGAGGTGCCGCAGGGTGATTCCGGTGCCCCTGGGAGCCGGCAGGAACGATTCCAGCGGGTCGTCGAGGCCCAGGACGCCGCTGTCCGCCAGCCGCGTGAGGACGGTCGCGGTCAGCGGCTTGGTCAGGGAACCGATCTGGACGAACAGGTCGGGGCTGTGGCCGTGCAGCACACGGGGAGCCTCGAAGCTGCTGAGGACGCAGGTGGGTACGCGCATCACGGTGCCCTTCGGTCGCCGGTCCGAGGCGGGGCGATCACGCCTGCGCGAGCCAGAGTTCGAGAACCTCCTCGCGCTCGCGCGACCTGAGGATTCCCGTCGGTCGCGACTTCTCCCACCACTGGGTCATCAGGGCGGGTGTGGCGCCACCCCGTACGAAGCGGTCGATCAACTGCCGTGACAGGTCGACCTCGCGGGGCGAGTAGGCGACGGCGGCGCCGGAGTGGACGGATGTCCGGAAGCAGCCGTCGGGCGTGGTGACGGAGACGGTCATCCGCTCGGGGTCGCCCGGCACCCAGACGTCCATGGCCGCCGCGGCGACGCTCGCCGCCCGGCTCGCCCAGCGGTTCAGGGCGGAGCGGACCGGGACCTCGGTGACCTGCAGATCGGCGATCTCCGACCATGTCCACGTCCGCGGATCCGGACCGGTGAGACGGGGCCCGGACGGCTGGAGAACCAGGGTGGGAGCCGGAGTTGTCGCGGGTGCTCCCAGATGGACGCCGTCCGCGGCGACCCAGAAGAGTCCCACGACCATGCCGGCCTCGGGTCGGACGGGCGGGGTTTCGTCCATGTCCTGTCCGTTCTCCCTCGGCGGGTCCGGCCCTTTTCTTTCCTTACGTCGATCGAAGGTTGGCACACCTCCCGCGTAAGTTTCCTGTCGGTAGCCGTCTCGCGTGACCGAAAACAGTCGGTGGGCCGAGCGTGGTCGAGAAGGGTGCCTACGAGGCGCCCGCCTCCCTCAACCCCGCGCCCCCCTCACTTCGTACGTCGCCACCCGTACCGTCTCGTCGTCCAGGCACTGCCCCGTGACCAGGTCGAAGCGCTGCTTCAGCAGCGGGGAGGCGACGAACGGCCTGCCCTCGTGGGTGCCGGTCAGGCCGCGCGAGAGGACCGCCGCGCCGCCGAACGGGTCGCGGTTGTCGATCGCGTACACCTGGCCCGTACGGTCCAGGAAGAGCGCCGCCTGGCGGCCGTCGGGCAGCAGCGCCGCCACCCCGCGCCCCGGGGTCAGCGCGGCCAGGTCGCAGATGGTCAACCAGTCCTCGCCCAGCCGCAGTTGGACCATCGAAGATGTCGTCTCGGGTGCCAGGGTCATCGCGGGGCGCTTCCTTCCAGTGCGTCGTGCAGGGGACGGTGGCCGATGCTCAGCAGCGGCAGGTCGGGCTTGATCTGGTCGCGCTCGGGGACGAAGGCGACCACCGGGTCGGGGGTGTCGGGCGCGTTGACGAAGGACACGAACCGGGCCAGCTTCTCGCGGCTGTTGACGGTCTCGGCCCACTCGTCGCGGTAGTGCGCGACATGGGCCGCCATCAGGGACTCCAGCTCCTCGCAGATGCCCAGCGAGTCGTGCACCACCACGTCCCGTACGTGGTCCAGCCCGCCCGGGATCCGCTCCAGCCAGGTCGACGTGCGCTCCAGCCGGTCGGCCGTGCGGATGTAGAACATCAGGAACCGGTCGATCAGCCGCACCAGTTCGGCGTCGGACAGGTCCTGCGCGAGCAGGTCCGCGTGGCGCGGGGTCGCGCCGCCGTTGCCGCCGACGTACAGGTTCCAGCCGTTGGCGGTGGCGATCACGCCGAAATCCTTCGACTGGGCCTCGGCGCACTCGCGGGCGCATCCGGAGACCGCCGACTTGAGCTTGTGCGGCGAGCGCAGCCCCCGGTAGCGCAGCTCCAGGTCGATCGCCATCCGTACGGAGTCCTGGACGCCGTAGCGGCACCAGGTCTGCCCCACGCACGACTTCACCGTGCGCAGCGCCTTGCCGTACGCGTGCCCGGACTCGAAGCCCGCGTCCACCAGCCGGGTCCAGATCAGCGGGAGCTGCTCGACCCGCGCGCCGAACAGGTCGATCCGCTGACCGCCGGTGATCTTCGTGTAGAGCCCGAAGTCACGGGCGATCTCACCGATCACGATCAGCTTCTCCGGGGTGATCTCACCGCCGGGGATGCGCGGCACGACCGAGTACGAGCCGTTCTTCTGCAGGTTGGCGAGGAAGTGGTCGTTGGTGTCCTGCAGGGCCGCCTGCTCGCCGTCGAGGACGTAGCCGTCCGCGCCGATCGTCGGGGCGAGCGAGGCGATGATCGAGCCGACGGCCGGCTTGCAGGTCTCGCAGCCGTCGCCGCCCCGGGCGCCCTCGCGGCCGTACCGGTCCAGCAGCTCCCGGTACGAGGTGAGGCGCAGGGCGAGGACGATCTCGTACAGCTCCTCGCGGGTCTGCGCGAAGCAGCCGCACAGCCCCTTGTCGACCTCGACGCCGCTCGCCTCCAGCTCGGCGGTGAGCAGCTGGCCCAGCACCTTCACGCAACTGCCGCATCCCGTACCGGCCTTGGTGCACTTCTTCACCTCGGGCACGCTGGTGCAGGAGTGCTCCGTGACCGACCTGCGGACCGCGCCCTTGGTGACGTTGTGGCAGGAGCAGACGACCGCCTCGTCCGGCAGGGCGGAGGGGCCGAGCTGGACGGGGCCGCCCACGCCGGCGGGCAGTACCAGGGACTCGGCCGCCACCGGCGGGACCGAGCCGGTGAACGCGCGCAGCGTGGCGTAGGCCTCCGCGTCGCCGACCAGGATGCCGCCGAGCAGCGTGCCGTCGCGGCCGACGACCAGCTTCTTGTACAGGCCCGACCGGGCGTCGGCGTATACGACCTCCAGGCAGTCCTCGGTGGTGCCGTGCGCGTCGCCGAAGGAGGCGACGTCCACACCGAGCAGCTTCAGCTTGGTGGACAGGTCGGCGCCGGTGAACGTCACCTGGTCGGCCTCGTCGGCGGCGATGGTCGCGGCCGCCGTCTCGGCCTGCTCGTAGCCCGGCGCGACCAGGCCGTACACCCGGCCGTCCGCCGCCAGCGCGCACTCGCCGATCGCGAACACGTGCGGGTCGGTGACCGTACGGCACCGCTCGTCGACGGTGATGCCGCCGCGCTCGCCGACCGCCAGAGCGCAGTCGCGGGCCAGCTGGTCGCGGGGGCGGACACCGGCGCTGAACACCACCAGGTCGGTGGCGAGTTCGGAACCGTCGGACAGCTTCATGCCGGCCACGGCACCCGCGTCGTCCGTCACGATCTCCTGGGTGCCCGTGCCGGTGTGCACGGTCAGGCCCATGTCCTCGATGGTGCGCAGCAGCGCCGCGCCGCCGCCCTCGTCGACCTGCACCGGCATCAGCCGCGGCGCGAACTCCACGATGTGGGTGGTGAGTCCGAGGCCCTTGAGGGCGCCGGCCGCCTCCAGGCCGAGCAGACCGCCGCCGACCACCGCGCCCGTCCGCGCCCGCGACTTCGCGTACGCCTCGATGGCGAGCAGGTCCTCGATGGTCCGGTAGACGAAGCAGCCCTCGGCGTCCTTGCCCGGGACCGGCGGCACGAACGGGTAGGAGCCGGTGGCCAGGACGAGGACGTCGTAGCCGACGGTCAGTCCGGAGCGGGCGGTCACCGTCCGGGCCGCCCGGTCGACGTTCTCCGCCGGGTCGCCGACGTGCAGCTCGATGCCGTGTTCCTTGATGAACTCCCGGTCGGTCATGGAGAGTTCGTCGGGCGTCCGGCCCGAGAAGTACGAGGTCAGCCGCACCCGGTCGTAGGCGGGGCGCGGCTCCTCGCAGAACACGACCACGCGGTGGGTGGCGGTCAGGCCGCGCTCGGCGAGCGCTTCGAGGAAGCGCTGGCCGACCATGCCGTGGCCGACGAGCACGATCGTGGGGCGGGGGTGGTTCTCGACAGGTGAGGTCGTGGACATCAGCAGCCTCCGTCGTTGGTGAGCAGGTGGAGCACCGCCACACGCGTATTCGAGGTCATGCCACGCAGACTGCGGCGCCGACGTTACCCGGCCGCATCACGACTGTTTCCCGGGAGGAACGCTGCCCTCAGCGGGAGCGGGGAGGCTTTGTGAGGGGGCTGGAGGCCCTCACCGGCTGCCGGTGAGGTGCGCGAAGACGACCACGTTCCCCTGGTAGCCGGTGGTCTTCGAGTAGCCGCCGCCACAGGTGATCACCCGCAGCTCGGGGCGCTTGGCGGCGCCGTACACCTTCTCGTCGGGGAAGTCGCGCGCCTGGTAGACCTCGACGGCGTCGACCGTGAACACCGCGACGCCGCCGTCCTTGCGGTCCACCTCGACGGTGGCGCCGCGCTTGAGCGCGCCGAGGTCGTAGAAGACGGCGGGACCCTCGGTGTTGTCGACGTGCCCGGCGACGATCGCGGTGCCCGGCTCGCCGGGAGCGGTGCCGGCCTCGTACCAGCCGGCGAGGTTCTTGTTCGAGGCCGGCGGCACGTCGAGGCTGCCGGACTTCGTCAGGCCGAGGCCCATCAGGGGCGCGTTCACCCGGATCCCGGGGATCCGGATGCGCGTGGGCGGGGAGGGCGGCAGCGCGGGTGCCGTGAGCCGCTCCTCGGCCGCCTCCGGGCGGCCCTCGGCGGCGGACGGCTGGGGCGGGGCGTGCGTGCCCGCCGTACCGCCGAGCAGCCACACGCCCGAGCCGAGGGCGACGACGGTGACCGCGGCTATCGCGGTGTCCCCGATCCTGCGCATAGGAAACCCCTCTCCGGAACAGGTCCCCTACCCCCTCCGGGCCGCGAGGGGCGTCGGACCCGGAGGGGGTGGGACATGCGGTACCGGCGGACGGACAGCGGAGGGTGTCCGTCAGATCCCGTCGCCTCTCGCCCGGCGATGCAGGAGCCAGGTACCGCCCGCGGCGGCGACGGCCAGAGCCGACACACCCGCCGCGGTCTGCACGGGGTCGCGGCCGAGCGCGCCGCCGACCCCCGTCTTCACACTTCCGCGCGGCTGCACCTGCTCGTGCGCCGCCATCAGCGTCACCATGAGGTCGCCTGCCACCTGCCGGTCGCCCTCGGCGCACTTCGCGACGATCTCGTACGTCCCCGGCTGCGCGCTCGGCGGCACCCGGAACTGGCCGATCGCGTCGCCCTCGTGCGCGCTGGGCGCAAGCGTGAACGTTCCGGCACCCACCGCTCCGGCGTCGCCCAGCGCCGAGCCCGCGCCGCACGCCTTCGTGTTCACCGTGACCTGACCGCCCGGCGTCACCGTGGACGGATACACCTCCAGGCTGCCGGCGGCGTCGCCGAACGCGGGCGCGGCGGCCAGCCCCGCCGTCGCGACGGCGAGCGCGGTACCGGTCAGCAGACGGGCGGTGCGTCGCATGGTGCTCCCTCGACATGCCAGGGATCACGGCCCGCGGCACCCCCATGTGCCGCCGAGTCGGTCGCGCCCCTGCCCTTCCGAGGTAAGTGGCACTCGCGCCCGGCCGCTTCCCGAGGAGCCGCCGGCTGTGGGATGAACGGGTGTCGCCGGCACCGGCCGTACGGGTCGTCGGCGCCGTGTTCCGGCAGGTCATGGGGCGTACGCGGGACCGCGTCAGCCTCACGCTCGCGGATTCACCCGAACGGGACGGCGGTGGCCGCCATGAAGACCGGGGCGCGGAGCATGCATCCCCCGGAGAGCGGACGAAGGGAGCGCGCATGGGCGTGGACAGGGTTTATTTCACCGTCGGGGACACGGTCACCCCGTACGACATCGACGCGGACGCGGCCGACACCGCCGGGCAGTGGCAGCTCGGCACGGCGTGGAGCGGCCTGCCGCCCGGCTGGGAGGAGGGCGTCGACGCGGCCGTCGACCTCGGGCGGCAGCACCTGTACGTCTTCCGGGGCACCGAGTACGTCCGTATCCCCTTCGCCACCCAGACCGTCGACGACGGCTACCCGCTGCCCATCGCGGGCAACTGGCCCGGACTGTCCTTCGACACCGTCGACGCGGCGATGAACTGGGGCGACGGCAAGATCTACTTCTTCAGCGGCGGCGAGTACGTCCGCTACGACATCGCCGCCGACCAGCAGGACCCCGGCTATCCCAAGGCCGTCGCCGCGGGCTGGACGGGGGTGGCCGCCGACTGGGTGGGCGACGGCCTCGACGGGGCGCTGAACCCGGGCAACGGGCGGGCGTACCTCTTCAGGGGCACGGAGTACGTCGGCATCGACTGGCACAAGAAGCGCCAGGATGACGGCTACCCGCTCACCGTCGCCGACCAGTGGCCGGGCCTGACCGGCCCCTTCGACGCGGTCTGGTCGAATGCCGCCACAGCGCCGGTGGAGCGCTCGGCGACGGCGGCCGAGTTCCGCGCTCGATACGGGGAGTACGCCGACGCCGGGCAGGCGGCCACGGGCGTGCCCGCGCTGGTGACGCTCGGCCAGGCCGCGCTGGAGTCGGGCTGGGGCGCGCACGCGCCCGGCAACAACTTCTTCGGCATCAAGGCCAGGGCCGGCGACCCGCCCGAGACCCGTCAGCTGCTGCGCACCACGGAGGTGCTCGACCGGCCCGACGCGGTGTTCCCCGAGGTCATCTCGGTGACCCAGCGGGCCGACGGGAAGTACGTCTACGTCGTCCGCGACTGGTTCCGCGTCTACGCCTCGCCCGCCGACGCCTTCACCGCGCACGGCAACTTCCTGCGCAGCAACAGCCGGTACGCCCCCGCCTTCGAGCACACCGACGACGCGTACGCCTTCGCGCGCGCCGTCGCGGACGCCGGATACGCGACGGCGACGGACTACTACGAGGCACTGGCGAGGGTGATGCGCATCATCGAGGCCAGTGACTGAAGACCCGCAAAGTTCCCCAAGTGCCGTTATTGCTCGGGTAATTCACTTATCCGGGTGAAGCACTCCAGCCGGTCGTATGGGTGTCCGGCGACTCGGGCAGGACGGTCGCATGGGGTATCAACTGGGGGATCTCGGGCGGACGTTCCGCGATCAGATGTACAACGTGCTCACGGGGGGCGACGGAAGCGTGCCCCCCTCCACATCCAGCTTCATCACCTGGTGCATGCCGGGACTGCCCTACCAGGAGGCGGACTTCGCGTTCGCCGCGCAGGGCATCGGCACCGGCGCCACCGCGGCCGAGGACAAGCTGCTGCTCCAGCAGGCGTTCAACTTCGCCTCGCTGATCGACTTCATCCCGGACGTGACGTCGGCGTACTCGACGGGACGCCAGGAGGGGGTGTGGCGCAACGCGAGCGGGGCGCGGCTGAGCGAGATCTACGGCCAGATCCTCAAGTTCTCGAAGGTGATCGACGACCAGCTCACCGACGACCAGAAGAAGCTGGAGCGCTTCCGCGGACTGCTGCGGGTGACCCGCACGGTGAAGGACATCGTCACCGAACAGGAGAAGCAGGTCACCGAGGACAGCCCCATGCTCAAGGCCTACAAGGCCGGCATGCAGGCGTACGTGGCCGCCGCGCTGGCGTACAACAACAAGCGCATCGCCGCCCAGGCCGCCATCGGCGAGGCCGGCAAGCAGGCGGTCGCGGACTGGGCGAGCAACGCGCAGCTGTACGCGCTCCAGGTGGCCGCCGCTGCGGACGACTGGACCTCCAGCGGCTATCGCAACGAGGTCGAGGAGATCAACGCCTACATCGACCAGACCACCGAGAAGTCGATGCTGCTGTGGAAGCGCAACCTGGAGCGGTACTACGAGGAGGCGCTCACCAGCGCCCTCGGACCGGGCCAGTCCTTCTACTACACAAGCGTCGTGCCCGGTGACTTCGCCACCTCCGCCGGCTGGACCAACTACTCCATGTACCACCAGATGGTGGACTCCCACAGCCACTACGAGACCACGTCCTGGTCGGCGGGCGGCGGCCTCAACTGGGGCCTGTGGAGCGCGAGCGCGGGCGTCTCCTCGACCTCCACCGACTACAGCGAGAACTTTCAGCTCGAAGACTTCTCGATGTCCTTCGACATGACCCAGGTGCAGGTCGTCCGCCCCTGGTTCTACCCGGAGTTCCTGGAGAACCGCGGCTGGGACCTGCGCAAGGGTGAGGGCTGGAACTACGACGACATGCCCTCGGACGGCGGCACCCCGCCCCAGGGCCGCTTCATCGGCTACCCGCTCCAGGCGCTGTTCGTCAAGAACCTCACCATCCGCTCCGCCTCGCTCGCCCAGGCCTTCCAGCACCACGCGAGCTCCGTGTCCGTGTCGGCGAGCGTCGGCTGGGGCCCCTTCACGATCAACGGCAGCTACAGCCACTCCGAGTCCGACCAGCACTTCCACTCGGAGAACGACGGCGCCACCATCCGGGTCCCCGGCATGCAGATCATCGGCTTCGTCAACCACCTGCTCGGCAAGACGCCCAACCTCCTCGACGGCATCGACCCCGACCAGCTGGTCTGACCCGAAGGCGCGCACATGGTCAACACCGAGGCGGCGTCCTCCGTCGACGCCTCCGCCCTGCTGGGCCTCGCGACCCGTATGCAGCAACTGCTCACCGACGCCGACCACCTGGTCGCCGTACCGGCCACACCGCTGGCGTACCGCGACGCCGAGTTCCGCTTCGACGGGCCGCTGGACGCCGTCCGGGCGGGCGCCCACGCCGAGTTCTCCGAACTGGTCAACCGGGTGCCCACCCAGCCCGTCTGGTCGCCGCCGGGCACGCCGCACCTGTGGGACGTCTACGGCGAGGTGCTGGCCGCGGACCTCGCGCACAGCAGCCTCACCCCACAGGAGCGGCAGCGCTACGACGCCGCGTCGGCCTACCTCTACGTGACGGACGCGAGCGGCACCCCGTCCCCGTCCCGGGCCCTGCTCGACTACCGCGCCGCCCGCCAGGCCTGGCTCCAGGCCGACACCGACTACCACCAGGGCGAACAGACCGCAAGCATGTCGCCCGACCCCGCCGTCCGCGACCACTGGGCGCACGTCGACGAGCCCCGGCTGCGGCAGATCCGGGACGACGCGATGGAGGCGTGGCAGACGGGCGGCCACAAGGCCCAGGTCGAGGACGCGCTCAGGGAGACCTCGGAGCTGGCGTCGAAGGCACCATCCAGCATCTGGAAACGCCACCGCGACACCTTCAACCCGAACCTCCCCGACCAGTTCTCGACGGCCCCGAACGGCATCCGCTACGCGCCGACGTACTACTCACCGGCCGGCGCCCTGGACATGCCCTGGTCCCGGGTGGTGCTGCCCCGCCAGACCCTGCTGACCCTGGCCGAGCAGGCGCCGCCGGAACTCATGGCGGCCCTGGGCGGCGGCATCGACCCGACGGTGCAGTCCCTGGCCTTCGACTACCGCGTGGTCTCCGTCGTCCGCCCGTGGCTGGATCCGCCGATGGAACTCTTCGGCTCCCGCGCGTGGCAGCTGTCGCCCTCGGTGACGCCGCTGAGCGACGGCGGCAGCCCGCCGCACGGCCGCTGCCCGGCGTACGTCGAGTCCGTGGCCCTGGCCCGCAACCTCGACCTCACCCGCCTGGTCACCGACACGGTCGTGGCCAGCCAGGGCGACACCGCGCTGAAGGGCACCTGGACCTTCGACTTCGACACCGGCGAGCAGGGCGGCGACATGTTCTACGCCGACGTCTGGTGGGAGTGGATGACCCAGTCGTCCGCGCAGCTGGTGCCGAACGGCCGGGCGAGCATCGTCAACCTGGGCGTGCGGGACTTCGGCTCGCTCACGGTGGACCAGCTGGCCGCGTTCACCTACGGCAAGAGCCCCGTCCCCGGCAATCCCGACGGCTCCAACCAGCTCGTCGACGGCGACGTCTTCGCGGTGGCCACCAGCGAGGGCAACTTCGCCAAGGTCCTGGTCGTCAAGTACGGCTACAACATGCTGATCCGCTGGGTCACCTACCGCTGGACGTCCCCGCGCGAGGAGCACGCCGTCACCGGCCCGGACGACGTCTTCCTCGCCGCGTTCGTCTGCCGGCGACTGCCGCGGTGCCCGGATCCGGACCCGGGGCTGACCTGGTGACGGCGCCCCGGGCACTGCGCGGCCTCCTGCTCCTGGGCAGGGATCCCGTGTACGCCGTCCACCTCCCGATGTTCGGCCCGCCCTACGACTTCCAGGCGATCCTGCGCGTGACCCTGAGCACGCCCGCGTACGACTCCGCCCGCTCCCGCTTCGGCACGTCCGCGGTGTTCACGGCCCGCCCCGAGACGGAGGTGCTCCTCAAGGACCTCGAACCGGGGGCGGAATTCCCCGGGGAGCTGTACTTCGGCCGCTTCGACAGGGACGGCGACTCCCTGGGGCCGCTGTCGGTGCGGGTCAGTCACCTGCTCCACGCCCGGCCCCTCGACGCGCCCGACACCGACCCGCCCGACAGCGGGCTCACCGGCGCCGACCCGACCGACCCGGCCTACGTCGTCTTCGGTGACGAGGACCGGCTGTTCCTGACCCGCCGGCTCACCGTACCGCCGGACTTCGACCAGACGCTGACGGCACTGGCCGTGGACGGCGAGGTGCGGGAGGGGTGGACCGTGATCCTCCCCGGCCGCCGGGACGACCTCATGAGCCGCCCGAGACCGGGCGAGCAGATCACGACGGCCGACGGAACCCAGCTCCAGATCCTGGCCGAGGTCTACCTGGAGACGGACGACCTCGCCCGGTGAGAAAGTCCCCGAGTCCTAGGTCCTGTCGTCGAACTCGCGTCGCGGGGCAGACGCGAGTTTGACGACAGGGCCTAGTCCGGCAGCCGCAGCGCCAGCCCGTCCAGGACGATCTCCAGCGCGTAGGCGAACTTGTCGTCGCGGAGCTTGACGGGGTCCGCGGTCCTGACGGCGGCGTCGCGGTAGGAGTCGGCGAGGTGGTCGTGGTCGGCCGCGGCCTGCTGGGCGGCGGGCAGCAGCCGGTCGATGAACTCGGCCTCCGTCTCGCCGGAGCGGGCGACCGTGCTGAGCCAGGCGGCCTCCGTGGTGCTCATGCCGATCGTGTACGACAGCACCGCGTCGATCGCGCCGCTGGGGTCCGGAAAGCCGATCGCGATGAACAGCGAGGCGAGCCGCTCGGAGAAGGCCATGAGGTTGGGGCCCAGGTAGGCGAGCCCGGCCTGGCCGAGGACCGAGGACAGCCAGGGGTGACGCAGGGCCGTCGCCCGGAAGGAGTGCGCGGCCTCGGTGACGGCGGCGCGCCAGTCCGGGCTGTCGGACGGCGGCACGTGGATCTCGGCGGCGACCGCGTCCACGGCCAGCTCCATCAGCTCGTCCTTGGTGGCGACGTGCCGGTAGAGGGAGGTCGCGCCGGCGTTCAGCCGGGCGCCGAGCTTGCGCATGCTGAGCGCCTCGATGCCCTCGGCGTCCAGCATGGTGATCGCCTCACGGACGATCACGTCCCGGCTCAGCGCGGGCTGGTCGGGCTCGCGCTGCGGCCTGGCCCAGACGGAGGGGATCGGGTTCGGCTTGCTCTTGGCGGCGGCCATGACGCGCTCCTGTCGGCTTCTTCGGGCGTACGTACATGCCTCGGTGCGTACGTCGTACGCAACCAGCGTACAGCGATCGTGGGTTGCGCACACCGTTCCGCTATGCGTACAGTGTTCGCATCGCAAGGAACGGTGTTCGCGCCACGGGAACAGTGTGCGCACTCTGGTTGAGTCGAAAGGAAGACCCCGATGGAAACCCGCAATCCGCGTCGCTGGTGGATTCTGGTCGTGCTGTGCCTGAGCACGCTGGTCCTGGTGATCGACAGCATGGCCCTCACCGTCGCGGTGCCCTCGATGACCGAGGACCTCGGGGCGAGCGCGCAGGACACCCAGTGGATCCTCGACTCCTACATCCTGGTCTTCGCCGGCCTGCTGCTGACCTCCGGCAGCCTCGGTGACCGCTTCGGCCGCCGCAAGGTGATGCTGATCGGTCTGCTGCTGTTCGGGGCGGCGTCACTGGCCGCGACCGTCTGCACGAATCCCGGCGAGGTGATAGCCGTACGCGTGGCGATGGGTGTGGGTGGAGCCCTGATCATGCCCTCCACCCTGTCGATCCTCATCACCGTCTTCGACGAGGAGGAGCGCGGCAAGGCGATGGCGGCGTGGAGCTCGGTGTCGATGCTCGGCCTGGTCGGCAGCCCGGTCCTCGGCGGTGTCCTGATCGACCACTTCTCCTGGCACTCGATCTTCTTCCTCAACGTCCCGGTCGTCGTGCTGGCCGTCGTCGCGGGTCTGACCCTGATGCCGGAGTCCAAGGCGCCGTGGCAGAAGGCGGACCCGCTGGGCGCGGTGCTTTCCGCGGCCGGCATGACCGCCCTGGTCTGGTGGATCATCGAGATTCCGCAGCACGGCGCGTTCGAGGGCCGCTCGCTGGTCTCCCTGGGGATCGCGGTCCTCACCCTCGCGGGCTTCGTGGTTTGGGAGAACGTGACCTCCTTCCCGATGGTCCCGCTGGTCCTCTTCAAGCACCGCAACTTCAGCGGCGGTTCGCTCTCCCTCGCGCTGGTCCAGATCGGCAACGGCGGTCTGCTGCTGGTCCTCACCCAGTACCTGCAGTTCGTCCTCGGCTACTCGCCGGTGAAGGCGGGCCTGGCCTTCCTGCCGCTGGCCGTCGCCGCGCTGATCGGCAACACCGTGGGCGTCAAGCTGGCCGCGCTGATCGGCAACCGCTTCGTGATCCTCTCCGGCATGCTGACCATGGTCGGCTGCTTCGCCCTGCTGACCACGGTCGGCGCCGACACCGGCTTCACCGTCCCGGCCATCGCCCTCGGCCTGCTCGGCCTGCTCGGCCTGGGTGCGGGCCTGGCGATGCCGGCCGCGGTGGGCGCGCTGATGGCCACCATCCCGGCGGACAAGGCGGGCGTCGGCTCGGCCCTGAACGACACCGTCCAGCAGGCCGGTACGGCCCTCGGCATCGCGATCCTCGGCTCGCTGCTCACCAGCGGCTTCGCCGCCGAGATGCCCGCCGACGCCCCCGAGCAGGCCAAGCAGTCCATCGCCGGCGCGCTGGCGGTGGCCCACGGCGACGCGGGACTGGTCCACGCGGCTCGCGAGGCCTTCACCTCCTCGATGTCCACCACCTTCACCCTGAGCGCGATCGGCGTCCTGGCCGCCGCCCTCCTGTCCACCCTGGTGATGCGCGACACCGAGCCGCAGCAGCCGCAGGAGACCCCGGCGACGGAGCCGGAGCCCGAGCCGGTCGCCTGACCGGAACATCACCCGAGAGGGCCGGTCCGGTGCCTGAACAGGCACCGGCCCTCTCGGGCGAGCCGTCAGCCGGCGGCCGTCCACCCCGGGAGCGTGGGCAGTACCTTCTCCGCGACGCGGAGCAGTGCCGCGTCGTCGGGTATGACGGAGTCCTGGCGCCAGATGGCCATCTCGAAGGAGCCGCCGCCGTCCTTCGCGTCCGGTGCGACCAGGAGGCTGCGGGCGATGCCGCCGGGGCCGGTGTCCACCTTGCCGCCGCCGAGGTTGAAGCTGAGGGCGATGGTCCGGTCCGAGTAGAGGACCGCCGGGTGGCCGAGGACCGTCTTCGTCTCCGCGTCGCCCAGCAGGTCGGCCGTCCCGGCGACGGGGAGATCGTCGTAGGACCGCGAGAGCTTCACGGAGTAGGTCGTGAGCGTGACGGTCGCTTCGGGGGTGGCGATCTCGGTGCCGCTCGCGAGCTTGAGCGAGCTCTGGCTGCCGTCGGCGGTCACCGCGTGCTCCCGAGGCGTTCCGAGGAGCGTCGGCAGGTCGGCGCGGTTCAGCGCCGTGCACAGCTCTGCCCCGGAAACGCGTTTCGACGGCTTGTCCTTCTTGTCTGCCGAGCAGGTGGCCGGCTCGTCGGCGCTGTGCGCGGAGGCCTTCTGAAACGCCAACAGCCCACCCCCGAGGGCTGAGATCATCACCGCCGCCGCGATGGCCTGAGCCCACGCGTTCGGGCTCTTCTCGGATGCGGCGACTGCTTCGGCCATGACGTCATTACCGTTCCTAGAGACTGAGCGGGAGTGAGTCCTGTTGCCAGAACTCATGCTCAGCCGAACGCCCCGAGCGGTGTTGGGCGTTCTGGTCTCCCGTGTTCGCTCCGCGTCCGGCGCAGACGGATCGTGTCCGTGGTCCGGGGATGCGGGGGCGGGTTCCCTCACGCCCGGGGGTACCCAGTCGGGCCTGGGCGGTCCGATGCCCGGCACCATCGCTCTGGTGGTGCCGGGGCGGTGCCGTCCGTCGCCGGATCGGGTGTCCCTGGGCGCGCCGTCCGATCGCCACGGCCGCTGCGTCGTGGCGGGTGGTCTTCCTGGTGTTGCTGGTGAGCGGGGTCTGCCAGTGCTGGGCGCCCCACTTGGAGGTGTAGGCCGGGTCGACCGCGATGATCGCGATGCCGGTGTGGTCGGCCATGGAGGTCAGCCGGGCGCGCAGGCGGCCGGTGGGCATGCCGGAGATCAGCTGCCGGAACCGCTTCTTGCGGCCGTGTTTCTCGCGGGTCTTCTCCGCAGCGAAGTCGAGGTCTTCAACCACGATCGCCTTCACGCCGCAGGTGCGGGCCCAGTGGAGCAGGCGGGTGAGGGCGTGGCGGACCTGGGCGTCGCGGTGCTGGGCGGTGCCGGTCAGGTCGTAGAAGAAGCGGCGCGGGTTGCCGACCGGGTTGCCGTGAGTGTCGAGGCGCCAGGCGGCGAGGTGGTCGGCGTTGGTGTCCACGCCGATCACACCGTGGGCCAGGGCCGCCTGCAGCGGGATCGTCCTGGCGGGCGGGATCTGCCAGGAGGCGGTCAGGTACCAGCGGGCACGCGATACGTCGTAATGGATGCGGTAGGCGATGGCGCGGTTGGCCTCGACACGGTCGGCCCACTCGGCGCCCCGGTGCCGGAACTGCACGCGGCCCGCGAGGATGTAGCGGCCGTGCGGGGCGTTCGCGTGCTCGGCGAGCGGGGCGGGCAGCTTGATCGAGACCTCGCCGTCCGGAGTGACGCGGAGGGTCTCGTTGCCGTACCGCTTTCCAGACTCGCCATCGGCAGCGAGCAACCAGCGCTCGGCCTCCCACCGCGCACGCCATGCGGCTTCGGTCAGCCCCGCAGCCTCCAGGTTGTGGCGGGTGCGGGCGAGCCGCTTGCCACCGCGCACGACGTGCACGCGCCCGGCCTCGCGGTCGGCCAGCTCCCGCTCCAGCCGGTCGTTGAGAACATGCAGGCGGCGGGTCTTGGCGAACCACTCCTGCTTGCTGCGGTAGCCGCCCGGTACCTTCTTGGTGCCCTTCTCCCCCACGGGGAGGGACAGCCGACGAGCGATGGTGCGCACCCCGGCCTGAAGGCACTGGATGTGGGCGAACTGGCCGCGGCGGGCGAGTGCCCACTGATCGTGCGTGGCCTTCGTGATACTCCCGGCCCAGCGGGACGACGACCGGGCAGTCAGCTCCCGCTTGCGCAGCGCCCAGGTGTCGGCGCAGTGCTCCAGCCCGTCCCGGCAGCGCACGGCGAGATCACGAGAGGCCAGCGACCCCAGATGCCCGCCGACCAGGCGCAGCACGTTCTCATCGGCGGGCGTCAGCCCCTTCAGCCGCGTACGGATCGCCACACCCGACGGGCCGAGCGCGACGAACGGCGCCACCACCTCCCGCAGCCGACTCACCCGCTCGCCCCCCGTGCCCGAAACCCTCGCCACCCCGCCCAACGAACATCACACACAACAGTCACGCATTCGACAAAGGAACTACCGTTCCCCGTCGCACGGAGTCCGGGACCCGTCCCACCGCCCGGCAGTCAGCAACGCCTCCGGGCCCCACTCCGCATCGACTCGGAAACCACGCACTAACCCCCGCTCACTCAAGCGCGCTATCACTCATGACAGAGCCAGCTGTTCCAACCCCCGGTCTCCCCTGATCGCGCCGGGGGAGCCTGATGGGTGATCGATTCACGGGGAAGCGAGATTCCGCACCGTGCGCGCGGGCCGCCCCGGTTCCGGAAGGGACGGCCCGCGTGTCACTCGAAGGCGCTTGCGGGAGCGGTCAGTTCACGTTGACCGCGCTCCACGCCGCCGCCACCGCGTTGTACTCCGTGCTGCCCGCGCCGTAGAGGTCCTTGGCCGCGTTCAGGGTGGCCGTGCGGGCGGCCTTGTAGTTCGTCGAGGACGTCATGTAGACCGTCAGCGCCCGGTACCAGATCTTGCCGAGCTTGTCCCGGCCGATGCCGGTCACCGTCGAGCCGTTGTACGTGGGGGAGTCGTAGCTGACGCCGTTGATGGTCTTCGCGCCGCTGCCCTCCGCGAGGAGGTAGGCGAAGTGGTTGGCGACGCCGGACGAGTAGTGGACGTCGAGGTTGCCGACCGAACTGCTCCAATAGTCCGCCGAGTTGCCGTCCTTGGACGGCTTGTCCATGAAGCGCAGCGCGGCCTTGCCGAAGCCGGGACGGACGATCTTCTCGCCGATCAGGTAGTCGCCCTGGTCCGAGGAGTTGCCCGCGTACCACTCGACGAGCGTGCCCATGATGTCGGAGGTGGCCTCGTTCAGACCGCCGGACTCGCCCGAGTACGTCAGCGCCGCCGTCTTGGACGTCACGCCGTGCGACATCTCGTGGCCGGCGACGTCCAGCGCCACCAGCGGCCCGAAGATCGAGCCGTCACCGTCGCCGTACGTCATGCAGAAGCAACTGTCGTCCCAGAAGGCGTTGTTGTAGTTGTTGCCGTAGTGGACGCGGTTGTACGAGCCCTTGCCGTCGCCGGCGATGCCGTTGCGGCCGTGGACGTTCTTGTAGTAGTCCCAGGTCTCGTTCGTGCCGTACTGGGCGTCCACCGCGGCCGAGGCGCGGTCGGCGGTCGTGCCCGTGCCCCAGTGGTTGTCCGCGTCCGTGAACAGGGTTGCGGGGGCGCGGATGAAGCAGATGCCGAAGATGCACAGGTCGGTCTTGTTGGCCGCGTCGCCGGTGTACGTGTTCCCGCGCGTCGGGTCCTTCAGCTGGTACGTCGAGCCGGAGAGGGTCGTCTCCAGCGGCACGGTCCCGCCGTAGAGGGACTTGCCGTCGCCGCCCGCCGTCTCGATGCTGTCCCAGGCGTCGATCTGCGCGCCGGTGCGGGCGTCCGTCAGGACGGTGCGGGCGACCGGGTTGCCGAGGGAGTCCTTGGCCACCGCGTTGGTGCGCCAGGCCAGCTTCGGCGCGCCGTGCAGGGCGTCGACGACCAGCTCCGGCTTGGCCTTCAGGCTCCTCAGCTTCTCGCCGAGGTTCGCGGCGCGCAGCGCGTTCGCCGCGAGGTCGGCGGCCTTCGGGGCCGACAGCTTCGGGGTGACGGAGGGGAGCGAGATCAGGCCGCGCGTGGCGCGGTCGGCGCTGCGGTAGCTGCCGTTCGGGGCCAGGTGGACGACGAAGTCGCCGCCCAGCACGGGGAGTTGCCGGTAGGTGCGGTTGTAGCGGACGTGCTGGGTGCCGTCCTTGTCGACGATCACGTCCCGGACCGCGGTGTCCTGGGCGGTGGTGAGGCCCAGGCTCGTGGCGTGCTGCACGAGCGCGGACGCCGCGTTCTCGATCGCGGTGGCCCGGTTCGGTCTGCCGTCGGCGTGGGCGGCGGGGGAGAGCGCGGCGGCCAGCAGGGTCGCTGTGGTGGCGGCTATGCCGGCCGTGGCGAGACGGGATCCTCGGATGTGCCGTGTCCGACTCATCGGTCTCCTTGGGGAGGCGCCTCGAAGGCGTGGGGGTGGCGCAGATGTCGACTGAGATTTAAAGGGGCATGACATGGCATGTCCATAGCGCCTTCAAGGAGATGTGTGTGGGTAGGGAGGGGGTACAGAATCGTTTCCGTGACCCTTCCGTTCTTCGTCTACGGCACCCTTCGCCCTGGTGAGGGCAATCACGACGTCTTCCTGCGCGGCCGCACACTGGCCGAGGAACCGGCCCGGCTCGCGGGAGCGGCCCTGTACGACGGGCCCGGATATCCGTACGTCGTGGAGGAACCGGACGGCGTCGTGTCCGGCGAACTGGTCACGCCGCTGCCGGAGGAGTACGAGCAACTGCTCTCCGCGCTCGACCGGTTGGAGGAGTACGCGCCCGGGGACGCGCGGAACCTGTACGAGCGGGTGGCGAAGCCGGTCGTCCGGGGAGCCGACGGACGGACGGTACGCGCCTGGGTGTACGTCGCCGCGCCTCCCGTCGCCGCCCGCCTGCGCGCGGGGGGCACGCGGATCGAGAGCGGCGACTGGCTCACCCGGAGCTAGGTCTGGGCGAGCCGCCCCGTCGTCCCATCGCCCCCGTGGGGTCGGTAGGTCAGGTCAGCAGGTTCAGGCCCGGCGGCACGGTGATGTCGACGTCCTCGTCCAGGACGCGCCGGGCCTCGGCCTCGTCGGTGAGCTTGCGTTCGGTGACCGTGCCGTCGGCGCGGGTTGGTGCCGACGTGCCAGTTGAAGACCTCGAAGTCGGGCCGGGAGAACGGCTCCAGCGTGAACGCGTACTGACCGCTCCAGCCGCCGTCGCCGGCCCCCTGGTCCGTCTCGCCCCGCTGATGGGCCTCAAGTACCCACATCTCCAACGGCCCTTCGTGGGGCACGTGCACGAACCGGTGCCGACGGCCCGCGCCGTGGAACTCGGTGCCCACGGTCAGCGGCACCGCCTCCAGCAGCGCCCCGGCCGCCCCGAACCCGACGTCCGCCAGATACGGCTGCGGATCGCCCGGCGCCTCGACCAGCAGCGTCATGTGCGTGCGCGGCCGACTGTCGAGGCGGTCGGCGCCCAGGACGACCCGGGCGGCGATCCCGGTCACCCGGAAGCCGAGCGCCTCCAGCGCCAGCGTGAACAGCGTGTTGTGCTCGTAGCAGTAGCCGCCGCGGCGGCCGCGCACCAGCTTGGCCATCAGGTCGGCCGGGGCCGGCGAAGGAGCCGTACCGGCCAGCGGGTCCAGGTTCTCGAAGGGTGTGGACCGGGCGTGGGCCAGGTGCACGCCCCTCAGGGTCGCCGCGTCGGGCCGCCGGGCACCGGCCGCGGGGATCTTCGTCTCACCGACCGCTCGCCAGCGCACGTTCCACGCCACGTTCCTTCCGGCCGAGGAACCGGGGATCCGGCTCGAACACCGCGTCCAGGGCGGCCTTGCCCGCCGCGAAGACCTCGCGGGTGCCGCCGTAGTACCAGGTGGCGTCGTGCTTGGCGTCGACGCCGACGCCGTACGAGTCGACCCCCGCCGCCTCGCACAGGGCGACCGCCCGGCGGATGTGGAAGCCCTGGCTGATGAGGATCGCCCGGTCGACGCCGAAGATCTTCTTCGCGCGGACGCAGGAGTCCCAGGTGTCGAAGCCCGCGTAGTCGCTGACGATCCGCGAGTCCGGCACGCCGTGCTTGCCGAGGTACGCGCGCATCGCGTCCGGCTCGTCGTAGTCCTCGCGGCTGTTGTCCCCGGTGACCAGGACGACCTCGATACGGCCCGCGCGGTACAGCTTCGCCGCCGCGTCCAGCCGGTGCGCGAGGTACGGCGACGGCTCCCCCTGCCACAGGCCCGCGCCGAAGACGACGGCGACCTCGGCGCGCGGCACGTCCGCCGTCGTCCGCAGCCGGTCGGCCGTGGACACGTACAGCCAGGTCGACGGCAGCAGCGCGAGGACGCACGCGGCCATCACACCCTGCACCAGCCGCCGGCGCCCGGCACGCGTGCGCGGCAGCCGCGGTCGACGGATCTTCATACGGTCCCCCAGTCCTGCCGAATCGTCCTCGCCCTTGGAGGACGCCTCGAACAGTGATCCGGTTCGCCTCACATCGAACGGGCCCGCGCCGTGAAGGCCTGGAAAACGCCTGTCACCGCCGTGCAACGGGTGCGCAACGTCTGGCCGTCAGGATCCTTTCATGAAGGCGTCGAACCCCTTTCCGCCCGGCCGGCGCCGCCCGGCCCCGGCCGCCCTCGTCCTCGTGGCGCACGGCAGCCGCGACCCGCGCGCGCTGACCACCGTCCGCACGCTCGCGGAGCGGGTACGGGAGCTGCGCCCCCGCCTGCCCGTGCACCTGGGCCACATCGAGCTCAACGAGCCACTGCTGCCCGACACCCTCGCCGCCCTCGGCGACGCCGACGCCGTGCTCGTACCGCTCCTGCTCACCCGCGGCTACCACGTCAAGCGGGACATCCCCGAGCTGGCGGCCGCCTCCCCGGCACGCACGCGCGTGGCCGACCCGCTCGGCGCGCACCCGCTCCTCGTGGAGACGCTGTACGCCCGCCTCGTCGAGGCCGGCTGGGACACCGGGACCGATGACGCCGGCCGCCCCGCCGACGCCGTGGTCCTCGCCGCCGCCGGCTCCCGCGACCCCGAGTCCGCGGCCGACACCCGCCGCACCGCCCGCCTCCTCGCCGACCGCCTCGGCGTGCCCGTGGTCCCCGCCTACGCCTCCGCCGCGACACCGACCGTCCGGACGGCCGTACGCGCCCTGACCGCACGCGGCCACCACCGCGTGGCCGTGGCGTCCTGCTTCACGGCCCCCGGCCGCTTCGCCACCCAGTGCGCGGAGCAGGCCCCCTGGCTGGCCTCGGCCCCCCTCGGCGCCCACGAGGCGATGGCCCGCCTGGTCCTGCACCGCTACGACCGGGCACTGGCGATTCCGGCCGCGACAGCGGCCTGAAGCGGCGCGCGGAACCGCGCGATCAGCCGAAAACGACCTGCGCTCGCCCCCCAAACAGAACCTGGCGGACCAGCGGGCGTCTACTGTCGAGGCATGGAAGGCACCGCACCCCCCGACGCCTACGACCCGACGTCAGTCGAACGCTGGGCCCCCGAACCGGACAAACGCCCCGGCCGCACCGCCTTCCAACGCGACCGCGCCCGCATCCTGCACAGCGCGGCGCTGCGCCGCCTGGCCGGCAAGACCCAGGTCGTCACGCCCGTCGCACTCCCCCAACTCCTCGGCTCCGCTCGAAGCGGGGGGACCCCTGTCCAGGCCTGGGACGCCAGCCCCCGCACCCGCCTCACCCACTCGCTCGAATGCGCCCAGGTCGGCCGCGAGCTGGGCGCGGCCCTCGGCTGCGACCCCGACCTCGTCGAGGCCGCCTGCCTCTCCCACGACCTCGGCCACCCGCCCTTCGGGCACAACGGCGAACAGGCCCTGAACGAGTTCGCCGAGGACTGCGGCGGCTTCGAGGGCAACGCCCAGTCGCTCAGGCTCCTCACCCGTATCGAGCCCAAGCGCTTCACCGCCGAGGGCTCCGTCGGCCTCAACCTCACCCGCGCCGCCCTGGACGCCGCCACCAAGTACCCCTGGCCGCGCGGCGCCCACCCCACCGACGTCAAGTCCCCCAAGTTCGGCGTCTACGAGGACGACCGGCCCGTCTTCGACTGGGTCCGCGAGCACGCCCCCGGCACCCACACCTGCTTCGAGGCCCAGGTCATGGACTGGTCCGACGACGTGGCGTACTCGGTGCACGACGTGGAGGACGGCCTGCACGCCGGCCACATCGACCCCGACTGCCTGCACGCCGAACCCGAGCGGCAGGCGGTCTTCACGGTCGCCGTCGGCCGGTACGTCCCGGCGGACACGGACCCCGCCGAGCTCGCCGAGGCGCTCGACCGGCTCCAGGACCAGGAGTGGTGGCCGCACGGGTACGACGGCACGGCGGTCGCCCAGGCCCGCCTCAAGGACGCCACCAGCCAGCTCATCGGCCGCTTCTGCCTCGCCGCCGAGGGCGCCACCCGGGCGGCGTACGGCAACGGCCGGCTCACCCGCTACGACGCCGAACTCGTCGTACCCCGCGAGACCCGCATGGAGTGCGCGGTCCTCAAGGCGGTCGCCGACCGGTACGTCATGCAGCGCGCCGAACAGGAGCGGCTCCGCGCCGACCAGCGGGTCGTCGTCGCCGAACTGGCCGAGGCGCTCACCGCCCGCGCCCCCGACGGTCTGGACCCGCAGTTCCGCGCACTGTTCGACCAGGCACCCGACGACCGTGCCCGCAAACGTGTGATCGTGGACCAGATCGCCTCACTGACCGACGCCTCGGCCCGCTCGCTGCACGCGAGACTGGCGGGGCATATGTGAAAGGAAAGTGACCCAGGGTGGCCTGATCGGGTCACTCCCTCTTCCCGCAGCACCTTGCGTGCGGGACGCTCGCATGTGGCGGCACCCTTACGAGGAGGCATCAAGTGGTCGACGCGGATCAGACATTCGTCATCGTCGGAGGTGGTCTCGCCGGCGCGAAGGCGGCCGAGACGCTCCGTGCGGAGGGCTTCACCGGCCGGGTGATACTGATCTGCGACGAGCGCGACCACCCGTACGAACGCCCGCCGCTGTCCAAGGGCTACCTCCTGGGCAAGGAGGAGCGCGACAGCGTCTTCGTGCACGAGCCCGCCTGGTACGCGCAGAACGACATCGAGCTGCACCTCGGCCAGACCGTCGACAAGATCGACCGCTCGGCCAGGACCGTCCGCTTCGGCGACGACGGCACCCTGGTCCACTACGACAAGCTGCTTCTGGCCACCGGCGCCGAGCCGCGCCGGCTCGACATCCCCGGCACGGAACTCGCCGGCGTCCACCACCTGCGCCGCCTCGCCCACGCCGAGCGGCTCAAGGGCGTCCTGACCGCCCTCGGCCGGGACAACGGCCACATCGTGATCGCCGGCGGCGGCTGGATCGGCCTGGAGGTCGCGGCGGCGGCCCGCGAGTACGGCGCGGAGGTGACCGTCATCGAGCCCCACCCGACCCCGCTGCACAGCGTCCTCGGCCCCGAGCTGGGCTCGGTCTTCGCCGAGCTGCACCGCGAGCACGGCGTCCGCTTCCGCTTCGGCGTCCGGCTCACCGAGATCGTCGGCCAGGACGGCATGGTCCTCGCGGCCCGCACCGACGACGGCGAGGAGCACCCCGCGCACGACGTCCTCGCGGCCATCGGCGCGGCCCCCCGCATCGGCCTCGCGGAGGCGGCGGGACTGCGCATCGTCGACCGGGCGCACGGCGGCGGCGTCGAGGTCGACGAACGGCTGCGCACCTCCGACCCCGACATCTACGCGGCCGGCGACGTCGCCGCCTTCCCGCTCGGCCTGTTCGACACCCGCATCCGGGTGGAGCACTGGGCGAACGCCCTGAACGGCGGCCCGGCGGCGGCCCGCGCGATGCTCGGCAAGGACATCACCTACGACCGCGTGCCCTACTTCTTCACCGACCAGTACGACCTGGGGATGGAGTACAGCGGATGGGCGCCCCCGGGGTCGTACGACGAGGTGGTCATCCGGGGCGACGCGGGCAAGCGGGAGTTCATCGCGTTCTGGCTGAAGGAGGGCAGGGTGCTGGCCGGGATGAACGTGAATGTGTGGGACGTCACAGAGCCCATCCAGAACCTCATCCGCTCCCGGACCCGGGTGAACACGGAGGCCCTGGCGGACCCGCACCTGCCGCTGGACAGCCTCGCCTCCTAGCCCCCGTCGTCATCGGCACTGTCGGTCCGCCCCCGTAGAATCACTACGTGGCAGGACGGATCAACGACGAGGACGTGAAGGCGGTACGGGACGCGGTCCCGATCGACGCCGTGGTGTCCGAGTACCTCCAGCTGCGCAACGCGGGCGGAGGCAACCTCAAGGGCCTGTGCCCGTTCCACGACGAGAAGTCGCCGTCCTTCCAGGTCAGCCCGAGCAAGGGACTCTTCCACTGCTTCGGCTGCCAGGAGGGCGGCGACACCCTCACCTTCGTGATGAAGGTCGACCACCTCACGTTCTCGGAGGCGGTCGAGCGCCTCGCCGCCCAGGCCGGCATCACGCTGCGCTACGAGGAGGGCGGGTACAACCCGGCCCACCAGCGCGGCGAGCGGATCCGCCTGGTCGAGGCGCACAAGATCGCCGCCCAGTGGTACGCCGAGCAGCTCGCCACCGGCGCCGAGGCCGAGACCGGCCGGGTCTTCCTCGCCGAGCGCGGCTTCGACCAGGTCGCCGCCGTCCACTTCGGCGTCGGCTACAGCCCCCAGGGCTGGGACCACCTCACCCGCTATCTGCGCGGCAAGGGCTTCACCGACAAGGAGCTGCTCCTGTCGGGCCTGGCCCAGGAGGGCCGCCGCGGCCCCATCGACCGCTTCCGCGGCCGCCTGATGTGGCCCATCCGCGACATCGGCGGCGAGGTCGTCGGCTTCGGCGCGCGCAAGTTGTACGAGTCGGACAACGGCCCCAAGTACCTGAACACGCCCGACACGGCGATCTACAAGAAGAGCCAGGTGCTGTACGGCATCGACCTGGCGAAGAAGGACATCGCGAAGGCCAGCCGCGCGGTCGTCGTCGAGGGCTACACCGATGTCATGGCCTGCCACCTGGCCGGCGTCACCACCGCCATCGCCACCTGCGGCACGGCCTTCGGCGGCGACCACATCAAGATCCTGCGCCGCCTGCTGATGGACAACGGCTCGGCCCGCGTGATCTTCACCTTCGACGGCGACGCGGCCGGCCAGAAGGCGGCCCTGCGCGCCTTCGAGGACGACCAGAAGTTCGCCGCCGAGACCTACATCGCCATCGCGCCGGACGGCATGGACCCGTGCGAGCTGCGCCTGGCCAAGGGCGACGAGGCGGTCGCCGACCTGGTCGAACCGCGCACCCCGCTGTTCGAGTTCGCGCTGCGCCAGATCGTGAGCCGCTACGACCTCGACACCCCCGCCGGCCGGGCCGCCGCCCTCGACGAGGCGGCGCCCATCGTCGCCCGCATCAAGAACAGCGGCGCGCAGCACGAGGTCGCCGTGGAGCTGGCCGGAATGCTGGGCATCCTGGACACCCAGTTCGTGGTCAAGCGGGTCGCGCAGCTGGCGCGTTGGGCCCGCGAGAAGGGCGGCGGCCGGGGCCCGGCGCCGGCCCGCGGCCCCCAGCAGCACTACGAGGCGCGCTCCCCCCACCCCACGGGCTCCGGTCCCGCGCTCAACCTCCGCAACCCGGTGTACGCCACCGAACGCGAGCTCCTCAAACTGGCCCTGCAGCGCCCGGAACTGGTGTCCCCGGCCTTCGACGCCTACGGCGTGGACGAGTTCACCGCGCCGCCGTACGCGGCCGTACGCCAGGCGATCATGGAGGCGGGCGGCGCCGAGTACGGCGGACAGGACTCGCAGGAGTACCTGGTCCGGGTGCGCGAGGCGGCCCCCGACGACACGGTCCGCGCGATGGTGACCGAACTGGCCGTGGAGGCGATCATGCGCCGCACGGTCGACGAGTCCTACGCCGGCGAACAGCTCGTCTGGGTCCGCCGCCGCGCCGTCGACCGCCGCATCCAGGACATCCAGATCACCCTCACCCGCCTCGGCAGCAACGCCGACCCCGCCCATCTGGCGTCCGTCCAGAACGAGTTGTGGGTCCTGCAGCAGTACGGACAGGCATTGCGCGAACAGGGAGCGGCCGCGCTCTAGCCGCCCCGGGAACGTCGGGATAACCGCGCGGTCACGGACCGGACGCAAAAAGTCACCGCACGCCCCTCGTGGCGGCGATGTGTCTTACCCCACACTGGGTTGCGGTGCCTGAGTCCTCGGAGCGCGGCCGATCCGTCCCCCACGGGTCCTACACCCCCGCGGTTCCGCTCATCGCGTACGGGACGGACAGCGGCGAGGCCGTCGACTCCGCCCCCGAAGTACCGCTGCCGCCCACCTTGGCAGCGATCATCCTGGAGGTCGCCCCCGTGCAGACCCAGACCCTCACCCAGACCGACGTCAGCACGACGGACGGTGCGGAGTCCGATCCGGAGTCCGACGCCGTCGCCGCCGTGCCCGCGCAGAACCGCGTCGCGCTGCACCCAGAGACGGAGCAGGAGGGCCCGCCCGAGCCCGCGGAACCGCCCGCGGAGGCGCTGGCGGCACAAGCCGCCGAGGCCCCCGAGACGGCCGAACCGCCCGCCGCCGCCCGCGCCGACACCAGCGGCCCCTCCTCGGACCTGTTCCGCCAGTACCTGCGCGAGATCGGCCGCATCCCGCTGCTCACCGCGGCGGAGGAGGTCGAACTCGCCCGCCGGGTGGAGGCCGGCCTGTTCGCCGAGGAGAAGCTCAGCAGCACCCCCGACCTCGACAGCGAGCTCGCCCTCGACCTCGACCGGCTCGTCGTCATGGGCCGGATGGCCAAACGGCGGCTCATCGAGGCCAACCTGCGGCTCGTCGTGTCCGTCGCCAAACGGTACGTCGGACGCGGGCTGACCATGCTCGACCTCGTCCAGGAGGGGAACCTGGGGCTCATCCGGGCCGTCGAGAAGTTCGACTACGCCCGCGGCTACAAGTTCTCCACGTACGCCACCTGGTGGATCCGGCAGGCCATGTCCCGCGCGCTGGCCGACCAGGCCCGCACCATCCGCGTGCCCGTGCACGTCGTCGAGCTCATCAACCGCGTCGTCCGTGTGCAGCGGCGCATGCTCCAGGAGCGCGGCTACGAGCCGACACCGGACGAGGTCGCCGCCCACCTGGACCTGGCGCCCGAGCGGGTCGGCGAGGTGCTGCGGCTCGCCCAGGAGCCCGTCTCGCTGCACGCCCCCGTGGGCGAGGAGGACGACGTCGCCCTCGGTGACCTGATCGAGGACGGGGACGCCACCAGCCCGGTGGAGTCCGCCGCGTTCCTGCTGCTGCGCGAGCACCTGGAGGCGGTCCTGTCCACGCTGGGCGAGCGCGAGCGCAAGGTGGTCCAGCTGCGTTACGGGCTGGTCGACGGGCGTCCGCGCACCCTCGAAGAGATCGGGCGCATCTTCGGGGTCACCCGCGAACGGATCCGGCAGATCGAGTCCAAGACCCTCAACAAGCTCCGCGACCACGCCTTCGCGGACCAGCTGCGGGGCTACCTGGACTGAACGGGGCCGCTCACCTCGCGGCGAGCGGCCCCCCGGCGGCGGACGACGGTCAGTCGACCTCGGCCACCGCCTGCGCGAACTGCGCCTTGTACAGCCGCGCGTAGGCACCGTCCGCGGCCAGCAGCTCCGCGTGGGCGCCCTGTTCGACGATCGAGCCGTTCTCCATCACCAGGATCGTGTCCGCGTCCCGGATGGTCGACAACCGGTGCGCGATGACGAACGAGGTCCGCCCATGGGCGAGTTTGGCCATCGCCTTCTGGATCAGCACCTCGGTACGGGTGTCGACCGAGCTCGTCGCCTCGTCCAGCACCAGGATCACCGGGTCGGACAGGAACGCCCGCGCGATGGTGATGAGCTGCTTCTCACCGGCGCTGACCCCCGTGCCCTCGTCGTCGATCACGGTGTCGTAGCCGTCGGGCAGGGTGCGGACGAACCGGTCGGCGTGCGCCGCCCGCGCCGCCTCCTCGATCTCGCCCCGGGTGACCTCGCGCGAGGCTCCGTACGCGATGTTCTCCGCGATCGTGCCGCCGAACAGCCAGGTGTCCTGCAGCACCATGCCGATCCCGGCCCGCAGTTCGTCCCGGGACATCCGGGCGATGTCGACGCCGTCGAGGGTGATGCGCCCGCCGGAGACGTCGTAGAACCGCATGAGCAGGTTGACCAGCGTGGTCTTGCCGGCGCCCGTCGGGCCGACGATCGCGACCGTGTGCCCCGGCTCGACCTTCAGCGACAGGTCCTCGATCAGCGGCTTCTCCGGGTCGTACCGGAACGACACGTGCTCCAGCTCGACCCGCCCGCGCAGCTCGGCCGGCCGCTCGCCCGGCACCGGGTCCGCCTCCTGCTCCTCCGCGTCCAGCAGCTCGAAGATCCGCTCCGCCGAGGCGACGCCCGACTGCACCAGGTTCGCCATCGAGGCGACCTGGGTCAGCGGCATCGAGAACTGGCGCGAGTACTGGATGAAGGCCTGCACATCACCGATGGACAGCGCGCCGGACGCCACGCGCAGCCCGCCGACGACGGCCACCAGCACATAGTTCAGGTTCGAGACGAACATCATCAGCGGCTGCATCACCCCGCTGTTGAACTGCGCCTTGAACCCCGCCTCGTACAGCGCCTCGTTCTGCTCGGCGAACAGCTTCGCCGACTCGTCCTGGCGGCCGAACACCTTCACCAGGGTGTGCCCGGTGTACATCTCCTCGACGTGCGCGTTCAGTTTGCCGGTGGAGCGCCACTGCTGCACGAAGTGCGGCTGCGACCGCTTGCCGATGCGGGTCGCCACCACGAACGACAGCGGCACGGTGGCCAGCGCGACCAGGGCCAGCAGCCACGACACCCAGAACATCATCACCAGCACACCGATGATGGTGAGCACCGAGTTGATGAGCTGGCCCATCGACTGCTGGAGCGTCTGGCCGATGTTGTCGATGTCGTTGGTGGCCCGGGAGAGCACCTCGCCGCGCTGACGCTTGTCGAAGTACGACAGCGGCAGCCGCGACAGCTTCGCCTGCACGTCCTCGCGCATCCGGTACATCGTGCGGTTCACGGCCCGGTTGACCAGCCGCGTCGCCACCGCCATCAGCAGGCCGGCCACCAGGAACGTGCCCAACGCGATCAGCAGGACGTTCCCGACGGCGTCGAAGTCGATGCCCTTGCCGGGGGTGAAGTCCGTGCTCTGGAGCATGTCCGCGACGGCACCCTGGCCCCGCTCGCGCAGCGAGTCGAGAGCCTGCTCCTTGGTGACGCCGGACGGCATCCGCCGGCCGACGATGCCCGCGAAGACCAGGTCGGTGGCGCGGCCGAGGATCTTCGGCCCGATCACACTGAGGGCCACGCTGACGACGACGCACAGCAGTAGCCCGTAGATCGTCAGACGCTCGGGCCTGAACCGGGCGATGAGCCGCTTGCCCGACCCCTTGAAGTCCATCGAGCGCTGGTCGGGGCCGCCCCCGGCCATCATGCGTCCCATGGGCCCTGCCATCAGGCGGCCTCCGCTTCCGTCAGCTGGGAGAGCACGATCTCCCGGTAGGTCTCGTTGTCGGCCATGAGCTCGTGGTGGCGGCCGGTGCCCACGACCCGCCCCTCGTCCAGGACCACGATCCGGTCGGCGTCCCGGATGGTCGCCACACGCTGGGCGACGATCACCACGGTCGCCTCCGCGGTCTCCTCGGCGAGCGCGCCGCGCAGGGCGGCGTCGGTGGCGTAGTCGAGCGCGGAGAAGGAGTCGTCGAAGAGGTAGATCTCCGGGCGCTGCACGAGCGTCCGGGCGATCGCCAGCCGCTGGCGCTGGCCGCCGGAGACGTTGGTGCCGCCCTGCGCGATCGGCGCGTTCAGCCCGCCCTCCAGCTTCCGCACGAAGTCCTTGGCCTGCGCCACCTCCAGCGCGTGCCACAGCTCCTCGTCGGTGGCGTCCGGATTGCCGTACCGCAGGTTGGTCGCCACCGTGCCCGCGAACAGGTACGGCTTCTGCGGGACGAGCCCGACGGTCCGCGCGAGCAGCCGCGCCTCGACGCTCGACACGTCGACGCCGTCGACGAGGACCTCGCCCTCGGTCGCGTCGAACAGCCGGGGGACCAGGCCGAGCAGCGTGGACTTGCCGCTGCCGGTGGAGCCGATCACGGCGGTCGTCTCACCGGGCCGGGCCACCAGGTCGACGGCCTTCAGCACCGGCTCCTCGGCACCCGGGTAGCGGAACCCGGCGCCGCGGATCTCCAGATGGCCGTGCCGGCGCAGCTCGGTGACCGGGGCGACGGGCGGCACCACGCTGGACTCGGTCCCCAGGACCTCCTGGATCCGCTCGGCGCACACCTCCGCGCGCGGCACCATCATGAACATGAAGGTGGCCATCATCACGGACATCACGATCTGCATCAGATAGGCGAGGAACGCGGTCAGATCGCCGATCTGCATCCCGCCGCTGTCGATGCGGTGCGCTCCGAACCACACCACGGCGATCGACGACAGGTTCACCACGGTCATCACGATCGGGAACATCAGCGCGAGCATCCGGCCGGTGGCCAGCTGCATCTCGGTGAGCTCGCCGTTGGCCTTGCCGAAGCGGTCCTGCTCGTAGGGGTCCCGGACGAACGCGCGGATGACGCGGTTGCCGGTGATCTGCTCGCGCAGCACCCGGTTCACCGTGTCCAGTCGCACCTGCATCGACCGGAACAGCGGGCGCAGCCGGACGACGATCAGCGTCACGGAGACGCCCAGCACCGGTACGACCGCGATCAGGACCGACGACAGCGGCACGTCCAGACCGAGGGCCAGGACGATGCCGCCCACACACATGATGGGCGCCGACACCATCAGGGTGAACGTCATCAGGGCCAGCATCTGGACCTGCTGCACGTCATTGGTCGTACGGGTGATGAGGGAGGGCGCGCCGAAGTGCCCGAGTTCGCGCGCGGAGAAGGACTGGACGCGGTCGAAGACGGCGGCCCGGACGTCCCGGCCGAGCGAGGAAGCGGTCCGAGCGCCGTAGTACACGGCACCGATGTTGCACACGACCTGGGCCAGCGAGATGCCGATCATCAGGGCGCCGAAGGAGAGGATGTAACCGGTGTCACCCTCGACCACACCATGATCGATGATGTCGGCGTTCAGGGTGGGCAGGTAGAGGGTGGCGCAGGTCTGCAGGAACTGCAGCAGCACCAGGAGAGCGATGGGTTTCTTGTAGGGCCTGAGGTGGGCCCTCAGAAGTCGTATGAGCACGCTACGTCTCTCGGAGTCGGCGATAGGGGTAGTGGTTGCCCCTGGCCCCTATCGTCGGACACTCCACCCGTGTTACTTCAACCGGATTAACCCAATAGCGGGGGCCCTGTGGGGCCCCCGGACGGCCGGACCTGCCGAAGAGCGGGACAGCTAGGGGGTGTCGTTTGGATCATCCCGGCGTCGCGGGCCCTGGCAAGTTCTCGGCTGCGCTCGAACAGGGGGGACCCCCATCGCGTCGACTCGCTCCTCCGCCTTGCAGCTGCACGCTCCCCCAAGCTCTCGGCTTCGCTCGAGCAGGGGGCACCCCCATGACCCCGCTCGGGGTCGGCCGGTCCGCACCGTTCGTCACGGCCGGCCTGATCCAAACGACACCCCCTAGGAGCGGAAGGCCCCCGGATGGGTCTGCTCCCGCACCGACACGAACTGCTGGCGCACCGCCCGGCCCACCGCCAGGTCGTCGCCGGGGTCCAGGACCTGTGCGGCGGCCCCCTGCCAGATCGGCGGGGTGCGCGGGTCGAGGGTGCCCTGGGACACGCCGAGCGCCCAGGCCGCCTGGCGGGCGGCGCCGATCGCGGCGTAGTCGGCGGGCTGCGGCACGATGACCTGCGCGCCGAACAGCGAGGGCGCCGCGGACTGTACGGCGGACAGCTCGGCGACCGGGCCGAGCAGGAAGATCCGCCGCACGTCGACACCGCGGCCGCGCAGCACGTCGAGGGCGTCCGCGAGCCCGCACAGCATGCCCTCGAAGGCGGCCCGCGCCAGGTGCTCGGGCTTCATCGACTCGCGCCTGAGCCCCGCCAGCGTCCCCGCGGTGTGCGGCAGATTCGGCGTCCGCTCGCCTTCCAGATAGGGCAGCAGGACCAGCCCGTGGGACCCCGGCGTCGACTTCATCGCCAGGTCGGACAGGCTCTCCAGGTCGGGTAGCCCGAGGAGTTCGGCGGTGCCGCGCAGGGTCCGTACGGCGTTCAGGGTGGTGACGACCGGCAGATGCATGCCGGTGGCGTCGGCCAGCGAGGTGATCATCCCGGACTGGTCGGCGAGCGCCTCGGGGTGGACGGCCATCACGGAGCCGGAGGCGCCCAGCGACACCACCGCGTCGCCCAGCCCGATGCCGAGCCCGAACGCGGCGGCCATCGTCTCGCCGGTGCCCGCGGAGATCAGCAGCCCTTCCGGTGTCGTACCGGCCGCGTCGGACGGGCCGATCACCTCGGGCAGCATGGCCTGGTGACCGAGCGCCAGCTCGACGAGGTCGGGCCGGTAGCCACCGGTGGCCGCCGACCAGTACCCGGTCGCGGAGGCGCCGCCCCGGTCGGTGGTCCGCCGCACGGGCCGTCCGAGCAGCTGCCACACGAGCCAGTCGTGTGCCTGCAGCAGCATCGCCGTGCGCAAGGCGTTCTCGGGCTCGGACTTCGCCAGCCAGCGCAGCTTGGTCACCGGCTGCGCGGCCTGCGGTACGGAGCCCACCGACTGCGCCCAGGCCTCGCGGCCGCCGAGCGCGTCGACCAGGTCGGCCGCCGCGACCTGCGCCCGCTTGTCGCCGCCGACCATCGCGGGCCGCACGGTGTTGCCCTGGGCGTCCAGCGGTACGAGCGCGTTCTGCTGGGCGGAGACCCCGATCGCCTGTACGCCCTCCAGGAGCCCGCCGCCCGCGGCCTCCCCGAGGGACAGCAGCCAGGCCTGCGGGTCGACGTCGGAGGGTCGGCCGGACTCGGGGTTCTCCACCGGGTGCGGCGCATAGCCCTGCCTGAGCACGGCACCCGAGTCCGTGTCACAGACGACGATGCGAGTGAAATCGGGCGAGCTGTCCAACCCGGCGACTATCCCCATGACTCAAATTCTGCCGCAGCGCGCCGCCTGCTTTGGCCATAGGCCCCACAGGGGGCGTGGCGCAGGCCGGGGGCGGATGCGTTGTGGCTGGTCGCGGTCTTCCTCGGGCCCCTGGGGGCACGATTTCGGCCGGTGGCTAGGTGTTGCTGGTTCCCCAGTCGTCCTCGACCTCGCCGTTCGGGTGGCGGTCCTTGAGGGCGCGTACGCGATGGGCGACCGAGTCGGGCATGTGATCGCCGACCTTCGCGCTGACCGTGTGGAGGGCCTTGCCCGCGAAGACGCGGCCCTGCTGCGCGGCCGTCTCCGCGGTGTTGCGGACGGCCGGGTTCTGCGCGACCTGGCGGGCGGACTTCTTCAGCTGCTCGTAGCGCTCGCGCCCGGCCCTGGTGCCGAGCACGTAACCCAGGGCGAGTCCGGCGATGAACGTGAGCCGGTAACGCATGGCGGCCACCCTTCCCTCGTGTAGGTCTCCGGTGCGGCGTCCGGGCCGGGGAGTACCGATTGGCGGAGCACCCCCCTGCTTGCGCTAATGTATGTGTCGCAGCGAGCGCGCGCCCCCTGGCGAATACCCAGGTAGGTGCGTTCGATGCAACGAGGCATTCCTCCGTAGCTCAATTGGCAGAGCAGCCGGCTGTTAACCGGCAGGTTACTGGTTCGAGTCCAGTCGGGGGAGCTCGGTCCTCCGTAGCTCAATTGGCAGAGCAGCCGGCTGTTAACCGGCAGGTTACTGGTTCGAGTCCAGTCGGGGGAGCATGCTGAAGAGGACCCCCTCAGGGGTCCTTTTTCATGTCCGGGGGGAACCGTGCAGGCCACGGCGGAGTCTTCAAGGTCATGTGTAGCCGACCATCCGAGGCAGGAGATCGTATGAGCGGCTATGCTGCGGCAGACGGCGCGCACACCTGTACGCGACACGCCGCTTTGGGGCGGTAGCTCAGCCGGTTAGAGCAGCGGACTCATAATCCGTCGGCCGTGGGTTCGAGTCCCACCCGCCCCACCAGCGCAGGGCTATGACCTGCAGAAACGTTCCTGGTCGAGCGCGGAAACGCCAACTCGGGCTGAACGGACTGAATCCGCTGCTCGTGACTTCAACGGCGCTTCGGGCTGCGGGGGTTCACGATGCGTTGACCTGGGCGGATGCGTGGGTTCGTGGTCGAGGGGAGACGTAATCGTCGACCTGCGCGGGGCCCGGACGCACGAGTTGGGACGCTGATGGGACGCAGGGAATGGGAAGAGCCTTCTGTGGACCCTCTTGCCGCCCTCCTTCGTCCGTGACGGGCGGGGTCGACGGGTGGCTCGGCGCATGAGCGAGTCGCTTTGATCGCTGGGGGGCTCTGCGGCCGTCCGGGACGGGGAAAACGGTCGGTACTGAAAACGGCCCGAGGAAGCCGCGCACATACAGAGAGGCATCTCACAGAGCGTGGTCGCACTGAGCCTGAGAGTGCAGGCTGGCCGGGGCTGGGAGGGAAGGCGCATGAGGCCCGTGCTCTGCCTCACGCGATGTTCCAGCGGCGTCCCTGGCGAAGGTGACGGCTGACGGAGAGTGATCAAGATCGGCGGAAGTGACGTGCTGGCCCCGGGGCCGTCCAACGAGGAATCGGCGCGAACCTCCAGTGCGCCTCACCCGTGGCGGAATCCAGGGCCTCTCGAGAAGCAGGTTGCCGACCGAATGCGCCGTTCCACGGTTCACCGTCGGCGGTGGACGCGCGCTCTGCCGGGTACGGTGGGGAACGGCGACCCGGCCGCGCGCCTGGGGTCCTCCCTGTGGCGACCCGGCCGCGAGCCTGGGTTCCTCCCTGTGCAGACGCTGCCGAGGCATTTTCAGGTGCCCGACGACAGGGAGACATCATGCGCATGTGGACGCACGCCGACAAGAAGGATCGGATCCCGGCTGAGGAGGTCCTCCGCCGCCCCCTCACGGACAGGGAGTGGCGGTCCGCATGAGCGCCCTGGCCCCGGACCGTGTCGGCCAGCACAACGGTGAGCTGGTCCACCGCGAGCGGTCGGCGCGAATTCAGGTGGGTCCGCCGTCGCCCCGCGGCGTCCCTGCCGTCCCGCCCGACCCGACCGAGGCGGAGCTTCGACCGGTGCAAAACGCCACCTGCCGGAGCACCATGGCCGACCCGTCCCGCTGCACCTGGACGATGCCGGTCACGGAGAAGGAGGCGACCGAGGGACCTGGAATGCTTCGGCGCTGGCGACGGCCGAGGCGGGGTGCAGCGTTCGTGTCCCGTGCCGCCACGTTCGACGTAAACATCCGAACGGAGCCCACCTCTGCGGCTGACGGTGGCACAGGGCCGGGCAATCAGCAGACGAGGTCTACTCCTACAATGTGCGATCCAAGCTCTGGTTCATCGGCTACCGCCTTTCACCGACGCTGCATGCGCAAGATGCGCGGCTACGCGAGGATGTCGTCGTTGGAGTCGAACTGGTGGCTTTCGAAGGGGAGGTCAGGGAAGTACTCGGTCTCGGCCTCGCCTGTCAGGACGGACACGAGGAAGGAGGCGCACTGGCCGACGTGGTGTTCCCATTCCGGGCCCCGGCCTTCGTTGAGCATGACCGCCCACTCGTTGGGCTTCTGTGGCGGCCGCCGCAGCCAGTACAAGTACGCGCCGCTCTCCTCGACGTAGGCCCAAGGCAAAACCTGAGCCTCAGGATCGTTCTGGAGCTCCGTCGGCTTGGCTTCGGTCTGCCACAGATCGGCAAGGATCTCTGCGCGCTCCCCGGCCTGGGCGAGGAGGTTGTAGTCCTCGTCAGGGCATTGCGGGTCCAGTAGCCAGATGGTTTCGTCGAAGACACCGCCTCCGTAGGTCTCGACGAGTTCTTTGTAGTCATCCGGCAGAGGTGTGCCGAGCTGTTGCTCGACGGCTGCCCAGTCGCGTGAGCGGCGGCGAGTGCCAGGCGGAATGATCTCGGTCAGGCGTTCCACGGCGCGGTGCATGACGGCCGGATCCCTTCTGCGGGCTTTACTAGGGCTTGGGGACGTTCAGGATAGTGACGGCGTTCGTCGCGCTGCCGCCTTCGTAGGGGGTGAAGGTGAAGCCGTTGCTTCCCCGGGCCTTCAAGGTGAGTCCCAACGGCACGACGTCGCTCGGGTCCGTGGACCGGTAGATGGGCGTGACGGAGTACTCGATGGTTTCGCCGCGGTCGACCGCCGCTCTGATCTGATCTTCGACCTTCCGCATGACCGGCGAGTTGGCGAATCGGTGCATGGTGACGAAATTGCGTGGATCCTTGTTCGAGCCACCTATCTGGGCGCCGAGCAGGTGAGTCTTGTTGAGCTTCATGTACTTCTGGTAACCCGGCACGTTGACCTGAGGGTTGGTCTTTCCGCCGGTCATGTCGGGCTCGATGGTGGCGTCCATACCGGTGGCGCGACCGCCGGGCCCGGGCGCACCGTAGCGAACGCGACCGCCCCAGGTGACATCGGCCTCATCGCAGGGCGTGAGCCCCAGGGGGTCGCACAGAGTATGCGGGTTGTCGACGTAGGCGACAGGGTTCGGCGCCGGGTCGAGGCCAAGCGGGTCCAGGGTGAGGTAGCGGGCGGTTTCCGGGTCGTAATGGCGAAAGTAGTTGTGGTGCAGACCGGTTTCGGGGTCGTAGTACTGGCCTGGAAAGCGCAGCGGGGTGTAGGCGGTGGCGTCCCGGTTCCACGTTGTCGTGCCCCAGAGGGTGGATCGAGTGCGCCAGGCGACGTCACCCTCCTCGTCGACGAGTTCGGTAGGAGTGCCGATCTGGTCCGTGACGATGGCAAAGAATCGCTGGTCGATGACATCTTGCGGGGCTGAGGCCAGCGATCTGGTCTCCGTTTGCGCGATCGGCGCCAGCCCGTCGTGATCCCACGTGAGCGTGACGAGTTCCGCTGATCCGGTGACGCGGGTGGTCTGCTCCGTGAGGGTGCTGCCGTCCCAGGCGAAACGGGTCTCCTCGGCGACGGCTCCATCGGCGGCAAGACGCTGCTTGGCGATGCGGCGGCCGAGCGGGTCGTAAACGTAGCTCCAGACGGTGCCGTCGGGTGTGGTGACCGAAGTGAGGCGGTCCTCCGCGTCCCAGGTGTAACGCCAGGTGTCGGGTTTGCGTGACAGGCGTGTCTTCTGTCGCAGGATCGTGCGGCCCGCAGCATCGTATTCGTAGCGGGTGCCGCCGGTGCTGGTCAGGCGGGTGCCCGTGTAGCTTCGCGGGCCACGGGCCTCGGCGCCGGGATGGTGGTCCGGCCATGAGGCGTAGGTCTGGTTACCCGCTTCGTCGTAGGCGTAGGACTCCGTCCAGTCCTCGGCATGGACGGCGGTGACGCGGCCGGTCCGGTCGAGGGTGAAAGTCCGGTGGCCGGTGTGCTCGTCGGTGACGGAGGTCAAGTGTCCGTCACCGCGGTAGGCGTACGTCCGGTGGATCCGCGGTCGGTCGGTGCTGGGGAGGGTGAGGGTCTGTCCGGTGAGGCGGCCCTGATCGTTCCAGGCGAAGGCGAGCGTGAACCGGTCGCCCAGGGTGCGCTGAAGTTCACGGCCTGCCGCGTCGTGCGTGAACGTGAGCGTGCGGTCCGACATCGTGAGGGCTTCGTAGTTCCCGCCGGGGCGGTAGGAGTATGTCGTCGTGACACCGGAGGGTGTGGTGCGCCGGGTGCGGCGTCCCGCAGCATCGCAGGAAGTGGCGAGGACACGGCCGTCGACGGTCTCGGCTACGACGCGTCCCACTGAGTCGTACCGGTATTCCAGTGGCGTGTCGGGGTTGGTGGCGCGGAGCAGGCGGCCACACACATCATTCTCGAAGAGGGTGGCCCGGCCGCCGACGGCTTTCTCGACGAGCTGGCCTATGGCGTCGTAGCCGTAGGTGACGGTCTGACCGGCGGAGTTGGTCCGCCGCACAAGCAGCCCTCCCGCGTTGTACTCGTAGGTCATGGTGTGACCGTTGAAGTCGGTCTCCTCGACGAGCCGTCCGACAGGGTCGTACCGGTAGGTCCACGTGAGCCCCTGCGGGTTGGTTACCGTCGTCAGGCGCCGTGCGGTGTCGTAGGAAAACGTGTGACGTGTCCCGTCGGGGTCCACTCGCGCCGTCAGCAGGTCGAAGACGTCGTACTCCCAGCGAACTGTCGCACCGAGTGGATCGGTGTGGCGCGTGCAGTTCCCCTCGCCGTCGAATGCCCAGGTCTCCGTCGAGCCGTCAGGGCCCGTACGCGAGGTGAGCCGGCCCTCTACGGACCACGTCAGGAGGGTCGTCGCTCCTCCGGGACCTGTGACCAGCACCGGCCGTCCGAAGGCGTCGTACGTGTAGTGCTTCAGCGTCCTGGAGGCGTCGGAGACCGTCAGCGGGAGCCCGGCGGTGTTGGAAGTGATTTCCACGCGCTCACCGAGCGGGTTCGTGGCGCCCTTGATCGTGCCGTTTCGCCCGATGATGTAGCGGGTCGCCTCCCCGGCGGGGTCGATGACGGCAGTACGGTTGCCGCGTTCGTCGTATTCGTGGCGCCAGACGGCGCCATCGGGTTCCGTCATGACCGTGGGCAGATGGAGGTCGTTGTACTCCGTGTGGGTCTGGCCGCCATCGGGACGGATGACGCGGCTCAGGCGTCCGTGGTCGTCGTAGACGTGGCGAGTGGTCCGTCCCAGGGGATCGGTGACGGCGACCAAGCGGTGCTTCGCGTCCCACTCCTGGCGGGTGACATGCCCGAGCGGGTCGGTGGTGCGGATGAGGCGCCATGCCTCGTTGTGCTCGTATCGGGTGACGTTGCCCAGCGCATCAGTAGTGGTCGTGGTGCGGGTGGCATCGTCGTAGGCGAGCGTGCCGGACAGGTAGCCGCCGCTGCCCTCGGCACGGATGACGCGGCCGCGCTCGTCGTAGGTGTAGGTGTACGACGTGTTGTTGCGGTCGGTCCAGGAGGTGATCCTCCTCTCGGCGTCGTAGGCGAACCGCAGGGGCAGACCGGAGGAGTTGGTGACCTCGGTGAGGTAGCCGTCCTCGTTGTATCCGTAGGTCAGCAGTGTGGTCCCGTGACTGTCTGCGTTGTCGGGGTCCAAAAGGCGCAGGGCGGCGACACGGGGCAGTTCGCGGTGCCGGTCGATCGCGATGCGGTAGCCGCCGGAGTGCATGACGCCCACAGGTGTGCCAGTCTGCGCGTACTCGATCGTGATCCGCTGTCCGTTGCGGTCCACGATGGACTGGAGCGGCAGCTCTATCGCGTTGCCGTCGTCGGCGGGCCCCGGCGAATGGAAGACGTAGAAGATGCCGGTTCCGGGGTCGAGCAGGCGTAGGGCACCGTCGACCTCGGTGTCCCAGGACAGCGGCATCCTGGGACCGACCTTCGGGTAGACGGGCTCATCGGTCTCGGGGTCCAGGAGCGGATAGACGAGCCGGGAGCCGTCCGGTGCCGCATAAGTGATGGAGTCGTCGTCCGCCTGCAGACGCTGGTCGAGCGTGGAGGCCCAGGACGGGCCGAACCAGCCGCCCCACCGATAGGAGGAGATGTGGGTGCGCCGCAGCAAGAGCGGCAGGACGCCTGGCAGTTCGACGTCGGTCTGCGCCAGCAGCATGTCGCCGGTGGCCACGTCGATCGGGTCGAGCTTGCACTCCTTCTCCGCTGCCTGGATCGCAGCTTCGAGCTCCTCGGCTTCACCAGGTCGTAGTTTGAGTCGGGACAAGTCGTTTCCGCCGAGCTTCAACGCCTTGGCCAGCTTGGCGAGCTCGCTGGGCTTGAGCGCCTTCAAGCCTTTCCCGAGGGTCTTGCCGAGAACACCGAATCCGATACCGACAAGGGCACCCTCTGTCAGGATCCCCGCCAGCTTCTCTGGGTCCTTGAACGCCGCCGGGTCCTTGAGCAGCGTCTCGAATGCGGAGAACTTCGCCCCGTCCATCGCCATCTTCCCCGCGGCCGCGACGCCCCGGATCTCCTTCAGCGCCTTCAACGCCCGCTCCACGCCCCGGATGACCTCCATCACCCCGCGCACCACGGAACCGAGCGCCGTACCCTCCTCCTCGATCCGCCCCACCAGCGCCACGACCTTCAACGCCCGCTCGCCGGCCATCAGGTTCGAGGCCACCTCGGAGGCACCGGCGGTGAGGATCGACAGCGCGAGCCCCGCGATCTCGAACTCGGCGATCTCCGCGAGCATCACCCCGATCTCGGACAGCATCTCGTGCGCCTTGTCCGCGAAGTCGTCCAGCGCCTTCGCGCCCTCCCGCAGCGAGTGCGCCATCTCGTTCGCGCTCTTACGGGCCGACTTGTTCCGCTTGTGGAAGGCCTTGGCCGCCTTCCCCTCCCACTCCACGCCCGACAGCGCACGCTCGGCGGCCGACGACGCGTCCTCCAGCCCCTTCGCCAGATGCCGCCACTTCTTCGCGATCTCCCGCACCCCGTCCGGATCCACCGCCGGATCCGAGATCCCCAGAAACTCCAGACCGCTGGCGATCGAGTCGCCGAACATGTGGTTGAACTTGTTGACGTA
>NZ_JBSHAQ010000044.1:0-82386 GCF_053611585.1 Streptomyces sp. NPDC054794 | reverse complement strand
CCGACGGCCGGCTCTTCGGACAAGTCACTTCCCGGACCCGCCAAAACCGAGCCTACGCCACCGCACCAGACACCTTGACAAACACAGAGGCACCCGAAGGTGGGCAACGGCGGCTACGACGTCGCGCACTACGGTCTGACCCTCGCCTACGACCCGGGCGACCACCGCCTCACCGGCACCGCGCGGATCACCGCCCGCGCCACCCAGGACCTGTCCGCCTTCGACCTCGACCTCAAGGGACTGCACGTCGAATCGGTCACCGTCGAGGGCGCCCGCGCCCGCTGGAACCGCGCCGGCCAGGAACTGACCGTGCGCCCGCACGACGACCTGGACAAGGGGGAGACGTTCACCACCACCGTGCGCTACTCGGGCGTCCCGCTGAGGTACACCGACCCCGACGGCTCCTCGGAGGGCTGGCTGCGCACCCCGGACGGCGCGCTGGCCCTCGGGCAGCCCACCGGTTCGATGGCCTGGTTCCCCAGCAACAACCACCCGTCCGACAAGGCGACGTACGACATCGCCGTCACCGTGCCCGAGGGCCTGCAGGCCGTGTCCAACGGGGAGTTGGGCGAAGAGACGACCGCCCACGGCCGCACGACCTTCGCCTGGCACACCGCCGAACCCATGGCGACCTACGTCGCCACCGTCGGCATCGGCCACTACCGGGTCACCCGCTCGACCCTGAAGAGCGGCCTGCCCGTCTACACCGCCGTCGATCCGTCGCGGGCCGAGGAGAGCCGCGAGGTGCTGGCGAAGATCCCCGAGATCATGGAGTGGGGGGAGAACAACTTCGGGCCGTACCCGTTCTCCTCCACCGGGGCGATCGTCGACCTCGTGGACGACGTGCCCTACGCCCTGGAGACCCAGAACCGCCCTTCCTTCCCCGGCGTCGTCGACACCCCGACCCTGGTCCACGAGCTCGCCCACCAGTGGTACGGCAACTCCGTGACCCCGAAGACCTGGCGGGACATGTGGCTCAACGAGGGCTTCGCGACGTACGCGGAGTGGCTGTGGGCGGAGGACCACGGCGGCCCCAGCGCGCAGGAGACCTTCGACGCGTTCTACGACGGCGTCAGCGACGAGGCCGGCGACGAGATCTGGGACTTCCCGCCCGCGAAGCCGACCAGTGCCGCGCACGTCTCCGACCCGCCGGTCTACGACCGCGGCGCGATGGTGCTGCACAAGATCCGGCAGAAGGTCGGCGACGACACCTTCTACGACATCATCCAGGGCTGGGCGGCCGCCCACCGGCACGGCAACGCGGACACCGCCGACTTCACGGGATACGTGGAGAAGACGGCGAAGACGGCGCCGGACGAGGACTTCGCCGCGATCTGGGACGACTGGCTGTACGGCGAGGGAAAGCCGGACCACCGCTGAGCGGCGGCCCGGCCCTCGCAGTCGTGCCGGGTCAGTTGACGTTCACGGCCTTCCAGGCCGCCGCCACCGCGTTGTACTCCGTGCCGCCCGCCCCGTACAGGTCGCTCGCCGCCTGGAGCGTGGCGGTGCGGGCGCCCGCGTAGTTGGTCGACGAGGTGAAGTACGTGGTCAGGGCCTTGTACCAGATCTGGTACGCCTTGGTGCGGCCGATGCCGGTGACCGCGGAGCCGTTGTAGGTCGGGGAGTTGTAGGAGACCCCGTTGATCGTCTTCGCGCCGCTGCCCTCGGACAGCAGGTAGAAGAAGTGGTTGGCGACGCCCGACGAGTAGTGCACGTCGAGCCGGCCCACCGTCCGCGACCAGTAGTCGGCGGAGCCGCCGTCCTTGCTGGGTTTGTCCATGTAGCGCAGCGGGGTGCCGTCGCCGTTGATGTCGATCTTCTCGCCGATGAGGTAGTCGCCCACGTCGGAGGAGTTGTTGGCGAAGAACTCCACCGAGGTGCCGAAGATGTCGGAGGTGGCCTCGTTCAGGCCGCCGGACTCCTTGCTGTACTTCAGGCCCGCCGTGGCCGCGGTCAGGCCGTGGCTCATCTCGTGGCCCGCCACGTCCAGCGAGGTGAGCGGGTCGGCGTTGCCCGCGCCGTCGCCGTACGTCATGCAGAAGCAGCTGTCCGACCAGAAGGCGTTGACGTAGGCGTTGCCGTAGTGGACGCGCGAGTAGGCGGCCTTGCCGTCGCCCGCGATGCCGTTGCGGTTGAACGCGGACTTGTAGAAGTCCCAGGTGACGGCGGCACCGTAGGCGGCGTCGACCGCGGCGGTCTGGCGGTTGGTGACCGTGCCGTCGCCCCAGGCGTCGTCGGCGTCGTGGAAGAGGGTGCCGGTGCCGTTGGTTCCGCCGTTCAGGTCGTACGTCTTGTGCCCGCCGCGGCCGCCGTCGATCAGGTCGTAGCCTCCGGAGGCGGAGGCGGTGGTGCCGAGGGCGACCGTGCCGCTGTACTGGCTGGTGCCGGTGCCGGTGTCGACGGCCTGGTAGGAGTAGATCACCTTGCCGGTGGTGGCGTCGGTGACGACGTGCAGCTCGCTCGGGGTGCCGTCGTGCTGGACGCCCTTGACCACGGACTCGTAGGCGAGGACCGGTTTGACGCCCGCCGCCCAGACGACCTTGCGGGCGGTCGAGGCGGTGGCCCTGGCCGAATCGGCGGCCTTGAGGGCGGTCTTCCGTGCGGCGGCGGGGGAGACGGCGGCGTCGGTGGACGCCACGGATATGCGGGCCTTGGCCGCCTTGCTCACGCCCTTGAGCGTGCCGTTCTTCGCCACGTGGGTGACCAGGTCGCCGCCGAGGACGGGCAGACCGGCGAAGGTGCGCTCGTAGCGGGTGTGGACGGTGCCGTTCGCGTCCTTGATCACGTCCCGGACGACGAGCTTCTCCTTGCTGCCGAGACCGAGCTCGCGGGTCGTCGAACCGGCCGCTTCCTGAGCCGACTTGAGGGCGCCGGCGCGGGCCGAGGCGGTGAGGGGGAGCGCGGTGGCGCCGCTGTGGTGCTCGGGGGCCGCGGTGGCGGCACCGTTCTGCAGCGCGAGGACGACCATCGCCGCCGAGCCGACCAGGGCGGCGGCGCGCACGGCGGTCCGGCGGGAGGTGCGGGTGGAGTGGGGCTGCTGACTCACTCGATCTCCTTCGGGCTGGCCTCGCGGTGGAGGCACAGGCGGGGCAAAGGCGGTGCACAGAGTTGCGGCGAGTGAGGAGAGGGTGGCATTCAAGCCAGATCTTTGACAGTCCGCAGTCAAGACTTTACGTGATCGTATCCGAAACCTGTTACCTGTCGTCCGTTATGCGGACGCCTGAAAGCACCTCAACTACCCGTCCACACAGCGCATGTGAGGTTCGGGACGTCACCCTCACGCCGTCAGGTCAGCGCCTTGCGCAGGACGGCGCAGGGGCGGCCGAGCTCGCGGTCCGGGCGGTGGCCGATGACCTCGTACCCGAGGGAGGTCCAGAAGGCGAGGCCCTCGGGGTTGGCGTCGAGCACGGCGAGACGCACGGCGCCGCGGCCCGCGGCGCGCAGACGGTCCTCGACGAGCCCCGCGATCCGTCGCCCGTGCCCCTGCCCGTGCACACCCGCGTCGACCATCAGCAGCCCGATCCACGGATCCGGGTCCGCCGGGTCGGGGTGCCGGGCGAGGGTGATGACGACCCCGACCAGCCGCCCCTCGCTGCGGGCCAGCAGCACCTGGGCGTCCGGGTGTGCCAACTCGTCGGCCAGCGCGGCCGCCACCTGCTCCGGCCGGATGTCGTCCGGGTCCGGGAAGTCGCCGCTGAGGGCCTGGAACTCACGGTTGGAGGCGTAGAGCGTGGTGAGCTCGGTGAGCAGCGGGGCCGGGATGTCGAGGCCGGGGGAGAGGGGCTCCAGGATCACCCGGCCAACCTTAGGGCCGGCCGTCGAGTTCCCGTCTGCCCCGCGACGCCTGGCACGCTCCCCCGCGCTCTCGGCTCCGCTCGGACAGGGGGACCCCACTCGTCGCACCGGCCCCCGACCCAAGTACGTCCAGCACGAGGGCCGAGGCCCGGCACTCCCCCCCGCCTTCGGCCGGGGGGACCTCCATGACGCCGCGAGGCCCGTCCTTCGGGCGGAGGCCCGGGCCGGATCGCATCCGAAGCGGAGGCGTGAACGCGGCCGAGCCCCCGGCCGTGTGACGGGCGGGGGCTCGGTCGGTGCGGACGGGGTGACTCAGACGTTCACGCCGAAGTCCTGGGCGATGCCCACCAGGCCCGAGGCGTAGCCCTGGCCGACCGCGCGGAACTTCCACTCGGCGCCGTTGCGGTAGAGCTCGCCGAAGACCATGGCCGTCTCGGTGGCGGCGTCCTCGGACAGGTCGTAGCGGGCGATCTCGGCGCCGCCGGCCTGGTTGATGATGCGGATGTACGCGTTGCGGACCTGGCCGAAGTTCTGGCCGCGGTTCTCGGCGTCGTAGATGGAGACCGGGAAGACGATCTTGTCGATGTCGGCCGGGAGGCCGGCGAGGTTGACGTTGATCGCCTCGTCGTCGCCCGCGCCCTCGCCCGTGCGGTTGTCGCCCGTGTGGACGATCGTGTTGTCGGGGGTCTGCTTGTTGTTGAAGAAGACGAAGTGGGCGTCCGAGAAGACCTTGCCCTGCCCGTTGACCGCGATGGCGGAGGCGTCCAGGTCGAAGTCCGTGCCGGTGGTGGTGCGGACGTCCCAGCCGAGGCCCACGGTGACGGCGGTCAGGCCCGGAGCCTCCTTGGTGAGCGAGACGTTGCCACCCTTGGACAGGCTTACAGCCATTGTTGGGAGTCCCTTCCCTAGTTCTGTGTGCACGAAGCTACCGTCACCCCGAAGAACGTCGAGAGGGGTCCCCGTGGTTCCGGATCTCTTTACCTCTTTTACCAAAGGGAAAACCGGGTGACGGGAGCCGCACTCTGCCGGGAACATGGGACGCATGTCCGGTCCTTACGTCATCCGTGGCTCCGTCTCCCTGCCCGAGGCCGAGCTCATGTGGCGTTTCTCGCGTTCCTCGGGGCCCGGCGGACAGCACGTCAACACCAGTGACTCGCAGGTCGAGCTCCGCTTCGACCTGGCGAAGACCGAGGCCCTGCCCGAGGTGTGGAAGCGGCGGGCGCTGGAGCGGCTGGCCGGACGGCTGGCCGACGGCGTCGTCACCGTCCGCGCCTCCGAGCACCGCTCGCAGTGGCGCAACCGCGAGACCGCCGCCGTGCGCCTCGCGGCGCTCCTGGCCGAGGCCACCGCGCCCCCGCCCAAGCCCCGCAAGCCCACCCGAATCCCTCGCGGCATCAACGAACGCCGCCTGCGCGAGAAGAAGCAGCGCGCGGAAACGAAGCGGGGGCGTACCGGCCGGGACTGGACGTAGCCGTTCCGGCGGGTTCCGGGGTTCGTCCCCGCGTCCCGTCCCCTCCTGGTCTTCTCCTGTCCCCTCCCCTCCCGATCCCCTCCTGTCCTTTCGCGTCCCCTCCCCTCCTCCCCTCCCCTCCCCTCCTTTCTCGTCCCACCCCTGTCACATTCGTGCCGCGCGATCCGTCAACGCAGTGACGACGGACCGCGGACCGCATGAGGGGTAGTGACCACCGATGACCGGAACCGACAACGAGTTCCTCGCCCGGCGCTTCGAGGCGCACCGGCCTCATCTGCGCGCCGTGGCCTATCGGATGCTCGGCTCGGCCGCCGAGGCGGACGACGCGGTGCAGGAGGCCTGGTTCCGGCTGAGCCGGTCCGAGAGCGAGCGGGTGGACAACCTCGGCGGCTGGCTGACGACCGTGGTGGGCCGGGTCTGCCTGGACATGCTGCGCTCCCGCAAGTCCCGCGCCGAGGAGCCCCTGGAGAGCGGCCCGACGACCCCGGCGCCCGCCGCCGACCCCGAGCAGGGCGCCCTCCTGGCGGACTCCGTCGGCATCGCCCTCCTCGTCGTGCTGGAGACCCTCACGCCCGCCGAGCGGCTCGCCTTCGTGCTGCACGACCTGTTCGCGGTGCCGTTCGAGGAGATCGGGGCCATCCTCGGCCGTTCGTCCGCGGCGGCTCGCCAGCTCGCCAGCCGGGCCCGGCGACGCGTGCAGGGCGCCCCGGCGCCGGACGCCGACCTCGCCCGGCAGCGGGAGATCGTCGACGCCTTTTTGGCCGCCGCGCGCGACGGCGACTTCGAGGGGCTGCTGGAGGTCCTCGACCCGGACGTCGTGGCCCGCACCGACGCCGGCGTGACCACGGGCGCGGCGGCGGTCGCGTCCGGCGCGACGGCCTACGCCCACCTCGGCCGCCTGGCCCTGCCGGTCCTGGTGGACGGGGTGACGGGCCTGGTCGTACCCGGCGCCGGCCGCCCGGAGCGCGCCCTGACCTTCACCTTCGTACGCGACCGCATCGCGGTGATCGACATCGTGACGGACCCCGAGCGGCTCGCGGCCCTCGACATCGAGCGCGGCTAGGGCAGGACCTACGTCAGGTCGAGCACCCCGACCGTCTGGTCCCCGCTCATCTCCCCGGTCTTCCGGAAGCCGAGCCCGAGGTAGAAGCCCTCGGGGCCGGTCGGGCCGGGGTGCCAGGTGACGTACAGCCGCTCGGTGCCGCGGCGGCGCAGCTCCGCGGCCACGGCCGCGACGGCGAACCGGCCGTAGCCCTTGCCCTGCTCGTCGGCGGCGATGTTCAGCCGCCACAGGCCGGAGCGGAACAGGGTGCCGTCGTCGTTCCAGTCGATGTCGAGGAAGGCCATGAGGAAACCGACCGGACGCGCGCTCTCGCCGTCTCCGTCGACGATGAGCCGAGGCCAGGCGACGCCGGCCGGACGGACGTACGCCTCGGCCAGGGACTGTACGACGGGCGAGATCGCGTGCTCCTGGTCGGGCCGCACGTTAATCCCGACGGCCGCTTCGAAATTCCCGGGTGTGACTTCTTCGAGGCGCGGCGCTGGAGTCGACGTCATCCGCGCACCATATGCGGGCTCGTCACACACCGGCCACAGAATTTCCACCGGCCGCACGCGAGTCGCTCGATTACCCCAACTGCCGGTAACGGCCCCGGAAATAGAGCAACGCGCCGCCGTCCGCACTCGGCACCCGCGCGGTCAGAACCCGCCCGATCACCAGCGTGTGGTCACCCGCCGTCACCCGCTGCTCGGTCCGGCACTCCAGGGTTGCGAGTGCACCGCCCACCAGGGGCGCGCCGGACGCCTCGCCGCGCCCGTACGCGATGTCCTCGAACAGCAGTCGGTCGCTGATGCGGCCCTTCATGGCGAAGCGGCCCGCGATGTGGCGCTGGCTCTCGGAGAGGACGGAGACCGCCCACAGGGACTGTTCGTCGAGCAGGTCGTCCATGCGGGACCCGTTGCGCAGGCTGACCAGGACCAGCGGCGGGTCCAGGGAGACCGACATGAAGGCGGTGGCGGTCATGCCGACGTCCTCGCCGCCCGGCGCCAGGGGGTCGTCCGGGTCCAGCGGCGGCTCCTGGGCGGTCACCAGGACCACGCCCGCGGCCAGCCGGGACATCGCGGCCCGGAACTCGTCGTTGCTCACCCCCTCAGCATGCCGGGGCGTGGTGGCGGCGGTGGGGGAAGGCGGGGCAGGGGAAGTGTTCAGCACGCGGAAACGCTAATCTTCGGCCCGCACACGGCGCATCGGCCCTCCGCCCGAACCGGGTCCTAGGACCTCGTCTACGACTCCCGATGAAGCGTTCGTGCATGATGTCCGCACACTCACAAAGCTTGCGTTCAGTAAACGCACAGGGAAAACGCGGAAACCTCTCTCAATTGTTCATGTTCGCCTGTGACTTGAGTCACAAGGGCCATTAATTGTTGACCCTGTGTACCGAGTGGGCAGCGCGCTGTGATTCAGTGGCGTGGAAACCTGCAAGGACGATACGCCGAAGAGAACCCTTGATTCGCTGCGAGGTCTCGGGGGGAGGGCGAGCATGGAGAGCGAGTCGGAGCCGTATGTCCGCCTTGCGTCTCTGCGGCAGCTGCACCAGGTCATGGCCGACATGAACACGGCACGTAGCCTGGCGGACACACTGCAGACCGTCGCCGACGGCGCGGTCAACGCCCTCGGCTACGAGATGGCGTGCGTCAACCTCGTGCGCCCCGACGGCGACCTCGTCGTCGCCGCCTTCTCCGGCAACCCCGCCGCCGAGGCCCTCATCACCGGCCGGGCCGGTTCCCGCGCCTCCTGGGACCGCCGTCTGAACATGGGCGAGGCCTGGGGCGACCTGCGGTTCATACCGCACACCGAGGGCTGGGTGCTCGACGACGACGACGTACCGCAGTGGTACACGGACGGACCCGCGCCCCGCTTCGAGGACGAGTGGCACCCCTCCGACCGCCTCTTCGCGCCCATGTACACGCCCGGCGTCCAGGGCAGCGGCTCCGGCGAACTGCTCGGCGTGATCTCCGTGGACCGCCCACGCAACGGCCGCCACCCCGGCGCCTGGGGCCGCGAGGCGCTCCAGATGTACGCGTTCCAGGCGGCCATCGCGATCAGCAACGCGCGTCTTCGCTCGAACATGCAGCGCGCCCTGGTCCGCCTGGAGCGGGAGCAGCAGGCGCTGCGCGCCAGCGAGGAAAGCTTCCGGCAGGCCTTCGAGTACGCCCCCTCCGGCATGGCGATAGCCGAGATGGGCGGTGACCAGCACGGACGGATACTGCGTACCAACGACGCCCTGTGCCGGCTGCTGGGCCGCCCCGCCTCCGCGATGCGCCGCTACTCCTTCTCCGACCTCGTCCACCCCGAGGACATAGGCACGCTCCTGCGTACCTCCGCCGAGGGCGGCCGCGCCGAGCTGCGCCTGGGCCGCCGCGACGGCTCCTACGTCTGGGTGTCGCTGCGCAACAGCGTCGTCGCCGACGCCGCCGACGGCCCCCGCTTCCTGCTCACCCACGTCGAGGACATCGAGGAGCGCAAGCGCCGAGAGCTCCAGCTCGCTCATCGCGCCTCGCACGACTCGCTCACCGGCCTGCCGAACTCCGCCGAGCTGCGCTCGCGCCTGTCGGCCCGCCTGTGCCATCGGCCCGCGCACGCCGACGAGATGGAGTCGCTGGACGCCGCCTACGGCCACCCCGCCTTCGACCTCAACGGCCACGGCTTCGACTTCGCGGCCGGCCCGGAGGCGTTCGACGCCTACGACCACCACGTGCACACGATCGCCCCCGAGGGTGAGCGCGACGACGGGACCAAGGGTCTCGCGGTGCTCTTCTGCGACCTCGACGGCTTCAAGTCGATCAACGACCGGTTCGGGCACAACGCGGGCGACGCGGTCCTCATCGAGGTCGCCCGGCGGCTGACCCGGGGCGTGCGCGACGGCGACACGGTGGCCCGGCTGGGCGGCGACGAGTTCGTGATCCTCGCCGACGGGCTCGGCAAGGCCGACGCCCAGGACCTGGCCGTTCGGCTGCGAAACGAGATCATCCAGCCGATCCGGGCCGAGGGTCGGGCGGTGCGCGTGGGCGCCAGTTTCGGCATCGGATGGGCACACTGCGGCATGACTGCGGACGAGGTGTTGAAATCCGCTGACGAGCGGATGTACGTCGAGAAACGATCTCGTCCCAAACAACACAGGCGCGCCGGATGATCCGCAGGTCAGTGAGTTGATGCGGTCCGAGTCACCCGTTTGGGTCACTGAGAACGGGTAGGCTCGCCACTCAATACCTGTACCGCATCCGCCCGCACCTGTTGAGGAGTACCAAGGGATGACGCCCGGCGACAACGGCGCGAGCACGCCCGAGGACGACGACCCGTTCGGCTATCTCTACGCCGACGGTCAGGCCCGGGGTGCCCAGCCGCCGTCAGGTGGCTACGGCTACCCGAACTCGGTCAGCAGAGTGCGCTCGGTCGGCGAGCGCACGTACGGCGGCCAGCAGGCGCAGGCGGTCCCGCAGCAGCAGGGCACCTACAGCCAGCCGAACGCGCACTACCAGGCGCCGGAGACCCTCCCGGGCGGCGCGCCGACCACCCGGCAGCCGATACAGCAGCCCGGCGCGGGCGGCGGCCGGGGACGCGGGCCGAACACCAAGGGCCTGCTGATCGGCGCGATCGCGGTGGTCGCCGCGGTCGTGATCGGCATCAGCGTCGCCATGATCAACGGTGGCGACGACGACAAGAAGTCCGGCGGGGCGGGCGCCTCCCCGGCCCAGTCGCAGAAGGCCTCGCCGAGCCCGTCGAGCACCAGCTCGGTCTCCAGCTCGGGCGAGCTGCCGACGATCGACGCGAAGGCGCTGCACCTGGACGGCACCGCGAGCCTGGCGTCCGACGTCAAGGGCGCCCAGGCGGCGGACGGCATCTATGTGACGAACCTCAACCAGGCGGGCTCGGGGGTCACCTGGACCGTCAACGGCATTCCCGAGGACGGCGTCTACACGATCTTCGCGCACTACAGCGCTGTCGAGGACGGCAAGATGACCCTCACCGTCAACGGCAAGCCCTTCGGCAGCAAGTTCGGCCTGAAGAACTGGACGGGCCAGAGCGACCCGGCCAACGCCTGGACCCATTCCTACGTGTGGCCCAACCTCAAGAAGGGCACCAACACGATCTCGATCACCTGCGGGGACGGCGACAGCTGCAACGTCCTGCTGGACCAGCTGTGGCTCAAGAAGGGCCAGGTCAAGAACTGAGGCGCCGCACCGGCTGACCGACCTCACCAGCCGCCGACCGCGGCAACAGGGCCTCCTGGGCGCTCCTGGTCCCGACGACCACGAGCCGCGCGGGAGGCCCTTGTGTCATGCTCACCCGTCCGACGGATCACCCGGGCGGGAGGCCTCGCGCGCCTCCTGGGCCGCGCCGACCGCGGCTGCCAGCGGTGACCGGCAGTCGGGGTTCAGCCGGATCTCGATGGCGTCGGACGGCGTCTGCGGCGCCGGGTCGGCGGTGACGCGGACCCGTATGGGACGGCCGGTGTCGGCCTCGACGAAGGACAGGGGCGGGCGGCCTTCCTGCAGATGCGTGTCGCCCCACTGCATCAGCGACAGGAGCACCGGCAGCAGTTCCTCGCCGGCCTCGGTGAGCCGGTACTCCTCGCGTGCCCGGCTGCCCGGCTCCCGGTAGGGGACGGGCGCGACGATCCGCGCGGCCTTCAGCTGGGCGAGTGCCCGGGACACCGCGGGTGCCGAGGCTCCGATCCGCGCCACGAAGTCGTCGAACCTGGTCGTGCCGTAGAAGCACTCGCGGACCACCAGGAACGCCGTCCTGGTGCTGAGCAGTTCCAGCACCCGCCCCGCCGAGCACTCGTCGCCGATCGGCCACGGATCCCGGTCGCGCAGCCGTTCCTCGAAATTCATCGCCATGCCGCCAGTGTAGCTAACGCTTGCGTTAGTCAGCGGGCTCATGCTTCCATCTCACTAACGAACTCGTTACTCAGATGGGAGCTGCCATGGTTGCGGTAGCAGACAAGGTGGTCATGGTCACCGGGGGCCGGCGGGGACTCGGCGCGGCACTGGTGGACGAGCTGCTGGCACGCGGGGCGCGCAAGGTGTACTCGACCGCCCGCTCGGCGTACACCGACGACCGGCCGCAGGTGGTGAGCGCCGAGCTGGAGGTCCGCTCGGAGGCGTCCGTCGCCGCCCTCGCGGAGGTCGCCACCGACGTCGACATCGTGTTCAACAACGCCGGGATCCTGCTGCCGGCCCCGCTGCTGACGGGTGACTTCGAGGACGCCCGCACGACGTTCGACGTCAACGTCTTCGGGCCGCTGCGGGTGGCACGGGCCTTCGCGCCGATCCTGGCCGCGAACGGCGGGGGCGCGCTGGTGAACATGCACTCCGTGCTGTCCTGGCTGGCCGGCAGCGGCGCCTACGGGGCGTCCAAGGCCGCGGCGTGGTCCCTCACGAACTCGCTCCGAGTCGAACTGGCGGGCCAGAAGACCCAGGTCGTCGGCGTGCACGCGGGGTTCATCGACACCGAGATGGTCTCGGCCATGAACCTGCCCAAGGCGACCCCGGCCGAGGTGGCCGCGCGGATCGTGGACGGCCTGGAGGCCGGGGCCACGGAGGTGCTCACCGACGACGTCACCGTCACCACCAAGGCGGCGCTGTCCGGCCCCGTGGAGCGCCTGACCTTCCCGACCGCCCGCTGACCCGTCATCCGACCCCCGCCACCCGATCGAGGAGTACCGCCGTCATGCCCCTGTGGACCGTTCACCACACGCCCGGAACCTTCACCGACGAGGAGAAGCAGCGACTCGCCTCCCGCATCACCGACCACTACGAGGAGATCGGGCTGCCCCGGTTCTACGTGGTCACGCTGTTCCACGAGATCCGGCCCGAGAACATGTACGTCGGCGGGGAGCCCACCCCGGCCGGGGTCCGCATCACCATCGACCACATCGCGCGCCACAACCCCGACCAGGAGAGCCGGCGCCGGACCGCCCAGTGGGTCAAGCGCATCCTGCAGCCCTACCTCGAACGGGACGCCGGGCTGCACTGGGAGTTCAGCGTCGACGAGACCAGCGAGGACCTCTGGATGATCAACGGGCTCGTACCGCCGCCTGGAGGTTCCGAGACCGAGAGGCTCTGGGCCGAGAACAACGCGACCTCCCCCTATTAGGCGGGAAATCAAGCATCCGGCGGGACATCAAGCGGGTCGGGGCGACCGCTGGGCCGCGCCGACCTCACCCGTCACCGAGACCCGTCCCACCAGCTCGTCGTACGTCGCCCGGTCGAACTCGCCCGCCGCCGGCGCCCGTACCGTCGCCGCCGACAGGGCGACCGCGCGGGCCAGGCGTTCCGGCCAGGGCAGGTGCTCCACCAGGCCCGACAGCAGGCCCGCCACCGCCGAGTCGCCGGCGCCGGTCGGGTTGCCGAGGACGCGGGCGGGCGGGGCGGCGCGCCAGCGGCCCTCCGGGGTGTGGGCGAGCAGGCCCTCGGCGCCCAGGGAAGCCACCACCGCATGGGCGCCCCGGCGCCGGGCGTCCTGGGTGGCGCGCAACGGCTCGTGGGAGCCGGTGAGTTCGGCCAGCTCCTCGGCGTTCGGCTTGACGATGTCGGGGCGGGCGGCGACCCCGCGGCGCAGCGGTTCTCCGCTGGTGTCCAGCAGCACGGGCACGCCCGCGGTCCGCGCGGTCCGTATCAGTCCCGCGTACGCGCCCACCGGCACCCCCGGCGGCAGGCTGCCGCACAGCGCCACCGCCGAAGCCCCGCGCAGCAGTTCTCCGTACGCGTCCTGGAAGGCGGTCCACTCGGCCGGGGCGACCTGCGGTCCCGGCTCGTTCAGCTGGGTGGTGTCGCCGCTCAGCTCGTCGACGACGGCGATGGTGCGCCGGGTGGCCCCGGCGACCGGGACCAGCGCGTCCACCACGCCGCGCAGGTCCGCGAGCCCGTCCCGCACCGCGAGACCGGTGCCGCCGCCCGCGAACCCGGTGACCGTCACCCGGTGCCCGAGGGCGGCGAGGACCCGCGCCACGTTGAGACCCTTGCCGCCCGGCCGCTCGAAGACGTCCGAGACCCGATGGGTCGCGTGGGGCCGCAGGGACCGTACGCGATAGGTGATGTCGAGAGCGGTGTTCAGCGTGACCGTGAGGATCACCCGGGCCGACCTCCCTCGAAGTGTGTGCGCCTGCCTGTCCGTTCCGGGGCCCGATCATGCCAAAGAGACGGCGACCGGCCCAGACCGCGGGGTCGGCCACCGTCTCGATGTGCGCGCTGTACGGGGGACGGATCAGGGCAGTTGGGGAGCGACCACCCATGCGCCCTGGCGCATCACGCCCTTGACGGCGAAGCCGTCGTCCAGCAGGACCAGATCGGCGTCCTTGCCGGGCTCCAGCGAGCCCACGCGGTTGGCCATGCCCAGCAGCCGGGCCGGGTTGGCGGACAGGGCCGCGACCACGTCCTCCACCGGCAGCCCGTCGACGGTCACCGCCCGCTGGAAGGCGCGGTCCAGCGTCAGTGTCGAGCCCGCGATCGAGCCGCCGTGCACCAGCCGCGCCACCCCCTCGGCGACCTCGACCTCCAGCGGGCCGAGCATGTAGCGGCCGTCGCCGATCCCGGCCGCGTCCATCGCGTCGGTGATGAACGCGACCCGCCGCGCGCCCGCGTGACGGAAGGCCAGCTCCAGCGCGGCCGGGTGCAGATGCGTGCCGTCGTTGATCAGCTCGACGGTGACCCGCTCGTCCTCCAGGAGGGCGGCGACCGGGCCGGGGGAGCGGTGGCCGAGGGCGGGCATGGCGTTGAAGAGGTGGGTGGCCACCGTGGCGCCCGCGTCGATCGCCTCGACCGTCTGCTCGTACGTCGCGTCGGTGTGCCCGACGGCGGCGATGACCCCGTGGTCCGCCAGCAGCCGCACCGAGTCGAGACCGCCCGGCAGTTCGGTGGCGAGGGTGACCATCCTGGCCTTCCCGCGCCCCGCGTCGATCAGCTTGCGCACCTCCGCGGGGTCCGGGTCGCGCAGCAGGTCCTCGGAGTGCGCGCCCTTGCGGCACGGCGAGATGAACGGCCCCTCGAAGTGGATCCCGGCGAGATCGCCCTGCTCGGCCAGCTCCGACAGGAGACCGGCCTGCTTGACGAGGAAGTCCATGTCGTCGGTGACGGTGGAGGCGACCAGCGTGGTCGTGCCGTGCAGCCGGTGGGTGCGGACGGCCGTCAGGACCTCGTCGACCGTGCCGGAGAAGGACGCGCCGCCGCCGCCGTGATTGTGGATGTCGACGAATCCGGGGACCAGCCAGTGCCCGCCCACGTCGACGACCCGCGCGTCCGGGGGCGCCGCGCCCGCGATCCGCGTGCCCTCGACGATCACACGGCCGTCGTTCACGATCCCGGTGGGCAGCACCACCCGGGCGCCGGCGAGAACCAAGCTGGGGGCCATCAGGCGGTTACCTCCGAAGGGTCAGTGGTTTCGAGGAGATCCCGGGCGAGGAGCCCCGCGCCCAGGCAGCCGGCGGTGTCCCCGAGGGCCGCGGGGACGACGGAAGGCAGCTTCTGGAAGGTGACGCGTTGCCGGACGGCCTCCCGCAGCGGTGTGAACAAGGTTTCCCCCGCCTCGGCCAGCCCGCCACCGATGATCAGCGTGCGCGGGTCCAGCAGGGTGAGCGCGGTGACCAGCCCGTCGGCGAGGGCGTCGACCGCTTCCTGCCAGACGCGGACGGCGTTCGGATCGCCGGACGCGACGGCCTTCGCACAGTCGGAGGCGTCCGCGTCCAAGTCCCCGCAGGCGGCGGCCCAGGCCTCGCTCACCGCCGACGCCGAGGCGTACCGCTCCAGACAGCCGCGCTGCCCGCACGGGCACGAGGTCCCGCCCGGCCGGACGACGATGTGCCCGATCTCGCCCGCGAAGCCGTGCGCCCCCGCCTCCACCCGGCCGTCCAGCCCGATGGCGCCCGCGATCCCGGTGCCCAGGGGCACGAACAGGAACCGGTCCGCGCCCTTGCCCGCGCCGATCCGGCCCTCGGCGAGCCCGCCGGTGCGCACGTCGTGGCCGAGCGCGACCGGGCTGCCCAGGCGCTTTTCCAGCAGGTCGCGCAGGGGCACGTCGCGCCAGCCCAGGTTGGCCGCGTAGACGGCGATGCCGCGCCGCTCGTCGACGATGCCGGGGACGGCGACGCCGGCGGCGACCGCGGGTTCGCCGAAGCGCTCGGCGCCGTACGCGCGCAGCTCGGCGGCGAAGTCCAGGATGCCCTCGACCACCGCGCCGGGGCCGCGCTCGCGCCCGGTCGCCCGGCGGGCCCGGTGCAGCAGCTCGCCGCCGTCCCCGACCAGGGCGGCCTTCATCCCGGTGCCGCCCACGTCGAGGGCGATGACATGTCTCACGGGAACAGTGTGGACCTGCGACCCGCAAGAGGTCTAGTCCACTTACGTGGTGTAGACCTTATGGGTCCACATATTGAACAGCGAGACAGCAGGGTTGGTTCGTAGTAGTGCGTCGGCGTAGGGCAGGAATGATCGCGGTGGTGTCCGCACTGGGCATGACGGCGGTTCTCGGCGGTTGTGGGAGCACGGGATCCTCGGACGTGACCCTCAGACTGGTGGCCGCCGACTACGGCGACTCGCCGACGAACAGCTCCAAGGAGTACTGGGAGCAGCTGGCCAAGGCCTACGAGGCCAAGCACTCCGGCGTGAAGATCGACGTCAGCGTCTACTCCTGGAAGGACGTCGACCGCAAGGTCAAGGAGATGGTGGACGCCGGCGACGCGCCCGACATGGCGCAGATCGGCGCGTACGCCGACTACGCGGCCGCGGACAAGCTCTACCCGGTCTCCGACCTGCTCTCCATCCCCACGCAGGCGGGCTTCCTCTCCCAGCTCTCCGAGGCCGGCGAGTGGAACCACATCCAGTACGGCATCCCGTTCGCCGCGTCCACGCGCGTCCTCTTCTACAACAAGACCCTCTTCGCCAAGGCCGGCATCACCACCCCGCCCACCACCTGGAGCGAGCTCGCGGCCGACGCCGAGGCGCTCAAGGGCGACGGCGTGAAGTACCCGTACGCGCTGCCGCTCGGCCCCGAGGAGGCGCAGGCGGAGACGATGCAGTGGCTGCTCAGCGGCGGCAACGGCTACACCGACGACGTCGGCACCTACACCATCAACTCCGCGCAGAACGTGGACACCTTCACCTGGCTCAAGGACGAGCTGGTCGGCAAGGGCCTGACCGGGCCCGTCGCGCCGGGCGAGCTCAACCGCGCCGACGCGTTCGCCGCCTTCGCCGACGGCCGGGTCGGCATGCTCAACGGGCACCCGACGCTGATGAAGCAGGCCGCCAAGAAGGGCGTGCGGTTCGGCATGGTGCCGATGCCCGGGCGGACCGGGGTGTCCAGGTCCTCGATGGGCGTCGCCGACTGGATGATGGCCTTCAAACAGCACGGCCACGCCGACCAGGTCGGCGACTTCCTCGACTTCGTCTACACCGACAAGAACGTCCTCGACTTCTCCCGTCAGTACGGACTGCTGCCGGTCACCAGCTCGGCCTCCGACACCATGGCCCAGTCCGCCCGGGACGAGGACCTCCACCCCTTCCTGGAGCAGCTGCCCACCTCCGCGCTCTACCCCGTCGGCAAGACCTCCTGGGCCGCGGTCAGCGCCGACGTCAAGAAGAGCATCGGCCAGGTCGTCGCTCCCGGCGGCAGCCCGACCGGCATCCTCAGCCGCCTGCAGGCAGAGGCGACGACCGCGGACAGCCGCAACGCGAGCTGAGCCGGCTGTCGGTCGCGGGGGATAACGTGCGGGCATGGAACAGGACGACCTGGACTCGCGCGAGCGGTCCATCCTCGCGCTGGAACGCCGGGGCTTTCCGGGCCCCGGCGCCAAGGAGCGGGCGATACGCGAGGAACTGGGCCTGGCCCCCGTCCGCTACTACCAGCTGCTCAACGCCCTGCTGGACGACGCCCGGGCACTCGCCCACGACCCGGTGACCGTCAACCGGCTGCGGCGGGTGCGGGACCAGCGGCGCTCGGAGCGCTGAGACTCCCGGCCGTGCGGGCGCGCGCCGCGCCGCGGTGCGCCCCCGTTGCCCCATGGGTGAACCCACCGTCCCCTGGATAGGGTCGCCCCATGGGCACCCATACGACGGACTCGACCGACCCCATGGACCCGCTGCCGACACCGACCACCCCGGCCGGCCGCGAAGGACTTGCGGCCCTGCTCGCCCGGCCTCGCACCGCCGTGATCGGCCTCGACTTCGACGGCACGCTCGCCCCGATCGTGGCCGACCCCGAACAGGCCCGGGCCCACCCCGAGGCCGTACCGGCGCTCGCTCTCCTCGCCCCGAAGGTGGCCTCCGTGGCCGTGGTCACCGGCCGCCCGGCCGGGGTCGCCGTGCGGCACGGCGGCTTCGCCGGCGTACCCGGGCTGGAGCACCTCGTCGTCCTCGGCCACTACGGCGCCGAACGCTGGGAGGCCGCGAGCGGAGAGGTCAGCGCCCCGCCCCCGCACCCCGGCGTCGCGGCCGTCCGCGCCGAGCTGCCCGGATTCCTCGACCGGATCGGCGCCTGGCACGGCACCTGGATCGAGGAGAAAGGGCGAGCCGTGGCCGTCCACACCCGCCGCGCCGACGATCCGCAGGCCGCCTTCGAGGCCCTGCGCGAACCCCTCGCCGAGCTCGCCACCCGGCACGGCCTGATCGTCGAACCGGGCCGGATGGTCCTGGAACTGCGCCCGCCCGGCATGGACAAGGGCGTCGCCCTGTTGGAGCACGTCCGCCGGATCGGCGCCGAGTCGGTGGTGTACGCCGGCGACGACCTGGGCGACCTCCCCGCCTTCGCCGCCGTGGACAAGCTCCGCTCCGACGGCGTCCCCGGTCTGCTGGTGTGCAGCGGCAGCTCCGAGGTGTCGGAACTGGCCGAACGGGCGGACCTGGTGGTGGACGGTCCGCAAGGGGTCGTACGCCTGCTGCGGACGCTGGCGGCTCACCTGGACTGATCGGGGTCCAGCGCGTGCAGCTGGTCCAGGAACCACTGGGTCGGCGGCAGCGCGGTGGCCGCGGCGGCCAGCCGCTTGGTCCGCTCCGCCCGCTCGTCGAGGGGCATGGTCAGCGCCCGGTGCAGCGCGCTCGCCGTGCCCCCGATGTCGTACGGGTTCACCGTCAGCGCGTCCTCGCCCAGCTCCTCGTACGCCCCGGCCTCCCGGGACAGCACCAGCGCGCAGCCCTCGTCGGAGACGACCGGGATCTCCTTGGCGACCAGGTTCATACCGTCCCGGATCGGGTTCACCAGGGCCACGTCCGCCAGCCGGTAGGCGGCCAGGGAGCGCGCGAAGTCGTCCTTGACGTGCAGCACGACCGGGGTCCAACCCGGCGTCCCGTACCGCGAGTTGATCTCCTCGGCGACGCGTTGCACCTGAGCCGTGTAGTCGCGGTAGACGGCCAGGTCCTGCCGGGAGGGGTAGGCGAAGGCCACGTGCACGACCCGTTCGCGCCACTCGGGACGGTCCTCCAGCAGCTGCCGGTACGCCAGCAGCCCGCGCACGATGTTCTTCGACAGCTCGGTGCGGTCCACCCGGACGATCGTTTTGCGGCCCTCGCCGATCTCCGCGCGCAGCGCGGTCATCCGCTCGGCCACGTCCGGCTCGTGCGCCCGCTTGCGCAGGAAGTCCGCGTCCGCGCCGAGCCCGTGCACGCCGATGCGCGTGCCGGACGGGATCCCGGGGCCGAGCACCGCGTGACAGCAGTCGGTGAACGCGTCCGCCCAGCGCCGGGTGAGGAAGGCCGCGCGGTCGGCGCCGAGGATGCCGCCGAGCAGCTCGGCCGCGATGTCGTCGGGCAGGAGACGGAAGTAGTCCGGCGGGGCCCACGGGGTGTGCGAGAAGTGGCCGATCCGCAGATCGGGCCGGAGCTGCCGGAGCATCCGGGGGGCGAGGGCGAGGTGGTAGTCCTGGATCACCACCGCGGCACCCTGAGCGGCCTCTTCCGCCAGCGCCTCGGCGAAGGCCCGGTTGTAGGCCTCGTACGACGCCCACTGGCGCCGGAACTCCGCGTCGAAGACCGGCTCCAGCGGGGTCTGGTAGAGCATGTGGTGGACGAACCAGAGCACGGAGTTGGCGACGCCGTTGTACGCGTCGGCGAACACCGTCGCGTCGATGTCCAGCATCCGCACCTGCTGGCCGCCGGTCGCGTCCGCGGACAGCCGCCGCCCGCCGTGCGAGCGGCGCACCGCCTCCCGGTCGGCGTCGCTCAGCGCGGCGCACACCCACACCGCGTCGGTGTGCGGCCCGATGGCCGACAGCCCCGAGACCAGCCCGCCGCCACCCCGCTTGGCGTGCAGCGCGCCCGCCGTGCTGTCCGGGCGTACCTCGTACGAAACCGGGCCGCGATTGGACGCGACCAGCACCTCAGCACTGTGCGTGGAAGCCATACGCCTCAACCTAGCCCGGCGCGGAAACGCTCAAACGTACGGTCCACCCGTCCAGGGGGCCGTATACAGCCGTTCTCGACCGGGCTCAGGCCACCCGGCGTGCGGCGTACTCCGCGATCTCCACCATGGGCGGCCGCTCCTCCGTGTCCACCGAGTAGGTGCGTGGCTCGAAGCCGTCCTCGCCCCGTTCGAACTGGGTGAGGGAGGGGCGCACGAGGTGCCCGCGGGCCAGCCTCAGCTGCGCGGTGCGGTAGATCGCGGCGGCCATCCGGCCCAGCGCCTGCCCGTCCTGGTGCCGGTGCTTGCGCACTCCCACGTCGACCTGGGCGAGCGCGTCCAGGCCCACCAGGTGCAGGGCGTCGACCAGCATGCCCAGCTCGACGCCGTACCCGACCGGGAACGGCAGCTGTTCCAGCAGCGAGCGGCGGGCCGCGTACTCGCCGCCCAGCGGCTGCACGAATCCGGCCAGCTGGGGCCAGTGCATGTTCAGCAGCGGGCGGGCCATCAGTTCGGTGACCCGGCCGCCCTGGCCCGCCGCCCCCGCCAGCGGGCGGTCGTACATGCCCTTGACGAGGTCGACGTCCGGCTCGGTGAGCAGCGGGCCGACGATCCCGGAGACGAAGTCGGAGGAGAACTCCCTCAGATCGGCGTCGATGAAGCAGAGGATGTCCCCGCCGGTGACCAGCAGGGAGCGCCACAGCACCTCACCCTTGCCGGGGACGGCCGGCAGGCGCGGCAGGATGTCGTCGCGGTGGACGACCCGGGCGCCCGCGGCGGCGGCCACCGCGGAGGTGCGGTCGGTGGACCCGGAGTCCACGACGACGAGCTCGTCGACGAGCGGCACCTGCCTCATGAGGTCGTGACGGATCACGGCGACGATGTCGCCGACCGTCTCCTCCTCGTTCAGCGCGGGCAGCACGACGGAGACCGACTGACCCGTACGCTGCTTGGCGGCGAGTATCTGGTGGAGGGGGCGGTCGGTCACGGACCAGGAGCGGGTGGCCAGCCAGCGCTCGACTTCTTCCAGCACAGTCAGCGGCTCCTCACGTTGTCTCGCGGTTCGGACGACTATCTCAACTGTCCTGGCCTTCGGTTACAGTCTTGAACAACGCCGATGACCATCGCATGTCGAGGGTCGTGGGCATTTACAACCACATACAGCTCATCCAGAGGGGCAGAGGGAAACGGCCCGATGAAGCCCCGGCAACCCTCCAGTCGGTTCTCCTGACACGTGCAGCGAGGCTCCCGGCTAGGGAAGGTGCCAAATCCGTCTCACGGCGAGATGCGTCGTGAGGAAGATGAGGAGAAAGGGCCTCGCCTCACATGGCTGTGCAGACTGTTGCCACCACCACCGATCGCAGCGTCGACCTCGGTCCCGCCGCCGCCCTGAGCTGCCGCGAGTGTGGTCACCGAGTACCCCTCGGACCCGTGTTCGCCTGCGAGGAGTGTTTCGGCCCGCTGGAGATCGCGTACGACTTCTCGGCCTACGACACCGAGGAACTCCGAGGGCGCATCGAAGCGGGACCCGCGAACATCTGGCGCTACGCGCCGCTGCTGCCCGTCCCCGCGGACGTGGCCGACAAGCCCAACCTGAACCCCGGCTGGACCAAGCTCGTCAAGGCCGATCACCTGGCCGCGGAGCTCGGCGTGACCGGCGGGTTGTACGTGAAGGACGACTCCGGCAACCCGACGCACTCCTTCAAGGACCGGGTGGTCGCCCAGGCGCTGGAGGCGGCTCGCGCCTTCGGCTTCACCACCCTGTCCTGCTCCTCGACCGGCAACCTGGCCGGTGCCGTCGGCGCCGCGGCCGCCCGCGCAGGCCTGCGCTCCTGTGTGTTCATCCCGCACGACCTGGAGCAGGGCAAGGTCGTCATGGCCGCGATCTACGGCGGCGAACTCGTCGGCATCGAGGGCAACTACGACGACGTGAACCGCTTCTGCTCCGAGCTGATCGGCGACCCGGCCGGCGAGGGCTGGGGCTTCGTCAACGTCAACCTGCGGCCGTACTACGCGGAGGGCTCCAAGACCCTGGCGTACGAGATCTGCGAGCAGCTCGGCTGGCGGCTGCCCGACCAGATCGTGGTCCCGATCGCCTCCGGCTCCCAGCTCACGAAGATCGACAAGGGTCTGCAGGAGCTGATCAAGCTCGGTCTGGTCGAGGACCGGCCGTACCGGATCTTCGGTGCGCAGGCCGAGGGCTGCTCCCCGGTGTCCACCGCCTTCAAGGCCGGCCACGACGTCGTCCGCCCGCAGAAGCCGAACACCATCGCCAAGTCCCTCGCCATCGGCAACCCGGCCGACGGCCCGTACGTCCTCGACATCGCGCGCCGCACCGGTGGTGCCGTGGAGGACGTGACGGACGAACAGGTCGTGGACGCCATCAAGCTGCTGGCCCGCACCGAGGGCATCTTCGCCGAGACGGCGGGCGGTGTGACGGTGGGCGTGACGAAGAAGCTCATCGAGAACGGGGTCCTCGACCCGGCTCTCACCACCGTCGTCCTGAACACCGGCGACGGCCTCAAGACCCTCGACGCGGTGGCCGGCACCGGCCTGACCGCCACCATCCGCCCGAACCTGGACTCCTTCCGAGAGGCTGGCCTCGCATGAGCGTGACCGTCCGCATCCCCACCATCCTGCGCACCTACACCGGCGGTCAGGCCGAGGTGACGGCCGAGGGCGCGACCCTCGCCGAGGTCATCGAGAGCCTGGAGAAGAACCACACGGGCATCGCCGCCCGGGTCCTGGACGACCAGGGCAAGCTGCGCCGCTTCGTGAACGTGTACGTCAACGACGACGACGTCCGCTTCGAGCAGGGCCTGGAGACGGCCACCCCGGACGGCGCGGGTGTCTCGATCATTCCGGCCGTCGCGGGCGGCTGATCATTACCTTGGGTAACTTCAGTTACCGATTGTTCATCTGATTGCCCCCTCCGTGAGAGAAGCGGAGGGGGCAATTCAGTGTGGTTGATCGCGGTACAGTTGGGGAACTCGTCGCCGATCCCCGGGTCACGAGCCCCGGATTGATGTCGCACGCCCGACAAGAAGTAGCCAAAGTGCGCGGCCTATTCGCGGCGTATATCCCCTTTGTAGGGCCCGACTTGCCCTGAATTCAGGCGAATTCTCGCCACATTCCGGACCGGGCACGTCCAGAATTCTCGTCCGATTGACCTGTTGCAGACGGCAGTTGGACAGATACATTCAGCCGCGGTCGACGCGTTCCGGCGCACGCCCCCAACCAACCGGGGGGTGAGGTCTGACCCGGATCCACGAAGTGTGGATCTGTGCAAGGGCCAGTAATAGGGGAGTTAGGCATGGCTCAGGGCACCGTCAAGTGGTTCAACGCGGAGAAGGGGTACGGCTTCATCGCGGTCGACGGTGGTGCGGACGTCTTCGTCCACTACAGCGCGATTCAGATGGACGGCTACCGCACCCTGGAAGAGGGCCAGCGGGTCGAGTTCGAGATCTCGCAGGGCCAGAAGGGCCCGCAGGCCGACATGGTTCGCGTCACCGCCTGAACGTTCTTAGCGCGAAGGGCCCGCACCCCTCGGGGGGTGCGGGCCCTTCGTCCTGTTCGCCCCAGGCTGATCCCCCGGAGGCGCTTGCACTCGGCATGCCCGAGTGCTAATCATTGGCGTTAGCACTCTGAAGGTGAGAGTGACAACGAAGGACCGGGTCGGTGAGGCCCGCAGGCCAAGTGGGGCAAGGAACCACGGGGCTTGCGAGCCGTCCGTCGCGGGCGCGGGCGCGGTCCGAAGAATCACCCCCAGTCCTGGAGGGACCACTTCACATGGCCAAGATCATCGCGTTCGACGAGGAGGCGCGGCGCGGCCTCGAGCGCGGCATGAACCAGCTCGCGGACGCCGTGAAGGTGACGCTCGGCCCCAAGGGCCGCAACGTCGTCCTCGAGAAGAAGTGGGGCGCCCCCACGATCACCAACGATGGTGTCTCCATCGCCAAGGAGATCGAGCTCGAGGACCCGTACGAGAAGATCGGCGCCGAGCTGGTCAAGGAAGTCGCCAAGAAGACGGACGACGTCGCCGGTGACGGTACGACCACCGCGACCGTGCTCGCCCAGGCGCTGGTCCGCGAGGGCCTGCGCAACGTCGCCGCCGGCGCCAACCCGATGGCCCTCAAGCGCGGTATCGAGAAGGCCGTCGAGGCCGTCTCCGCCGCCCTGCTGGAGCAGGCCAAGGATGTCGAGACCAAGGAGCAGATCGCTTCCACGGCCTCCATCTCCGCCGCCGACACCCAGATCGGCGAGCTCATCGCCGAGGCCATGGACAAGGTCGGCAAGGAAGGCGTCATCACCGTCGAGGAGTCCCAGACCTTCGGTCTGGAGCTGGAGCTCACCGAGGGTATGCGCTTCGACAAGGGCTACATCTCGGCGTACTTCGCCACCGACATGGAGCGGATGGAGGCGTCGCTCGACGACCCGTACATCCTGATCGCCAACTCCAAGATCGGCTCCGTCAAGGACCTGCTCCCGCTCCTGGAGAAGGTCATGCAGTCGGGCAAGCCGCTGCTGATCATCGCCGAGGACGTCGAGGGCGAGGCCCTGTCGACCCTGGTCGTCAACAAGATCCGCGGCACCTTCAAGTCCGTCGCCGTCAAGGCCCCGGGCTTCGGTGACCGCCGCAAGGCCATGCTCGGCGACATCGCCATCCTCACGGGCGGCGAGGTCATCTCCGAGGAGGTCGGCCTCAAGCTGGAGAACGCGACCCTGGACCTCCTGGGCCGCGCCCGCAAGGTCGTCATCACCAAGGACGAGACCACCATCGTCGACGGTGCCGGCTCCGCCGACCAGGTCGCCGGTCGCGTGAACCAGATCCGCGCCGAGATCGAGAACAGCGACTCCGACTACGACCGCGAGAAGCTGCAGGAGCGCCTGGCCAAGCTCGCCGGCGGCGTCGCGGTCATCAAGGCCGGTGCCGCCACCGAGGTGGAGCTCAAGGAGCGCAAGCACCGCATCGAGGACGCCGTGCGCAACGCCAAGGCGGCCGTCGAGGAGGGCATCGTCGCCGGTGGTGGCGTGGCCCTGCTGCAGACCACCAACGTCTTCGAGAAGCTGGAGCTGGAGGGTGACGAGGCGACCGGTGCGGCCGCCGTCAAGCTCGCCCTCGAGGCCCCGCTGAAGCAGATCGCCGTCAACGCCGGCCTCGAAGGCGGCGTCGTGGTGGAGAAGGTGCGCAACCTGACCCCGGGTCACGGCCTGAACGCCGCCACCGGCGAGTACGTCGACCTGGTCAAGGAAGGCATCATCGACCCGGCGAAGGTGACCCGTTCCGCGCTGCAGAACGCCGCTTCCATCGCCGCGCTGTTCCTCACCACCGAGGCCGTCATCGCCGACAAGCCGGAGAAGGCCGCGGCCCCGGCCGGCGGCGGCATGCCGGGCGGTGACATGGACTTCTGATCGACCTCTGGTTGATCGACCGTCCTGACCGAGGGCGGCACCTCCTGTGAGAACGGGGGGTGCCGCCCTCGGGCGTTTTCCGGCGGCGAACTCGGTCGGGCGGGAGGGGGTCGGGGCCCGGGCCGGGTTTCTCTTACGCCTGTTGGAGTGGTTGCCGTGGGGGCCGCCCGCTTCCTGGCCAGTGTCGTGCTTCCGCGTCCCGAGTCGCCTTCGGCGATCGGCCTACGGCCGACCCTTGACTCAGGCCACTCCAGCCCGGTTGAGAAGCGAGCGGGCGGCCGGGAAAGACGGGTGGCCAGGCAGGGTTCACGATCATCCGTCGGCTGCGTTCGCGTCCGGCGTTGACGGGCGCGGTCACGTCTCGCCTGCACGCCGGGTGGGCTTGGCGGCGGTCGGCCGGTGGGGCGGTGGCGCGTCGGCCCGTCAGCAGCGCCGGGTGGGCTTGGCGGCGAGCGTCCGGTGGGGGGTGGGGGCGCGCGTCGGCTGGGTGGAGGCACGCCGCGTGGGTTTGGCGGCTTGCGGGGGAGGGGCCGCCGTCCCGGTGGTGTGCGCTCGACGGCACGCTTCGCTCGTCCCATTGCCCTCATCGGTCCCATCGGCCACGGCGCGAGAACCAAGTGGAAGTTTTCGGACAGCCGGGACCGCAACATCCAGGGCTGATGGGGCCATGGGGTGTCCGAAACCTTCCAAACACTGCCCAAGGCACCCCGGGCGGCCGGGAAGGGGCCTGCCGTCCGACCCTGCACACGTCACCTCACCCGCTCCCGTCGGGGCGCAGCTCGCGGCCCCTGTGTGGGAGGCGCGCCCGCGCTCCACACCCACCCCACCCGCGTCCGCAAGCCGCCACGCTTTCCTGGCGTGCCCCCAGCCGGCCCGGGCGCCCACCCACCAGCCGATCGCCGCCAAGCCGGCCCCATGTGTTCCGCCGGGTCGCGCCACGCACCCGCCGGGCGCAAGCCGCCGTGCTTTCCTGGCGTGCCCCCAGCTGGCCGGCGCGCCCACCCACTACCCGATCGCCGCCGAGCCGGCCCCATGTGTTCCGCCGGGTCGCGCCACGCACCCGCCGGGCGCAAGTCGCCACGCTTTCCTGGCGTGCCCCCAGCGGGCCCGCGCGCCCACCCACCAGCCGATCGCCGCCAAGTCGGCCTCCCGTGTCGCGTCGGGCCCCCGCGCCACGCACCCGCCGGGCGCAAGCCGCCACGCTTTCCTGGCGTGCCCCCAGCGGGCCCGCGCGCCCACCCACTAGCCGATCGTCGCCGAGCTGGCCCCATGTGTTCCGCCGGGCCCGCGCGCCCACCCACTAGCCGATCGTCGCCGAGCTGGCCCCATGTGTTCCGCCGGGCCCGCGCGCCCACCCACCAGCCGATCGCCGCCAAGTCGGCCCCATGTGTTCCGTCGGGCCTCCGCGCCACGCGCCCACCGGCGGCAAGCCGCCAAGTCGGCCCGGCGTGCATGTGAAGTGCGGTCGCGTCCGTCAACGCCGGGGGCGAACGCAGCTCAGCCCACACCGCAAACCCCGCTTGGCCACCCGTCTTTCCGGGCCGCCCGCTCGCTTCTCACCCGTGCTGGAGCGGCCCGGGTCAAGGGTGGGCCGGAGGCCCATCGCCGAAGGCGACGCGTAGCGCCCTTGAGGCGGGCCGCGGAAGCACGACACTGGCCAAGAGGCGGGCGGCCCCAACGGTCACTTGAACACTAGGCTCGCTTCAACTCCTCGACGAATGCCGACCAGGCTCCCGTCCGGAACAGGAGCTTCGGACCGCCGGGGTTCTTGGAGTCGCGGACGGGGATGAGGGTGGGGTGGCCGTCGGCGACTTCAAGGCAGTCGCCGCCACCACCGCTGTAGCTCGACTTGTGCCATACGACCGCGCTCAGGTCGTCATCGCGGATGTTCCTCATGGGCGTAATCCTGCGCCAGTGCCTCGATCAGGGCCAGGGACTTCTCCCGCGAGAGCGCGGAGGCCACGAGGAGATCGAACGTGAACCTCAGTTGGGCGACCGTGACAGGGTCGTCCTCCAGCCGTCCGGTGCGCACCCCCTCGAAGTAGACCAGCGGAGGGGCGTCCTCGAATTCCATCAGCTTCAGGGCACCCTCCATCGCCGTGTGCGCACCCGCTCCGTCCCGCCGGACTCGGTGGGGCCCGCGCCACCGGGCGAGGTGCTGCGGGAAAGGGTGCGGCGGCTGAACCGGGACGCCCGTTCGCGCCCGGCGGCCGAGCCGTCCTGACGCTTCGGGTGTGTCCGGGGTCACCGGCAGGAAGGGCCCGGGGCGGAATGGGGAGACCCGGGCCCGTGATTGTTTTAGTAGGTGCAACAATGCGTATGCACATACCCATCGGTCAGCCGAGTCCCATCAGGAGCCCCCACGTGACCCTCACGACGCCCCCCGCCTCCCGCGCGGCCCGGATTCTCTCGCGGCCCCTCTCGATCAACGGGCTGACGGTGCCCAACCGGATCGCGATGGCCCCGATGACGCGGATGTTCTCCCCGGGCGGTATCCCCGGCGAGGACGTGCTGTCGTACTACGCGCGCCGCGCAGCCGCCGGTGTCGGGCTCATCGTCACCGAGGGGACGTACGTCGGGCACGAATCGGCCGGGCAGAGCGACCGGGTGCCCCGGTTCCACGGCGAGGAGCAGCTGGCCGGCTGGGCGAAGGTCGCCGACGCCGTGCACGCGGCGGGCGGCACGATCGTGCCCCAGCTGTGGCACATCGGCATGGTCCGCAAGCAGGGCCAGCCGCCGTTCGCGGACGCCCCCGCCGTCGGCCCGTCCGGCCTGGTCACCGAGGGTGCCGAGCCCACCGGCAAGGCCATGACCCAGCAGGACCTGGACGACGTCGTCGCCGCGTTCGCGCAGGCCGCGGCCGACGCCGAGCGCATCGGCTTCGACGGCGTCGAGCTGCACGGCGCCCACGGCTACCTCCTCGACCAGTTCCTGTGGGCGGGCACCAACCGCCGTACCGACGCCTACGGCGGCGACCCGGTGGCCCGCACCAAGTTCGCGGCGGAGATCGTCGCGGCGGTCCGCGAGCGGGTGTCCCCGGACTTCCCGGTCCTCTTCCGCTACTCGCAGTGGAAGCAGCAGGACTACGCGGCCCGCCTCGCCGAGACCCCCGAGGAACTGGAGGCGATCCTCGCGCCGCTGGCCGCCGCCGGCGTCGACGCCTTCCACGCCTCCACCCGCCGCTACTGGCTGCCCGAGTTCGACGGCGCCGACCTGAACCTCGCCGGCTGGACGAAGAAGATCACCGGAAAGCCGGTCATCTCCGTCGGCTCGGTCGGCCTCGACAGCGAGTTCCTGGGCGCCTTCCAGGGCGAGGGCTCCGCGGTCAAGGGCATCGACAACCTGCTGGACCGGCTGGAGGCCGAGGAGTTCGACATGGTCGCCGTCGGCCGCGCGCTGCTCCAGGACCCCGAGTGGGCGGCGAAGGTGCTCACCGACCGCTTCGACGAGCTGAAGCCGTACGACGCGGCCGCGCTGCAGACCCTCAGCTGAACCGGCTCGGTCCGCCGGGCACTCGTGATCGTTCCCGTCCGTTCTCCTGACGACCAGTGAGGAGCGAGCATGACGACGAGCGAGTCACAGAACCGGGCGCAGACCGCCGGACCCGTGGTGCGCACCGCCACCGGCGCGGTGCGCGGCCGCCACGAGGACTCCCTGGCGGTGTTCCGGGGCATCCCCTTCGCCGAACCCCCCGTCGGCGAGGCCCGGTTCCAGGCCCCGCGCCCGGCCCGGCCCTGGTCCGGGACCCGGGAGGCGTACGCGTTCGGGCCGCCGCCTCCGCAGGACCTGGGCGTCCAGGGCAATGCGGTCGCGGCGACCGGCGGTCCCGCGGACGACGACTGGCTGACCGTGAACGTGTGGACGCCCGAGGCGGACCGGTCCGCCGGCCGCCCGGTCATGGTGTGGATCTACGGCGGCTCCTACAAGATGGGCCACGCGGGCCAGCCGTCCTACGACGCCCGGCGCATCGCCCGGGACGGCGACGTCGTCGTGGTCACCTTCAACTACCGGGTGGGCGTGGAGGGTTTCACCCACCTGGACGGCGCTCCCGCCAACCGCGGCCTGCTCGACCAGGTGGCCGCCCTGGAGTGGGTGCGGGAGAACATCGCGGAGTTCGGCGGCGACCCGGAACAGGTCACCGTCTTCGGTGAGTCGGCCGGAGCGGGCTCGGTGGCCTCGCTGCTGGCGATGCCGAGGGCCCGCGGACTGTTCCGGCGGGCGGTGGCGCAGAGCATGCCGGGCACGTTCTTCTCCGACGAGCTGGCGCGGGACATGGCGGCGGCGCTGGCGGCGGAGGCGGGCCTCAAGCCCACGGCGGCGGACCTGGCCACCGTCGATCCGCGGCAACTGATCTTTGCCGGGCAGGCGTTGAGCGCCAAGATGCCCGGCCGCATCGACGGCTGGGGGCAGGCCGCGCCGACGGTCACGCCCTTCGCCCCGGTCGTCGACGGTGACGTCCTGCCCGCCACGCCCTGGCAGGCCCTTACGGCGGGCGCGGCCCGGGACGTGGACCTCCTGGTCGGCCACAACCGCGACGAGTTCCGGCTCTTCATGGCCATGGGCGGCATGCTCGGCAGCATCACCGACGACCGGCTGACGCAGACCCTGCGCCTGCTGGCCCCGGGAGGCGAGGCGGGCGAACGGGCCTACCGCGCGGCCATCCCGGCCGCCTCCCCGTCCGAGCTCTTCGAACAGGTCCAGACGGACTGGCTGTTCGCCATGCCGACCCTGCATCTCGCCGAGGCCCAGCTGACGGGCGGTGGCAGCGCCCACGTCTACGAACTGACCCTGCCGGCCCCGGGCAACGGCGGCGTACTGGGCGCCTGTCACGCCCTGGACATCGCCCTGCTCTTCGGCACCTACCACGCGGTCGTGGGCGGTCTGCTCTTCGCGGGGGCGGACGTATCGGCCGAGACGGAGGAGTTGTCGGCCCTCTTCCGCCGCTCCTGGACGTCCTTCGCCCGGACGGGAGACCCGGGCTGGCCGGCGTACGACACCGAGGCCCGCCTGGTGCGGATACTCGACACGGCCCCTACGGTCACGGCCTACCCCCAGGAGCGCCGCAGACTCCTGTGGGAGGGGTACGACTTCCCGGCCCTGCCGTTGCTCGGCTAGAGGTTGCCCATGGGCTCGATGTCGACCTGCACCGGGGTGCCCCAGATCCGCAGTACCTCGTAGTCGCTGAACTCGTGCACGAGCCGGTAGGCCATGGCGGGCCGGGACCCGCGCCGCTGGGCGGCCAGATACGCCTCGGCCTCACGCCGGTCCCGCCGGGGCGTTCCGCACAGCTGCCACTCGCGCCCGTTCCAGGCCTCGGGCAGCCAGCGCTGCTGGGGCTGGGGGCGGTCGGCCCGGACGCCGTAACGGGAGGGGCCGGTGGCGACCGGTTCGGCGGCGGTCGGCCTGCTGCCCTGGAACTCCGAGCGCCGGGCGGCCCGGCGCCGGGTCTCGCAGAGCAGACACAGATCGGGAGCGTCCTCGTCGACGGGGCCGTGCGGATGCTCGGGGCAGCGGGTCGCGGGCGCGCCGGCCGCGACGCTCTCGTCCAGCAGGTCGAGGGCGCGCCGCAGATCGGCCTTGATCTCGTACAGCCGGGCGTCCGGGGTATCGGCCGTGAGGGCCTCCCCGTGCTCCCCGAGCAGCCGGAGCGCCCGGCCGAGGGCGGTGAGCTGGGCGTGGTTCATGCCCCCCAGCTTCCCACTCCCGCCCCGTGGCTCAGTCGCCGTACAGCCAGCTGTCGAAGGAGGCCTGGTCGACGAGGTCGCTCAGGCCGAGCGCCGCGGGCCCCAGGACGAGCACGAGCGTGCCGAGCCGTGCGAGAACCGGGGCGGCCACGGTGGGGGCACTGGACTGGCCCGTCACGGTCCGCCAGTCACGGCAGCGCCGGATGTCGCCCATGCAGACCAACCAGAAGAACAGTCCGAAGAAGAGGAAGACCCCGGCGGACAGCAGCGACAGGATGCCCACGCCGCCGAGGAAATCCACACGGTCGCTGTGATCGCTCACGAACAGCATCGGCACCGACACCACGGGCACGGCACACAACCCGAACAGCGCCCCGCGCAGCACGACCTCCCCGAGCCGCAGCCGCGGCCGACACCCCGTCCTCATCCGTGCCGAGCCCCGTCATGCCCGCACCCTAACGGGCGGCCGACGGGTCGGGTGGGGTAGGGCGGCGGGTGAAGCCGAAGAGGTATGTCACCACGAACCCCACCACGTAGCCGGTGAGCAGGCCGCCTCCGTAGATGGCCGCCGTCGTCCCGGGGCTTCGGTTTCCTGCCAGCAGGGGGAACAGGGCCCAGCCCGAGGGGCCGATCGCCGTCGCTCCGACCTTGTCGCCGAGCATCGCGAAGAAGCCGACGAAGGCTCCGCCGGCCGCGCCGCCCGCGCAGGCCGTCACGAACGGGCGGCCGAGCGGCAGGGACACGCCGTAGATCAGCGGCTCGCCGACGCCCAGCAGGCCGGCCGGGAGCGCGGACCTGATCGTCGTGCGCAGGGAGACGTCGTGGCGCAGACGGACGTACACCGCCAGCGCCGCGCCCACCTGGCCCGCGCCCGCCATGGCCAGCAGCGGAAGCAGGACCGTGTAGCCCTGCTGTTCGATGAGGGTGGTGTGGATGGGGATCAGGGCCTGGTGCAGGCCCAGCATGACGAGGGGGAGGAACAGGCCGCCGAGGACCAGTCCTGCGACGGCTCCGGTGGTGGCCAGCAGCCAGTTCGCGGCCGTGCCGATCGCCGTGGCGACCACGCCGGCCGCGTACATCAGGCCGTACAGCGTGACCAGGCCGGAGACCAGGACGGTGACGGTCGGGGTGAGCAGCACGTCCAGCGCGCCCGGCACCCGGCCCCGGCACCACTTCTCCACCCGCGTCGCCAGCAGCGCCGCCGCGAGCGCGCCCAGCACCCCGCCCTGGCCCGGGGCCAGCTGCACCCCGAACGCCGTCACCTTCGCCACGCCCGGGTACACGACCACGGCCGCCACCGCCCCGCCCAGCACCGGCGTGCCGCCGAACTCCTTCGCCGTGTTGTAGCCGACGAACACCGGGATCAGCGCCATGAACGCGGAGGCGACGGCGGCCAGGGCGGGGGTCAGCGCCGGCAGCCATCCGGCGTTCACCAGCAGCCCGTTGACCCCGGCGAGGATGCCGCAGCCGATCAGGGCGGGGATGAGCGGCACGAAGACGGCGGCGACCCGGCGCAGGGCGGTCTTGAAGGGGGTGGCGTTGCGCCGTTGGAGCAGCTCCTTCACCTGGGCGGCGCTGTCGATCGGTGGCTCGCCCGAGTGGGCGGCGGTGTCGACGGGCCGGGCCGTGGTGTCGGCCGGCCGTTCACCCGACCGGTCGGCAGCCGGCACCGGCAGCTCGCCGACCCGCGCCCACACGGCCGCCGTGACCTCGGCGACCACCCCCGGCCCCAGCACCACCTGGAGGGACGATTCCCCGTCCACCACCACCCCGAGCACCCCGGGCAACCCCCGCAGCCCCTGCTCGTCCACCGCCGACGGATCGGCGACGCCCAGCCTCAGGCGGGTCATGCAGTGGGCCACGGAGGTGACGTTCGCGGGGCCGCCGACCTGGGCGAGGACGGCGGCTGCGGTGGAGGCGGGATCGTTGCGCACCCCCCGAGCGTGCGCGTCAGCCGCCCGCGACGGCCAGCGCGGCACGCAGATGACCGCCGGACTCCTCCAGAAGGCGGGCGGCCGTCGGGCCGTCGACGCCGGCCACGATGGTCAGGATCGCGTTCTTCACCTCACCGCCGGCCTCGGTGAGGGCCGTCTCGATCTCCTCGTCCGTGGCGCCGGTGGCCAGGGCGACGATCCGGCGGGAGCGGGCCCGGAGCTTGTCGTTCGAGGCGCGCACGTCGACCATCAGGTTCCCGTACGTCTTGCCCAGGCGGATCATCGTGATCGTCGACAGCATGTTCAGGACCAGCTTCTGCGCCGTGCCCGCCTTCAGCCGCGTCGAACCGGTGAGCAGCTCGGGGCCGACGACGACCTCGATGCCGTGGTCGGCGGCGGTCGCGAGCGCGCTGTCCCTGTTGCAGGCCAGGCCGACCGTCAACGCGCCCAGGGCACGGGCGTGCTCGACCGCCCCGACGGCGTACGGGGTGCGGCCGGAGGCCGAGACGCCGACCACCGTGTCGTCGGGGACGAGCTTCAGCGCGTCCAGGTCCGCGCGGGCCAGCTCCTTGGAGTCCTCCGCCCCCTCGACGGACGTCACCATCGCCTCCGGGCCGCCCGCGATCAGGCCGACGACCTGGGAGGGGTCGGTGTTGAAGGTGGGCGGGCACTCGGACGCGTCCAGCACGCCGAGCCGGCCGGCGGTGCCCGCGCCGGCGTAGACGAGACGGCCGCCGCGTGCCATGCGCTCGGCGACGGCGTCCACGGCGGCGGCGATCTGCGGGAGCCGCTCGGCCACGGCGGCCGGTACGCCCGAGTCCTCGCCGTTCATGAGCCGCGCGATGTCGAGGGTGGGCAGCCGGTCGATACCGGCGAGTTCGGGACGGAAGGCTTCGGTGGTCAGGGTCTCCAGCTCGGTGCGCAGCGAGCGGGGATCGGATGTCGAAGTCATCGGGGGGCGGCTCTTTTCGGTGCAGTTCGGTGCGGTTCGTACCCTAGGGGCGCGGCGCGCTGCGGTGGCGGTGGGCCAGCGCCTCGTACGAGGCGGCCAGGGCCGGCGCCGCCGACTCGTAGGTGCGCTGCGCGACTCCCACGAACAGGCAGTCCACGACGAGCAGCTGACTGGTCCGGGAGGACATCGCGGCGGGCCGCAGCTCGCTCTCCCGGGACGTGGACGTGGTGAGCACGTGGTCGGCGTACTGCGTCACGGGCGAGTCCGGTCGCCCGGTGACTGCCACCGTGGTGGCCCCGTGCTCGAACGCGACGCGCAGCGGCTCTATGACGTCCCCCGTCGAGCCGGAGTGCGTGATCGCGATCGCCACGTCCCCCGCCCGCAGCTGCACGGCGTTGGTGACGGCGAGATGCGGATCGCTGTGCGCGTGGGCTATCAGCCCTATGCGCAGCAGCTTCTGGGTGAGGTCCTGGGCGACCAGCCCGGACGCCCCTATCCCGTACACGTCGGTGCGCCGGGCTGCGGCGAGCGCGGTGACGGCCGCGGCCAGCTGCACGGTGTCGAGACCGGCGGCCGTGTCGGCGAGGGTCTGCTGCTCGTCGTAGGCGAGCTTCGCGACCACGTCCGCGATGGGGTCGTCCACCGCGATGTCGGTGGTGATGGCGGGCGCGCGGCCCGACTGCTGCTGCGCGGCCAGTCCGGCCAGGGCGAGGCGCAGATCGCGGTAGCCGGGGTAGCCCAGGAGGCGGGCGGTGCGGACGACCGTCGCCTCGCTGGTGCCGGTGAGTTCGGCCAGTCCGGTGACGGTGAGGGCGGCGCAGCCGGCCGGGTCGCTCGCGACGGCTTCGGCGACCCGCTGCATGGAGCGGGTCATGGAAGGGGCGAGCGTACGCACTTTGGCGGCGAGGGCGGCGGGGGCCGGTGGTGCGCTGCCGGGGTTGCCCGGGCTGCCGAAAATTTCCTTCACATCCTGGGTCACGTATGAAAGATATTTTCGGATCGGCGCATTGGTCAAGACCGCGCACAATGGGACCATGGAGCCCATTAGTCCCCTGGAACAGGCGTTGCATGCCGCGCGCGCCCTCGTGCTGGCCGATCTGGTCGCGGGTGATGTCGCCGAGGCGGACGTGGTCTCCCTGGTCGAGGACTCCGTCGTGCAGCGGCGCTGGTGGGTCGAGCAGTGGCCGGAGGGCGCCGGCTTCGTGGCCGGGCTGATCGCTCAGGACGTGCAGGACGCGCTGCTGGAGCGGTACGGGCGCTGGCCGCTGTGCCCGGTGTGCGGCTCGGGGGACCCGCACGCCCTGGACGTCGAGCCGGAGCTCGGGCCCGACCCGCACTGGGTGTGCCACAAGGCGGGCGTGAAGGTCGCGGCCGTCGGGGCGCTGGGGCGGGCCGCGGGCGGGGCGTCGCCCTCGTGACGGTGTACATCGACCCGCCGGCCTGGCCCGGGCACGGGCGCATGTGGTCGCACCTGGTGAGCGACAAGTCGTACGAGGAACTGCATCTGTTCGCCGCCGGGTTGGGCCTGCCGCGGCGGGCCTTCGAGCGCGATCACTACGACATTCCCTCGCACCGGTACGCGGACGCGGTGGCCGCCGGGGCGGTGGAGGTCAGCAGCCGCGAGGTGGTGCGGCTGCTGCACGGCTCCGGGTTGCGCAGGCGCAAGAGACGGGTGCGGTGACCGGCCGTCGGGCGGGTCCGGTGTCCGGCCGCTACGGGCGCCGCAGTTCGTAGGCGAACTCCTCCTCCTCGCTCACCTTCTTGAACCCGGCCCGGGTGACGACCGCCTGGGAGGCCGTGTTGTCCCGCTCGACGGTCGCGAACAGCGCGTGCACGTCGTCCCGTGCCAGCGCCCAGTCCGCCAGGGCGCGCAGGGCCTCGGTCGCGTAGCCCTGGCCGCGGGCGCTCTCGACGAGGTCGTAGCCGATCTCCACCCGGCCGTCCTCGTCCGGGGCGCTGTGGAAGCCCATGCCGCCGACCGCGCGGCCGTCCTGGCGCCGGACCAGCGCGAAGACTCCGAACTCGGGCCGGTGCACGCCCGCTTCGTAGGCCTTCATCATGAACTCCGCGGCGTCCCGGGTGCCCTGGTACGGGCCGCCGTCGATCCACTCGAAGCCGCCGTCGCCGCCCAGCCGCAGATCGCGGGCGGCGGCGGGGCGCAGGCCGGTCAGCACGAGGCGTTCGGTGGGGATGACCAGGTTGTTGCGCCAGCGCCACTCGGTGACCGGGGCGCGGCCGGGCAGCTCGCCGCGCCCGGTCGCCCACAGCAGGGTGGGCCAGGGCGCGGGGCCGGGCTGGACGTGCGGGAAGAGCCAGGTCAGCACGGACTCGGCGAGTTCCTCGGACGGCTCGTAGGTGATCCCCAGGGACTTGGCGATGTCGTGGGTGTGCAGCAGCACCTCGGCGATGCCCATCGCGGCGAACCCCTCGCGGTCCGCGCTGCGGAATGGATACGGGTGGAAGGCGCGGACCTCGCGCGGCGTCGTGCGGACGGTGGCCGCGAACAGGGCGCCCGTCGTCTCGATGACGTGCAGCAGGCCCGCGTTGTCGGTGCCCTCTTCGAGGGTGATCTCGAAGGGGACGTAGCCGTCCTGGGCGCGGCCCGCCAGCTGGCCGGCGTACGCGATGAGATCCTCCGCGACGTGGAAGGCCGTATGCCGGCAACTCCACTCCAGCCCCGCGGCGTCGACCCCTTCCCAGTCCCGGTCCGCGACCGTCCGCAGCGCCGCCACGCAGCCCGCGACGGCCTCTTCCACCTGTTCCCCGCCCAATGCACGCATGGGCCGCACCCTAGGACGCCGGATCCGCCGCGGTCGACAGCATTTCCAGCTCGGCGGCGAGGTTGTAGCGGGCGGTCGCCTCCCATTCCGCCCGGCCGTGCGGGGTGCGGAACAGCCGGGGCAGATCGAGGAGTTGACCGAGGATCGCGGCGCGGCCGGCGCGGAAGGCGTCGCTGGGGACGAAGTGGTACTCCTCGCGGACGGCCGCGGTGTAGACGGCGTACGCGGACGGCGGTGCCGCCAGGATCGCCAGGTCGGCGTCGCACAGGACCTGCCCGTCGCGGTCGTCCTCGGCCGGGTCGTGGGTGACCGTGAGCCGGACCAGCCGCGCCACCTCGGCCGCCTTGGCCTCCGGGACGCCGGCCTCGGTCAGGGCGCGCTCGGCGAGCCGGGCCGAGCGCTCCTCGTTCTCGGAGCGGTCGGGAAGGTAGACGGCGTCGTGGAACCAGGCGGCCAGGCGTACGACGTCCGGGTCGTCCGCGTGCTTCTCCAGCACGTCGACGTGGTCGAGGACCGCGGTGAGATGGGTGAGCGTGTGGTAGTGGCGCTGCGGCTCCTGCCAGCGGGTGAGCAGGTTGTCGGCGTACGGCACGGGGTCGGGCCCGCCGCCGGGACCGCGGGCTCCTTCCAGGGCTCGGGTCCAGCGGGTGCGGAGGGCGTCGAGGTCGGCCATGGGGTCATTCTCCCGCGCCCGTGCCGTCGGCCGCCCAGGTCCTGTCGTCGAACTGGGGGAGTGCCGGACATCGGCCCTCGTACTGGACGTCCTCGGGTCGGGGCCCGGTGCGGCGAGTGGGAACGGCGTCGCGGGGCAGACGGGAGTGTGACGACAGGGCCTAGCTTGGTCGGCATGACTGAGCTGACTGTGGACGCACACGGGCCGCGCGACCCCGAACTGCCCGGACGGCTGCTGGCCGTCGAGCGGGACGCCCTGATTCCCCTGCTGCGGGCCCGGCCCGACGCGGACTTCGCGCTGGCGACCGCCGCGTGTCCGGGGTGGACGGTGCGGGACGTGCTCGCGCACTGCTCCGCCGCGCTGCTGCGGGTGGTGGAGAGCCGTTTCGAGAAGGGGGTGTTCTCGCCCGAGTCGAACGAGCGCGACATCGCCGAGCGGTCCGAGTGGACGAACGCGCGGGTCGTGGACGAGCTGGAGCGCGGGATGACCGAGGCCGGTCCGGTGATCGCCCGGGCGGGCGGGGTGCTGGACATGATCGCGCTCGGCGAGTGGGTGCACGCCGGGGACGTACGCGACACCTTCGGCGTGCCCGGAGCCTATGCCGGGGACGGGGTGCCGGACGCGCTCACCCTGCTCGCCCGGGTGACCCGCGAGAAGGGCCATCTGCCGCTGCACGCCGACCTGGACGACCGGGACGAGTCGCTGCGGCTGGGGGAGCTGAGCGGCACGCGGACTCCGGCGCGTTTCATCGGGGACACCGCCACGCTCGTCCGGCTGTACTCGGGGCGAGCGGTCGCGGGGGTGTCGTACGAACTGGTGGGGGCGGAGGCGGGGCAGATGAACATCTTCGGATGACTCCGTGTTGACCGGGGGCGATCTCGCGGGCCCGCACCTTCCCGACGTACCCTGAGATTGGACTAGACCTGTAGCCGCTCCAGGGGAACACCGACGGAAGGGGTCCTATGAGCACGCGTGCAGTCCTGGAGGTGATCGCCCTCGGCCCCGAGGACGCGGTCGCCGCCCAGGCCGGAGGCGCGGACCGCCTCGAACTGGTCACCGACATGGCGGCGGACGGACTGACCCCGTCGGTCCGGACCTTCGGCGCGATCCGGGCCGCCGTCGACATCGACCTGCGCGTGATGCTGCGGCTGACCGACGGATTCGCCGCCGGTGACGTCGAGGGCCTGGTGCGGGCGGCCGCGGAGCTGCGCGGCGCCGGGGCCGACCAGTTCGTGCTCGGCTTCCTCGGCACGGACGGCGCGGTGGACCTGGCGGCGGTGGAACGGGTCGTCGCCGAGCTGGACGGCTGCCGCTGGACCTTCCACCGGGCCATCGACCGCGCCGCCGACCGCGACGCCCTGCGCAAGCAGCTGGCCGACCTGCCCGGACTCGACACCTACCTCACCGCGGGCTCGGCGTCCGGCGTGGACGACGGCCTGCCCACGCTGGTCGCCGAGGCGCGCCGGCGCGGCGAGCCGGGCTACGAACAGACCCTGCTCGTAGGCGGCGGACTGCGCCTCGACCACGTGCCCGCGCTTCGCGCCGCCGGCATCGACGGCTTCCACATCGGCGGCGCCGCCCGCGCGGACGGCTGGACGGGCCCGGTGTCGGCCACGGCCGTGACGCGGTGGCGCCAGGAACTCGACGCCGTTCAGGGCGACAGGACCTAGGCGAGCTGGTCCGGCAGCGGGGCCGTGTGGGTGACGATCAGGCCGGAGACCGCTCGGGTGAGGGCGACGTACAGGCGGCGCAGGCCGGTCCGCTCGTCGGGTTCGCCGTCGACGACCGCCCGCGGCTCGTCGAGGACCACGTAGTCGTACTCCAGGCCCTTGGCGAGCGAGGCCGGAACCAGGGTGAGCCGGGTCTCGCGCGTCGTCTCCTCACCGGGGGCCAGGCGGCCGATCCCGGCGGCGGCGAGCGCCTCGGCGAGGGCCGGGACGCGGGCGTCGGCGGCGATCAGGCCGATCGAGCCCTCGTTGCGCAGCAACTCCCGGCAGGCGGCGACGACTTCGGCGGTGTCCGCGATCGTACGGACCTCGAAGAAGCCGGGGTTCTCACGGACCGAGGCGACCGGGGTGAGACCGGGCGCGATGTGCGGGAGGAGCCGGGAGGCGTACGTGATGACGTCCGTCGGCACACGGAAGCCGGCGGTCAGCTCCTCGATCACGCCGTCCGTCTTCCCGAGGTGGGCCAGTGCCTCGTCCCAGCTGCGGGTGGCCCACGGCGTGGTGCCCTGCGCCAGGTCGCCGAGGACGGTCGCGCTGCCGGTGGTGCAGCGGCGGCCGACCGCCCGGTACTGCATCGGCGAGAGGTCCTGCGCCTCGTCGAGCACCACGTGACCGAGCGAGTGCGTGCGCTCGACCAGGTCGCCGGCCTCGTCGATCAGTACGGCGTCCGCGGCGGACCACGGGGCCGACTTGACGCTGCGCACCGGCTTGGCCCACAGGATCGTCTTCTGCTCGTCCTCGTCGAGGATCCCCTCGGCGTGCACGGCGAGGAAGTCCGCGTCGGTCAGCAGCCGCAGCACGAGCTTCGCGGGGTCGACGGCCGGCCAGATCGCCTTGACCGCCGCCTTGACCGCGCTGTTGCGGGCCACGGCGTCCTGCACCCGGTCGTCCGGGGCCTCGCCCGACCGCTCCATCTGGACCAGCACGGCATGCGCGATGCGCTGCGGCAGGGCCTCGCGGGCGGCGCCGTAGCGGATGTCGCGGGCGAGCAACTCCCGTACGATCTCTTCGAGTTCGTACGCCGCGACGCGCCACCGGCGAGAGCCGCGCACGACCACGACCGACTCGGTGGGCATGGTCACGTGCGAGTCGACGGCCCGCCTCAGCACCTGGGCCAGCCGGGCGTCACCCTTGATCATCGCGGCGGCCGCGTCGTCCGTGCCGCGTACCTCCACATGGGCGACCAGGTCGTCGACCGTGGCCTGCCGCACCGCCAGCTCGCCCAGGGCCGGCAGCACCTGCTCGATGTAGTGCAGGAAGGACCGGTTCGGCCCGATGACGAGGGTGCCGGTGCGGGCCAGCCGCTCGCGGTGGGCGTACAGCAGATAGGCGACCCGGTGCAGGCCGACGGCGGTCTTCCCGGTCCCCGGACCTCCCTGCACGCACACGGTCCCCGACAGTCCGGACCGCACGATCTCGTCCTGCTCGGGCTGGATCGTGGCCACGATGTCCCGCATCGGGCCGACACGCGGACGCTCGATCTCCTGCTGGAGCAGCTTGCTGGTGGTCGCCGCCTCGGCGGGGTCGGAGAGGTGCTCGTCCTCGTACGCCGTGAGGTCGCCGCCCGTGTAACCGAAGCGGCGGCGCAGCGCGACGTCCATCGGGTCCTTCTTGGAGGCCCGGTAGAACGGCTGCGAGACCGGGGCGCGCCAGTCGATGACCATCGGGTCGCCCTCGGCGTCGTGCACATGCCGCCGCCCGATGTAGAACCGTTCGCCCTCCGCGCCCTCGGCCCGGTCGGCCCCGGGCGGGTGCAGATAGTCGAGGCGGCCGAAGAACAGCGGGGTGTCGCTGAGGTCGGCCAGCGCCTTGATGCGCTCGTTGATCTGGCGGGCGAGGACCTCGGCGTTCACCCAGTTCGCGGTGACGTTGCTGATGTCCAGCGACTCGACGTCCTCGCGCATGGCGCGGAGCGCGGAGCGGGACTCGGCGAGGTGGGAGCGTTCCCGGGCCAGGGGGTCGTCGGTGGGCGTGGACAAGGGGTGCCTCCGTGTGGGCCTGCTGGGCGAGCGACGCGCGGACGGTCGGTGTCCGTGGTCCGTGACTCTGGGTGCCGTCCGGTTTCCGGCCGGACGGCGGCACTCCGGTGCGGAGGCGGGCAAGAGCGGAGATTTTAATGAGAGCGGCGGGTGAGGGCCAACGGATTTTCATCCCCTAGGGGACGGGCCCCTCCGCCCTAGGGGGAGGGTGTCCATCCGCAGGGGTACGCGCGGGCGGCCGGGATTGGCTCCACAGACCGATGTCGGTTACACCCCGATGGAGCAACCATGGAGACATGAGCGCAGCAACCATCCACCCAGTCCCGGCCCGACCGTCCGGTGCCACAGCCGTCGAGGGCATCCCGCACCGCCACCACCGCTTGGGCGACGCCCTGCGCGCCGTCAAGGTGTTCGCGGAGGCGGCGTTCGGCGTGGTCATACTCGGCGAGTACGGCGAGGAAGCGGGCGTCCACCGCAGGTAACCCATAGGTTCACCTCCGTGGCAAAACGGACGGTGACGCCTTCCCCCCTCTCCGCACTCTCTCCTCCCGCACCCTCTCGCCCCGCGGCATCCCTGCCCGCTCGGCCTCCTCAGCCCTCTCGGCCTTCCCTGCTCTCCCTGCCTGCTCTGCTCTGCCTGCTTCCTCTGCTGTCCCTGCTCTGCCTCGCCGTCCTCTGCGTCGTACAGCGCGCCCCGATGGCCGACGTGCTGGTCTACCGGGCCGAGGGCGAGGCCGTCGTCCACGGCGGCGATCTCTACGGCTTCACGGTCACCGAGTGGCGGCTGCCGGCGACGTACCCGCCCTTCGCGGCGGCCCTGTTCGTGCCGACGGTCTGGATCCCCGTCCCCGTCCTGAAGGCCGCGTTCCTCGCGGGCAACGCGCTCCTGCTCGCCGGTCTCGTCAGCCTGTCCGCCCGCCTCGCGGGCCGAACGCCCCGGCTGCCGCTGCTGTGTGCGGCCACCGCCCTGTCCCTGTGGCTCGAACCGGTCTTCCAGACGCTGCTGTTCGGGCAGATCAACCTGGCGATCATCTGCCTGATCCTGTGGGACCTCACCCGACCCCCGGGCGCCCGGGGCAAGGGCACGGCCCTCGGGATCGCGGCCGGCGTCAAACTCACCCCGGCCGTCTTCGTGGTGTATCTGCTCCTGACCGGACGGGGGCGGGAGGCGGCGACGGCGACGGCGGCGTTCGGCGGCACGGTCCTGCTCGGCGCGCTGCTGCTGCCCGCGGCCAGCGTGGACTTCTGGACGCGCCGCCTCTACGAGACCGGACGGGTGGGCAAGGCCTGGATCGTCGACAACCAGTCCCTGCAGGGCCTGGTGGCGCGGCTGTCGGGCGACCCCGCGCCGGGGCCGCTGTGGCTCGTCCCGGCGGCGGCCGTCGCGGTCACCGGGCTGTGGCTGGCGGCACGGGCCGGTGAGGAGCGGCACGGCATCCTGCTGACCGCGGTGACGGCCCTGCTCGTCTGCCCGATCAGCTGGTCCCACCACTGGGTGTGGTGCGTCCCGCTGCTCGCCGTCCTCCTCGCCGAGCACCGCGTCCGTCTCGCGGCGCTGACGGCGGCGGTGTTCACCGCCCGTACGCTGTGGCTGGTGCCGCACCAGGGGGACCTGGACCTGCGCCTGCCCTGGTGGGCCCAGCCCCTGGCATCGCCGTATCCGCTCCTGGGGCTGGTCCTGCTGGCCGTGCTGGCCCGGGCCGGTCAGGCGCCCTCCGCCAGGATCTCGTCCGCGTCCACGATCCGGTACGCGTACCCCTGCTCCGCCAGGAAGCGCTGGCGGTGGGCGGCGAAGTCCTGGTCGATCGTGTCGCGGGCGACGACGGAGTAGAAGTGGGCCTGGTGGCCGTCGGCCTTGGGGCGCAGCACCCGGCCGAGGCGCTGGGCCTCCTCCTGGCGGGAGCCGAAGGTGCCCGACACCTGGATGGCCACGGTGGCCTCCGGCAGGTCGATGGAGAAGTTGGCCACCTTGGAGACGACGAGGACGCTGATCTCGCCCTCCCGGAAGGCGTCGAAGAGCTTCTCGCGCTGCGCGTTGGAGGTCTCGCCCTTGATGACGGGCGCGTTCAGGTGCTCGCCCAGTTCGTCGAGCTGGTCGATGTACTGGCCGATGACGAGGATCTGCTGCCCGGCGAAGCGCCGGACCAGGGCCTCGGTGACCTTGCGCTTGGTCGCGGTGGTCGCGCAGAAGCGGTACTTCTCCTCCGTCTCGGCGGTCGCGTAGGCGAGCCGCTCGGAGTCGGTGAGATTGACCCGCACCTCGACGCAGTCCGCGGGCGCGATGTACCCCTGCGCCTCGATCTCCTTCCAGGGCGCGTCGAACCGCTTGGGGCCGATGAGGGAGAACACGTCCGACTCCCGGCCGTCCTCGCGCACCAGCGTCGCCGTCAGACCGAGGCGGCGGCGCGCCTGGAGGTCGGCGGTGAACTTGAAGACGGGGGCCGGCAGCAGGTGCACCTCGTCGTAGACGATGAGCCCCCAGTCACGCGAGTCGAAAAGCTCCAGGTGGGGATAGATCCCCTTCCGCTTGGTCGTCAGCACCTGGTAGGTGGCGATGGTGACCGGCCGGATCTCCTTCCTCGTACCGCTGTACTCACCGATCTCGTCCTCGGTCAGCGAGGTCCGCTTCACCAGCTCGTGCTTCCACTGCCGGGCGGAGACGGTGTTGGTGACGAGGATCAGGGTGGTGGACTTGGCCTGGGCCATGGACCCGGCGCCGACCAGCGTCTTGCCGGCGCCGCAGGGCAGCACGACGACACCGCTCCCACCGTGCCAGAAGTTCTCCACGGCCTGCTTCTGGTAGGCGCGCAGCGCCCATCCGTCCTCGCGCAGCTCGATGGGATGGGCCTCGCCGTCCACGTACCCCGCGAGGTCCTCGGCGGGCCAGCCCAGCTTGAGCAGCGTCTGCTTGATCTGGCCGCGCTCGGAGGGGTGCACGGCCACGCTGTCCGGGTCGATCCGGGCGCCGACGAGCGGGATGATCCGCTTGGAGCGCAGGATCTCTTCGAGGACCGGCCGATCGGTGGTGGTCAGGACCAGCCCGTGGGCCGGGTGCTTGGTGAGGGTCAGCCGCCCGTACCGGTCCATGGTCTCGGCGATGTCGACGAGCAGCGCGTGCGGCACGGGGTAGCGGCTGTACTGCACGAGCGCGTCCACGACCTGCTCGGCGTCGTGCCCCGCGGCCCGCGCGTTCCACAGGCCCAGCGGGGTGACCCGGTAGGTGTGGATGTGCTCCGGCGCCCGCTCCAGCTCGGCGAACGGCGCGATGGCACGACGGCAGTCGTCGGCCTGCTCGTGGTCGACTTCGAGGAGCAGGGTCTTGTCGGACTGGACGATCAGCGGACCATTCACGCGCGGCTGCCTTTCCCAGATGGCTCTGTACGGCCAAACGTCCAGTGTGCCCTACCGGCCGCCGATCACGGTCAGTCGTCCGCCAGCTCCGCCACCCCGGTGATCCGGTGCAGCGGATACGTCCGGACCTCGTCCGCCGTGTGGTCGTACGCCGTGACGAAACCGCCCTCGACGCGGATCGGGGCGATGACGCGCTGGCTGGCGGCGCCCTCGGCGTTGACGTACCCGATCCACAGGGCCTCGCCGGTCAGGACGGCGGCCTGCATGGTGGCCAGGGTCTCGGCGGAGCTGGTGCGGGGCAGGTCGCCGCTGGTGCCTGCGGGCTCGCCGGACGCCGCGGCGGGTTTGCGCGGGGCCGTCGCGGCCAGGTCGCCCGCGCGGATCGCGCGGACCGCGGCCGACAGGAGGGTGGCGTCGGGGGTCGGCGGGCCGTCCGGCACCGGTTCGGGAGCCGTGCGGGGCGGGGTGCGGTGGGCGAGGGCGCGGGTGATCAGGACGTCGCCCTCCGCCGATTCGGCGGCCGGTGCGTAGCCCATCGCGCGCAGGCCGTCGAGGAGCGCCGTCGGGTCGGCCTGGGCGGCCAGCACGGTCGGTGCCAGGCGCCGCAGGCCCAGGGCCGATCCCCGTTTGTCGGCCAGGATCTCGTTCAGGAGGGTGTCGTCGTCGCAGCGGACGTACGCCGAGGCCGCGCCCACCCGCAGATGGCCGTGCTTACGGGCCACGTCGTCGATCAGGTACGCCAGCGGCTGCGGGACCGGGGTGCGGGAGTGGGCGGTGAGGAAGTCGTGCAGGTCGGAGGCGGCGCGGCCGGCGTCCAGGGCGCGCCGTACGGAGGCCGGGGTGAAGCGGTAGACCGTCGCGCCGCCCTTGGACTCCACGTCCGCGAGCACGCTCAGCATGTCGGCCAGCGGCCGCTGGAGCGGGCCCGGGGCCACCGCCGTCAGGTCCGCCTGGAGCAGCACATGGTCCAGGGGCTCGGGGAGCAGCGGCGCGAGCAGCCGGGCGGCCGCGGTGGAGGCCACCGCCTGCTCGGGCGGGGAGAGGGGTTCGCGGGGCAGGGACGGGCGGTGGTGGTGCACGGGGAGCTTGTCGCCGGGGCCGGACGGCTCCGGCTCCTGCGGCGCCTTCACCACGGGCGTCCCGAGCAGGGCGCGCCCCTGCGCGGACAGCGCCCCGCGCCCGGTCACGCCCAGCAGCTCGGCCTCGGACAGCGTCCACCGGGCGAGGCGGGAGCGCAGGTCGTCCTCGCGCTGCGGCACGCGCAGCGGCCGCTCCCAGCGGAGCCGGGCCAGGACCGACTCGGCGGCCGGGGCGGCGCCCTCCGGCAGCCCGGCCAGCAGGGTCAGCACACGGTGCCGTACCTCGGGCGCGGCCGAGCGGTCGAGTCCCGGGCCCAGCGCGGACAGTGCGCGGTCCTTCGCGTCCCGCCCGCCGATCAGCCCCGACGTCCGGGTCGCCGTCAGCCAGGTCTCCGCGAGCCGCGCCCAGCGCTCGGCGGCGGGCCGCTCCAGCCACTCGTCGTAGGCCGGGGTGGCGGCGTACCGCTCGTCCGCCTCGCCGTCCGAGGCCAGCAGGCCGGCCGCGTAGGCGAGCTCGACCCAGAAGGCGGCCACCGGTTCGGGCACGTCGAGCGCGACGGCGGTCCGCTTCAGGTCCCGCACGCTCAGCCCGCCGGCGCGCAGCACCGCCGGTCCGCCCTCGTCCCAGTCCTTCAGCAGATCCTCGATGGTCGCGAGGGCCGTGTACGCCTGCCCGGCCGCCGTCGCGTCCACCATCGCGGGCCGGTGGGTCGCGGTCGCCTCGACGGCGGGCGGCACGGCCTCCGGTTCGCGGTGGGCGTGGCCGCCGCGCAGGTGCAGTGCCACTTCCCGGGGCAGGACGACCGTGCCGGGCGCCGTCGGCAGCAGCAGGCCGCGGTCGAGCAGCCAGCGCAGATGGGCGGCCGGGTCGGGGGTGACCTGGCCGTACGGGGGTCCCCACACGAGCCGGGCGAGGACCGCGCGCGATTCCTCGGGCGCCTCGTCGAGCAGCGCGGCCATCCGCTCGCGGTCCGAGAAGAGGGCGGCGAGCGCGGTGACGGCGGAGACCGAGTCGTGGGTCGTGGGCAGCCCGGCGGTGGTGACGATCTCCTGGATCCGCCCCGGGGACATCCCCGCGGTGGCCTCCTGCACGGTCGGGCCGAGCCCCGTCGGGGACGGGTGCTGCGGGGACGGCGCGAGCAGCTCGCGGGCCGTGCGCACCAGCCGCAGCCGGTCCTCGCCGCCCCAGACCAGGGCCTGCTCGCGCAGGGTGGCCAGGGCGCGCGGCAGGGCGGCGGCGACGGCCGGATCCCGCGCGTCGCCCGCCATCAGGGCGAGCAGGTCGTCGTACGTCGCCGGGTCCGCCGCCACCGCCAGCGCCTCCGCGGTCTGCAGCGCGAAGCGGTCCAGACGCTCCAGCGCGCGCAGGACCGAGGCGCGCGTCCCCGCACGGGTGGCGAGCTGCGTGAGGTCGGTCGGCACGGGCGTGATGAGGTCGGGGCGGCTGCGCAGGAGCGCGGCCAGGGAGTCGTCGTCCCTGACGCGGAGCGCCTCCGCGAGGGAGCGGGGCGCCGGGCGGTCCTCGGTGCTCATCTCGCCTACGTTACCGGCGTCGGGGCGGGTGCCGCCGGGGTCTGCCGCCGCGGGCCCCCACCGGGCCCGAAGTGCACCGCCCCGGGTATGCCCGCCGAGGTGGGATGCCCGGCCCGCGCCGACAGCGGTAACGTCTCTCACCACGGGGTATCCAACACGCCCGCCCCGGAGGGGACTTCGTGGGTATCGAAAGCGACCAGGTCGTCTACGAGTATCTGAGCCGCGTCGGTGACGTGGCGCACCGGCGGCAGCTGCCGTCGGCCACGCGGATGCGGCTGGTGTCGGAGCTGCGCAACGAGATCGACCGGCACCGGGCGAAGACCCCCGTCGACAGTCCCGCCGCCGTGCGCCGCATCCTCGCCCGGCTGGGCACCCCGGACGAGGTCGTCGCGGCCGCGGGCGGCACCGCCGGTGTGCCCCAGACGCCGGCCGCCTCCGTACCCGTACAGCCGGTGGAGGCGTCGGGGCCGGAGCGCGCGCCGAAGGGGCTGCGCCGGATCGTGCCGCGGCCGCGCCCCGCGGAGCCGGACACCCCCGCGCCCTCGGACGCGCCGTCGCCGCCCCACCTCGCCGCGGAGCACGAGCTCGGCGGCAGTGCCGTGCAGCCGGACTGGTGGCGGGTGGAGGGCGGACCGCTCGCGGAGACCGACACCGTGCCGGGTTTCGTCGGCGGCGTGGAGATCCCCGACCTGCTCAAACCGCCTCCGAAGGAGAGGGAGAAGGGGAAGGAGCGGACCGAGGATGCCGAGCCCGTAGCCGAGGACGCCCGGGAGACGGACCCGGAGCCCGCCCCGGCCGCCCGGCGCCGACTCGGGCTGCCCCGCCCCGCCACCGGCTGGACCAACCCGCTGCTGCTGCTCGCCGCCGGGCTCCTCGTCGCCGGTGCCGTCCTCGGCAACTGGTTCGCGCTCGCCCTCGGCTGGCTCATCGCCTACGGCTCCCGCCGCCTGAGCCCGACGGAGACCAAGTGGGCGGTGATGGGGATGCCCGGCCTGGCCCTCGCGGCCGGCGTGACCTGGCTCTGGGGCCGCAGCGACGGCCGCTGGGGCGACCCCGTCGCCCAGGGCCACATGAAGGACGCCGTCGCCGAGACCTGGCCCTGGGTGGTGCGCGGCGCGGCGGTCGCCTCGGCGCTCTACCTGGTGTGGCGCTCCCAGCGCCGACGCTGAGCGCTCCGCTGGAAGTGCCGTGATGTGTCGTCGGTCGTCTGCGGCGCCGTCGTGGCTGGTCGCGCAGTTCCCCGCGCCCCTTCAGGGTGCTGCCGAACCGCAGCGCACTTCGCACCTGCCCAGTGCCTCGACAGGCACTGGCCGGCAGGCCGTCGTCGAGCTCACAGCCCCGGCCCGGCTGCCCCTCCCGGCCGATGGGCACAATGGCCCCCGTGACTTCTTCCGCGCTGACCGTCGGGTTCGACCTCGACATGACGTTGATCGACTCCCGGCCCGGCATCCACGCCTGCTACACGGCGCTGTCCGAGCGGACCGGGACGTACATCGACGCCGACCTGGCGATCACCCGGCTCGGGCCGCCGCTCGCGGAGGAACTCGTCCACTGGTTCCCGCCGGAGCAGGTCGGACCGATGGGCGACCTGTACCGCGAGATGTACCCCGCCATCGCGATCGCCGCGACGCCCGCGATGCCCGGCGCCCGAGAGGCGATCACGGCCGTGCGGTCGGCCGGCGGACGGGCGGTCGTGGTCACCGCGAAGTACGAGCCGAACGCCAAGCTGCACCTGACCCACCTCGGCCTGGAGCCCGACGCGGTGATCGGCGACCTGTGGGCCGAGCAGAAGGCGGCGGCCCTGCGCGAGCACGGCGCGACCGTGTACGTCGGCGACCACGTCGGGGACGTGCGCGGTGCCCGCGGCGCCGGGGCCCTGTCCGTGGCCGTGGCCACGGGGCCGTGCGACGCGGCGGAACTGCGCGCGGCCGGGGCCGACGTGGTCCTGACGGACCTCACCGAGCTCCCCGCCTGGCTGGCCGCCTACCGCGAGGCGCCGCGCGCCTGACGGCGGCCCGCCGCGACCGAGCGCAGCACACCGGCGCCCGCCACGAGGAAGCCGACGCCCATCAGCATGCTCAAACCGAACATGTACGTCGGAAAAGGTTTCGTGCCGAGGAACAGCGGGGCCACGGTGACGAGAGTGGCCACGGCACCGATGAAGAAGACAACGGCACCGGCACGGATCAGTCCGTCACCGGGTCCGGCGGAATTCGTTTGGGTTTTGTCACGCACCGGACCAGGGTAGTTCCCTGCGCGTAGGAACAATCGGGCGACGTCTTGTCACCCGCCCGAAGACCATTAGCCTTGGTAGCGGCGGGTCATCGACGACCCGCTGTAGTGCTATCAAGAGCCGTTTCCGAAGCAGTTTTCCGACGAGTACGAGGACGAGGACAGACGTGCCTACCGGCAAGGTCAAGTGGTTCAACAGCGAGAAGGGCTTCGGCTTTCTCTCCCGCGACGACGGCGGTGACGTCTTCGTCCATTCCTCTGTTCTCCCCGACGGAGTCGACGTACTCAAGCCGGGACAGCGCGTGGAGTTCGGAGTGGTCGCCGGTCAGCGCGGCGACCAGGCGCTCTCGGTCGTCATCCTCGACCCGACGCCCTCGGTCGCGGCCGCACAGCGCAAGAAGCCGGACGAACTGGCCTCGATCGTGCAGGATCTGACGACCCTCCTCGAAAACATCACGCCGATGCTGGAGAAGGGCCGCTATCCGGACAAGGCCTCCGGCAAGCAGATCGCGGGCCTGCTGCGGGCGGTCGCCGACCAGTTGGACGTCTGAGTCCGCGGGGTTTGTCGACTTCCCGGATCCGTACCCGTTCTCAGGGGAAATCGAGTGCCGTAGGGCCGAGGGGCGGAAGAAGCCCCTCGGCCGCCGCGCGTGTGAGCAGGCCCCGGACGGCCGCGTAGCCGTCCTCGCCGAGATCCGACGTGAACTCGTTGACGTACAGCCCGATGTGCTGGTCGGCGACGGCCGGGTCCATCTCCTGGGCGTGCTCCATCACGTACGGCCGGGAGGCCTCGGGGTCGTCCCAGGCCGCGTGCACGGACGTGTGGATGGCCTCCGCGAGCCGCCGCAGCGTGTCCGCGCCCAGCGACCGCTTGGCGATGATCGCGCCCAGCGGGATCGGCAGCCCGGTGGTGTGCTCCCAGTGCTCGCCCATGTCGGCGAGCTTGTGCAGCCCGTAGTTCTGGTAGGTGAAGCGCGCCTCGTGGATGACGAGCCCCGCGTCGACCTTCCCGTCCCGCACCGCCGGCATGATCTCGTGGAACGGCATGACGACGATCTCGCCGACCCCGCCCGCCGGCGTGTCCGCCGCCCACAGCCGGAACAGCAGATAGGCCGTCGACTTCTCGCTCGGCACGGCGACCGTACGACCCGTAAGGTCGCCTCCCGCCTCCCGCGTGAGCACCAGCGGCCCGCAGCCCCGGCCCAGCGCGCCCCCGCAGGGCAGCAGCGCGTACTCGTCGAGGACGTACGGCAGCACCGCGTACGACACCTTCAGCACGTCGAACTCGCCGCGCTCGGCCATGCCGTTCGTGATGTCGATGTCCGCGAAGGTGACGTCCAGCGCGGGCGCGCCGGGGACGCGGCCGTGGGCGAGGGCGTCGAAGACGAACGTGTCGTTGGGGCAGGGCGAGTACGCGATCTGCAGCTGTCGGCTCTCAGGACTCATGTGGGTTCCAACTCTCCCAGGCGGACGTGAGCTTCCCGAAGGCCCCGGTGAGGGCCGCGAGGGCATCGCCGATGCGCCAGGCGGCGCGGTCGCGCGGGCCGACGGGGTTGGAGACGGCGCGTACCTCAAGGACGGGCACCCGGTGCGCGGCGGCGGCCTCGGCCACCCCGAAACCCTCCATGGCCTCGGCGAGGGCACGGGGGTGACGGGCGCGGAGCTGTGCGGCGCGGGCGGCCGTCCCGGTCACGGTCGAGACGGTCAGTACCTCGCCGGGGAGCGCCCCGGTCGCGGCGGCGACGGCTCGTACGAGTGCTTTCGGCGGACGGTGGCTGACGGTCCCGAAACCCAGTTCGGTGACCGGGAGGAATCCGTCGGCCGTCTCGGCGCCCAGATCGGCCGCGGTGATCTCGTCGGCGACCACGAGCGAACCGACCGGCGCCCCGGGCTGGAAGCCGCCGGCGATCCCGGCGCTGACGACGAGGTCGTAGGGGGTGCCCTGGAGGGCGGCGGCGGTGAGGGCGGTGGCGGTGGAGGCGGCGGCGAGCGCCGGGCCGACGCCGGCGGCGAGGAGGTCGCAGGCGAACTCACCGGAGATCCGGTGGAGCACCGCTCCCGGGAGCCGCACCTCGCTCGCGGCCGTGGCGAACGCCCGAGCCACCGCGTCCCGTTCGGCGGGAACGGCGGTGGCTACGAGGACACGTGCGGACGACGTGGTCAGGAGTCGGTGTCCTTCTTGAGCTTGAAGGACCACAGGCCCGTGACGTCCTTCTCGCCCTCCTTGATCGACACCAGGGTGGAGTTGCCCTGGGCGCCGTACTGGACGTTGAAGAACACGCTGCCCGGGATGGTGCGATAGGTCTTCTTGCTGGAGTCGGTGAGCGGCTGACCGTTCATCAGGATCGTCCAGCCGTTGTCCGCGATGTCCGGGTCGACACCGAAGCGCACGGTCGCGTCCGGGTCCACCTTGATCGACTTGATGTCCGTGTCCTTGAGGCACTTGGCCAGGGAGGCGGTGTTCAGCGGGTCACCGCCGTTGTAGCAGGTGGCCTCGGAGCTGACCGAACTCGTGCCGACGGTGACCGTCGCGATCGGGGACGGCTTCTCACAGGCCGTGAGAACGAGCAGTCCGGCGGAAACGGCGCCGGCGGCGGCGACGGCGCGGCGGCGTCGCACAACGGATTGCATGGTCATGGCCGAAGGCTATCGGGCAGCCCGGCCGGACCGGCCACGCGGGGTGCGGCGTGCCCGCTTCGTTACGCCACTCGCGGTCGTGTCCGGCCGCCGTGCCGCGCCGAACCGAGCAGCCCGCGTACGGTGCTCAGCCAGCCGACCGCCACCATGGCGGCGGCCACCGAAAGGCCCAGCGTGCCGTTGAGCGGCATCACGATGCCGACCGCGCCGCCGAACACCCACGCCATCTGGAGCATCGTCTCGGACCGCGCGAACGCCGACGTACGGACCAGTTCCGGTACGTCCCGCTGGATCAGCGCGTCGAGGGACAGCTTGGCGAGCGCCTGCGCGAACCCGGCGACCGCGGCCAGACACGCCACCAGGAACGTGCCGAAGAAGATTGCCGCGACGATCGCCGTGCCCAGCGCCACCGCGACCACGGTCACGATGATGATCTCCGGGGTCCGGGACCTGAGCCAGGCGCCCACCGCCGTGCCGAGCGCGTTGCCCACGCCCGCCGCGACGACCACTATCCCGAGCGACACCGCCGCGCTCTCGCCGGCCAGCGGGTGCTCGCGCAGCAGGAAGGCGAGGAAGAAGATCAGGAATCCGGACAGACAGCGCAGGGCGGCGTTGGCGCCGAGGGCGTGGGTGACGGCCGGGCCGACCGTGCGCAGTCCCGGGCGTTTTACCGGTTTGAGGTGCGGGCCGTGCAGGTGTCTCTCGTCGGCCGCGAGCAGCGCGACGTCCTCGCCCTTGGCCGAGTCCACCTTCGGCGGCAGGGAGAAGGACAGGACCGTACCCGCGACGAAGATCACGAAGGCGCCGTAGAGCGGCCAGCGGGGCCCGAGGGCCTGCAGGCCCGCGCCGACGGGCGCGGCGATGCCGGTGGCCAGGAGCCCGCCCAGGGTGACCCGCGAGTTGGCCTTGACCAGGGAGAAGCGGGGTGGCAGCAGCCGGGGCACCACGGCGCTGCGGACGACGCCGTACGCCTTGGAGGCCACGAGCACGCCGAGTGCCGCCGGATACAGCTCCAGGCTGCCGCTGGCCGCCGCGCCCGAGATGATCAGCGCGAGCAGGGCGCGGGCGAGCATCGCGGCGGCCATCGCGGCGCGGCGGCCGTGCGGCAGCCGGTCGAGGAGCGGGCCGATCACGGGGGCGAGGACCGTGAAGGGGGCCATGGTGATGGCGAGGTAGAGCGCGACCCGGCCGCGCGCCTCGTCCGTGGGCACCGAGAAGAACACGGTGGAGGCGAGCGCGATGGTGATCATGACGTCACCGGCGCCGTTCACCGCGTGCAGTTCGATCAGTTTGCCGAGACCGGACTCCCCGGCGCCGTGCGCGTGCGTGGCCTTCCTGATGCCGCGGGCGGTGCCGGTGACGGGAAAGTGCAGGGCGCGGCCGACGGCGCGGACGGCGCCGTGCACCCGGCCCGCACCGCCACCTCGACCTGTTCCCCCGACCCCACCGACCCCGGCGGCGCCCTGGGACGACCTCGCGGCTGCCACGACGTTCATAGTGCCCTGAGAACGCGGTCCGTAGAGCACTTTGCAGCCGAGCGAGTCGGGCGGGCGGTCGGGAACTAGGCCCAGCGCCGGTGACCGGGTAGCGTGCGTATCTCAGCCATCCCGCAGAATGGATGGAAGAGGTGCGCCCGAGCGCGATCGAGGCGGACGTCGATGCGGTCCACAGGTCCGCTCCGTCCGTCCCACCCGCCGGAGGCAGCCGCACCCGTGAGACGGCGTAGGAGAGAAGCGATACCTGTGAGCGCAGCGACAACGCGAAGCCGCACCCCCGACCGCCTGTGCGCCGAGGCCGTCGACCTCGCCCGCGCCGCCGCCGAGGAGGCGGCCGCACCCGGTGTGGTCGGCGAGCACGTCGGCCTGGTGTCGGAGGGGGACCGCGTTGTCACGCACTTCTTCGAGTGCAAGGAGCTCGGGTACCGCGGCTGGCGCTGGGCGGCGACCGTGGCCCGGGCGTCCCGCGCCAAGATCGTGACGCTGGACGAGGTCGTCCTGCTGCCCGGCTCGGACGCGCTGCTCGCGCCCGAGTGGGTCCCCTGGAGCGAGCGGCTGCGCCCCGGCGACATGGGTCCCGGCGACCTGCTGCCCACCGACGCGGAGGACCTGCGTCTGGAGCCGGGCTACTCCGGCGACGACGTGCCCCCGCCGAACTCGGCGGTCTCCCGGGAGATGGAGGAACTGGCGGACGCGGAGGACGCGGACGTCACTCCCGGCGCCCCCGCCGAGCAGCCCACGTCACCCACCCGCGGCTCGATCGCCGCGTTGGCGGAGGAACTGGGCATGCGACGCGCCCGGGTCCTGTCCCGCTACGGCCTGCATGTCGCCGCCGACCGCTGGGAGGAGGGCTTCGGGCCGAAGACGCCCATGGCCCAGGCGGCCCCCGCGTCCTGCGCCACCTGTGGCTTCCTGGTCCCCATGGGCGGCTCCCTCGGCCAGGCCTTCGGCGTCTGCGCGAACGAGTTCGCCCCGGCGGACGGCCGGGTCGTCTCCCTCGCGTACGGCTGCGGCGGCCACTCCGAGGCCGCGGTCATGCCCAAGCCGCCCCAGCCGGCCCCGCCGGTGATCGACGAGACCAAGGTCGACGTCTTCCCGCTCCGCCCCGCGGCGGACTCCGGCTCGGTCCCCCCGGTCGGCGACGAGGAGACGGCGGAACTCGGCCACTCCTAGAAGCGGACGGGGGTATTGCTGGGCATCCCCGGGGGCGGATGTCGGCCACTCCTGGGCTTCGGGGCGGCGCAGGCCCGCCGTTCCCGAGCCTCCCGGATGTTGGCCGCGCCGGCCGATTCCCGGGGCTTCTGGACGGCGTAGGCGCGCCGATTCCCGAGCCCCCTGGGGGTGGGGTGCCCGCCCCGTCGACTTCCGGGGCTCCTGAGCGATCCCTGCGCCGCTGATTGCCAAGCCCCCGAGCGTTCCCGCCCCGCCGACTCCCAAGCCCCCCGGGTGGTGTCCGGCCCCGGCCGGGACGGTGGGGTGGGTGGGAAGGGCGGCGGAGGTGGGGGCGGTGGCACGGTACCTTCGTCGTCAGCCGACGATGGAGAGGTGAACGTGAGCAAGTTCGTGCGGCCCGCGGCCGAGGGCGCCGACCCCTTCGGCACGGCCCGACTGCGCCGCGGTGTTCTCGACGCCTGGGCCACCAGCCCCGCCCGCTTCCGCGAGGACGCCAACGCGGAGGAGGACCTGGTCCTCGGCGGCTACCGGGACCGGCTCGTCGTCGAGCTCGCCCAGAACGCCGCCGACGCCGCCGCCCGGGCGAAGACCCCCGGCCGGCTCCGCCTCACCCTCCGCGACGGCGTCCTGTTCGCCGCCAACACCGGCGCCCCGCTGGACGAGGCCGGCGTCGAGTCCCTCTCCACCCTGCGCGCCTCCGCCAAGCGCGACCCGCAGGAGGGCCACGGCGCCGTCGGCCGCTTCGGCGTCGGCTTCGCCGCCGTCCTCTCCGTCACCGACGAGCCCGCGGTCGTGGGCCGGCACGGCGGTGTGCGCTGGTCCCTGGCCGAGGCCCGCGAACTCGCCGCGGACACCGCCCGGCACAGCCCCGGCCTGGGCGACGAGATCCGCCGCCGCGACGGGCACGTCCCGCTGCTGCGCCTGCCCTTCGCCGCCGAGGGCACCGCCCCCGACCCGTACGACACGGTCGTCATCCTTCCGCTGCGCGACGCGGCCGCCACCGACCTGGCCGAGCGCCTCCTGCACGCCGTGGACGACGCCCTCCTGCTCGCCCTGCCGGGCCTGGAGGAAGTGGTCGTCGAGATCAACGGCGACGCCCCCCGCACGCTCAGCCGCCGCACCGACGGGCCCTTCACCATCGTCGAGGACTCCCGCGACGGCCTCACCCACTGGCGCACCTCCGTCGCGCACGGCCCGCTCACCCCCGACCTGCTCGCCGACCGCCCGGTGGAGGAGCGCCTGCGCCCCCACTGGTCCGTCACCTGGGCCGTCCCCGTCGACAGCTACGGCGCCCCCGTCCACCCCCGCACCACCCCGGTCGTCCACGCGCCCACCCCCAGCGACGAGCCCCTCGGCGTACCCGCCCTGCTCATCGCCTCCTTCCCGCTGGACACCACCCGCCGGCACGCCGCCCCCGGCCCGCTGACCGACTTCCTGGTGCGGCGCGCGGCGGACGCGTACACCGAACTCCTCGCCGAATGGCGTCCGGTGACCGAGGGCGTCATCGGCCTGGTCCCCGGCCCGCTGGGCAAGGGCGAGCTCGACGGGGCGCTGCGGCAGGCGATCCTGGACCTGCTCCCGCGCACCGCGTTCCTGCCCCCGGCCATCGCGCCCGCCGGCCACGACGCCGACGACCTGCCCGAGGCCCTGCGGCCGCGCGACGCCGAGGTCGTCGAGGGCGCGGGCGCCGACACCGTCCGGGTCCTGGCCGAGGTACTGCCCACCCTGCTGCCCGCCGGCCTCGAACGTCGCGTCGAACTGCGCACGCTGGGCGTCGCCCGCCTCCCGCTCGCCGACGCGATCGACCGGCTGGCCGGGCTGGAGAAGGACCCGCAGTGGTGGCACCGCCTCTACGACAGCCTCGCCGGGGTCGACCCCGACCGGCTGTCCGGCCTGCCCGTGCCGCTCGCCGACGGCAGGACCACCATCGGCCCCCGCCAGGTCCTGCTGCCCACCCCGGACGCGGCCCGCATCGACCCGGAGGTCCTCGCCCGGCTGGGCCTGAAGGTCGCGCACCCCGACGCCGCGCACCCGATCCTGGAGAAGCTCGGCGCCCTGCCCGCGACCCCGCGCGCCGTCCTCACCACACCGCAGGTGCGCGCCGCCGTGGCCGCCTCCCTCGACGACGAGGGCGCGGTGTCCTGGGAGGAGGACGCCCCGGACCCCGAGGAACTGGCCGACACCGTCCTCGCCCTGGTTCGCGACGCGGGCCTGGAACCGGGCGACGAACCCTGGCTCGGCGCCCTGGCCCTGCCGGACGAGGACGGCGAACTCGCCCCCGCGGGCGAACTGGTCTACCCGGGCAGCCCGTTCGCACAGGTCGTCCGCGAGGACGAACTGGCCGCCGTGGACGCCGGGTTGGCCGAGAAGTGGGGCGAACAGCCGCTGGCCGCCTGTGGCGTGCTGGCCGACTTCGCCCTCGTACGCGCCACGGACGTCGTCCTCGACCCGGACGAACTGGAGCCCCGCGAGGGCGACTTCGCCGAGCCCGACGACGCCGGTCTGCTCGACGCCGTGGACGTGTGGTGCGAGGACATCCTCGACCGCTTCCCGGACAGCCCCGTGCCTCCGGTCGCCACCGAGCTCGTCGCCGTCCGCGACCTCGACCTCGTCGACGACGACCACTGGCCGCAGGCGCTCGCCCTGCTCGCCCGCCCGCCGCTGCGCGACGCGCTCACCCAGCCGATGCGGATCCTGCTGCCGGACGGCACGCACGAGGTCGTACGGCCGTACACGGCATGGTGGCTGCGCGGGCACCCGGTGCTGGACGGGCGCAGGCCCGCCGGTCTGCTGGCGGCCGGCGGCGACCCGCTGCTGCGCGGCCTGTACGACGAGGCGGACGCCACCGGGTTCGAGGACGAGCAGGTGCTGCGGGCTCTCGGGGTGCGCACCTCGGTCGCCGCGCTGCTCGACGAGCCCGGCGGCGGCGCCGAGCTCCTCGACCGGCTCGCCGATCCGGAGCGCCCGGTCACCTCCGCCCAGCTGCACGCGCTGTACAGCGCGCTGGCGGAGCTGGACCCCGAGCAGGTGACCCTGCCGGAGGAGCTGCGGGCCGTGGTCGACGGGCGGGTGGAGGTCGTGGACGCGGCCGACGCCGTGGTCGTCGACTCGCCCGACCTGCTGCCCTTCACCGAGGGCGTCCCGCTGCTGCCGGTACGGCCGTCGCGGGCCGCCGAACTCGCCGACCTGTTCCAGGTGCGGCGGCTGAGCGAGTCCGTCACCGGCTCGGTGGACTCCGAGGGCACCGAGCACGACGTACCGGAGTCGGTACGGGTGCTGCTCGGCCCGCGCACTCCGGACACGTACGTCGAGCACGAGGAGCTCGTCGTCGACGGCGTGGAGATCGACTGGCGCCTGGCGAACGACGCCGTCCTGCACGCCGCCACCCTGGAAGGCGTGGCCGCCGGCCTCGCCTGGGCGTCCGGCCAGTGGCCACGCCGCTTCGAGGTCGCGGCCCTACTGGAAGACCCCTCCCGCACGGAAGAACTGGCCCGGGACCGCTGGTTCGACTGAGCCCGACACGGCGGTAAGGGCCGCCTCGCCGACGATGTCCGGCGAGGCGGCCCTCCGGCCTGTCGCGGAGCGCCGCCGTGATCTCTGACACAAGGTCAAAAGAGCTTCAGTTCCCGTACAACCGTTCCCATCCTTCGTGGATCTGATCATGCGAGTCAACAGGCTCCTGATCATTGGGGAATCCATGCGCATTCGAGTACTGGGAGCCGCCGTCACCGGCGCCCTGGCCCTGTCCGCCTTCGCCGTCCCGGCCGCTCAGGCCGACGACAGCCGTGGCGACACCAAGATCTCGAACGTTGTGGTGAACGGGGGGAAGGCCGTCGTCGTCGGCGCGACCGGGAGCAAGACCTTCACGGTGTCCTTCACCGTGACGGACGACTCGGGCGTCGACTGGGCCCAGGCGATCCTGTACCACGGCCCGAGCATCGACGAGGCCGACAGCGGTGCCGTCGCCAACAGCAGTGACGGCCGCTCCAGCTGCACCAAGGTCGACGCCACCAAGTCGACCTGCAAGGCCGGCTACACCGTGACGGCCCGGTCCAACCTCATCAACAAGGTCGCCGGCGGCTGGAAGGTCTGGGCTGTCGCCCGGGGCAAGGACAGCAACTTCGTCCAGAAGGACAACGTCAAGAGCTTCCCGATCCAGCGCGCGTCCAAGCTGACGGCCAATGCCGCGCCGGAGCCGGTGAAGAAGGGCAGGACCATCACCGTCACGGGCGCGCTGACCCGGGCCAACTGGGACGCGGCCAAGTACTCCGGCTACGCCACCCAGCCGGTCAAGCTCCAGTTCCGCAAGAAGGGCTCCAGCACCTACACCACGCTGAAGACCGTCAAGTCGGACTCCCGGGGCAACCTGAAGGCCACGACCACTGCTTCGGCCGACGGCTACTACCGCTTCTCCTTCGCCGGCACCTCGACCACCCCGGCGGTCAACGCCACGGGTGACCTCGTCGACGTCCGCTGACGCACACCGAACATCTGTACAACCTCTCGCCGCCCTCGCGGGTCTGATCGGTGGAGTCAACGGACTCCACCGATCACTTGGACCTCGTGTCCACCTTTCTGCATTCGAGGGAACGCATGCGCATTCGTGCCACCGTGGCCGCCGTCTCCGGCGCCCTGGCCCTCTCCGCCGTCGTCGTGCCGGCCGCGCAGGCCGCCGACGCCGCCCCGTCCTACCGGGCGCAGGCCGTGAAGGCGCTCTCCGCCTCCGGCAAGTCCGCCTTCACCGCCACCACCGCCGCCGACCTGGGCGTGTCGTTCTCGAACTTCAAGATCGCCGGTGCGGTCAAGGTCGGGACCACCAACCACGTCTCCACCAAGGTCACCTACACGCTGACCCACGGCGCCAACTACGACATCAACTCCGACGACTTCGCCAACGGCCCCTTCCTCTACAAGGGTTCGTCGCCGGAGACCGCGGACAACGTGCTGTTCGGTGACGCCCCGGCCAGCTGCACCGCCACCTCGGAGACGACCGCCGACTGCGCGGGCCTCATCGACATCTACCCCGGTGACGACGAGCTGTTCAACTCCGACGCCGGCACCTGGTCGGGCGGCGGGCTGGCCCTGCAGTACAGCACCGAGGACGGCACGGTGCAGGCCGACCTGGGCACCACCAAGGTCCAGCGCCTGTCCAAGCTGACGGTCAACGCCTCGCCGGAGCCGGTGACGAAGGGCAAGACCATCACGGTCACCGGCCGGCTGACCCGGGCCAACTGGGAGTCGCACAAGTACACGGGCTACGTCACCCAGCCCGTCAAGCTCCAGTTCCGCAAGAAGGACTCCAGCACCTACACCACGCTGAAGACCGTCAAGACGGACTCGTACGGCAACCTGAAGAGCACGGTCACCGCCTCCGTGGACGGCTACTTCCGCTACGCCTTCGCGGGCACCACGACGACCCCGGCGGTCAACGCCACGGGTGACTTCGTCGACGTGCGATAAGCACGAGCGGTCGGCAGGACACCAACGGTCCCGTGTTCCGGAGCTCCGGAACACGGGACCGTCTTGTTCGGTCAGGGAATGATCATCGACTGGCAATCCGCGCACAAAATCTCTCGTGACGGCGCAACATCCGTACAACCAGTCACTGCCGTCACGGATCTGATCGCGTGAGTCAACAGACTCCACAATCACTTGGGCCCCGTGCCCACCTTTCTCCACTCAGGGGAACGTACATGCGCATACGTGCCACCGTGGCCGCCGTCACCGGCGCCCTGGCCCTCTCCGCCTTCGTCGCGCCGGCCGCACAGGCCGCCGACGCCCCCTCCGCCCGGTCGGAGTTCAGCGCCACCTCCGCCGACGCCTCCGCCGGTGCCGCCGCGACCCTCAACGTCACCTTCTCCGACATGAAGGTCAACAAGGGCAAGGCCGTCGTCGTCGGCACCTCGGCTGTCGTCGCGGTCCCGGTCACCTACTCGGTGACCCACGAGGCGAGCCTCGACACCAGCGCGGCCAACTTCGCCAGCGGGCCGTTCATCTACAAGGGCTCCTCGGTGACGAGCCCCAGCAACATGATCATCAGCGACGACCCGGGCACCTGCACCGCCGCCTCGACGACCGTCCTGAACTGCACCGCCACCATCCACGTCCGCCCGGCCGACGGCGACCTGGCGAACGCCGACGCCGGCGCCTGGACGGCGGGCGGCCTCGCGATCACCAAGGGCGGCGACACCAAGACCCAGGGCGGCCTCGGCGGCCTGCAGGTCCAGCGCGCGTCCAAGCTGACGGTCAACGCCGCGCCGGAGCCGGTCAAGAAGGGCAAGACCCTCACGGTCACCGGCCGGCTCACCCGGGCCAACTGGGACACCAACAAGTACTCCGGCTACGCCACCCAGCCGGTCAAGCTCCAGTTCCGCAAGAAGGGCTCCAGCACCTACACCACGCTGAAGACCGTCAAGACGGACTCGTACGGCAACCTGAAGACCACGACCACGGCGACGGTCGACGGCTACTACCGCTACAGCTTCGCGGGCACCGCGACGACCCCGTCGGTCAACGCCACGGCAGACTACGTGGACGTCCAGTAGAACAGCGCCCCGCTAGGGGCGCGGGGAACTGCGCGACCAGCCACAACGGGTCCGCACCCGAAACGCAACACCAGCCCACCCACCCCGCTGAAGCCGAGCGCTACGCGGGAAAGCGGCGGTCGACCCATTTCCACAGGAACTCCAGGGCGACCGCCGCCACCGCGGCCACCGCGACCGCCGTCCACGGCATCGCGATCCCCACCAGCTTCAGCGCGAAGAAGCTCTGCAGCGCGGGGACGATCAGTACGAACACGAACGCCACGCCCATCGAGGCCACCAGCGCCACCCGCCACCACGTGTAGGGGCGGGCGATGATCGCCAGGACCCACATCGAGATCAGGAAGAGCGTGAGCGTGGCCGCGCTGGTCTCCGCGTCCAGCGCGCCCTCGCCGGTGTAGTAGTGGCGGGCGATCAAGTACGTCACGAAGGTCGCCACCCCGGCCACCACTCCGCCCGGGACCGAGTAACGCATCACCCGCCGTACGAAGTGCGGCCGCGCGCGTTCCTTGTTGGGCGCGAGGGCGAGGAAGAAGGCCGGGATGCCGATGGTGAGGGTGGACAGCAGGGTCAGGTGCCGGGGCAGGAACGGGTACTCGACCTGCCAGCACACCACCAGCACGGCCAGCAGCACCGAGTAGACGGTCTTCACCAGGAACAGCGTGGCCACCCGGGTGATGTTCCCGATGACCCGCCGGCCCTCCGCCACCACCGACGGCAGCGTGGCGAAGCTGTTGTTGAGCAGCACGATCTGCGCCACGGCCCGGGTCGCTTCCGAGCCCGAGCCCATGGAGACGCCGATGTCGGCGTCCTTGAGCGCGAGGACGTCGTTCACCCCGTCACCGGTCATGGCGACCGTGTGCCCGCGGGACTGGAGCGCCCCGACCATCTCCCGCTTCTGCTGCGGGGTGACGCGGCCGAAGACGGTGCCCTCGTGGAGGGCGTCCGCCATCCCCTCGGGGTCCTTCGGGATCCGGCGCGCGTCCACCGCCCGGCCGCCCAGCCCGAGCTTGGCCGCGACCGCGCTCACCGACACCGCGTTGTCGCCGGAGATCACCTTGGCGTGCACGCTCTGGTCGGCGAAGTAGCTCAGGGTGTCGGCCGCGTCGGCCCGCAGCCGCTGCTCCAGGACGACGAGGGCGGTGGCAGTTGCGCCCTTGGCGACGTCGGGGTCGTCGAGTTCGCGGGCGGCGCGGGCCAGCAGCAGCACCCGCAGTCCCTCCTCGTTCAGCCGCTCGGTCTCGGCGAGGGCCGGGTCGCCGTCGGAGAGGAGCACGTCGGGCGCCCCCAGCAGCCAGGTACTGGTCTCGCCGTCGCCCTCGCTGAAGGTCGCGCCGCTGTACTTGCGGGCGGAGGAGAAGGGCAGCGACTCGACGCAGCGCCACTCCTCGCTGTCCGGGTAGGCGTCGATGACGGCCTGGAGGGAGGCGTTGGGCCGGGGGTCGGACTCGCCGAGGGCCCCGAGGACCCGTCGTACGTACGTCTCGTCGCTGTCGCCCAGCGGTCTGAGCTCGGTGACGTCCATGCCGCCCTCGGTGAGCGTGCCCGTCTTGTCGAGGCAGACGGTGTCCACGCGGGCGAGGCCCTCGATGGCCGGGAGTTCCTGGACGAGGCACTGCTTGCGGCCCAGGCGGATGACGCCGATCGCGAAGGCGACCGAGGTGAGCAGGACCAGCCCCTCCGGGACCATCGGGACGATGCCGCCGATCGTGCGGGCGACGGCGTCCTTGAAGTCGTTGTTCTTGACGACGAGCTGGGTGATGACGAGGCCGGTGGCGGCCGGGACCATCATCCAGGTGACGTACTTCAGGATCGTCGAGATGCCGCTGCGCAGCTCGGAGTGGACCAGCGTGAAGCGGGACGCCTCCTCGGCGAGCTGGGCGGCGTAGGCCTCGTGGCCGACCTTGGTGGCGACGAAGGCGCCGCCGCCCGCGACGACGAAGCTGCCGGACATCACCCGGTCACCGGGGTGTTTGACGACGGGGTCGGCCTCGCCGGTGAGGAGGGACTCGTCGATCTCAAGACCGTCGCCCTCGGCGCAGACGCCGTCGACGACGATCTTGTCCCCCGGACCGATCTCCATCAGGTCGTCGAGGACGATCTCGTGGGTGGCGACCTCGGTGGCGATGCCGTCCCGGCGGACGGTGGGCCGGGCCTCGCCGATCACCGCGAGCGAGTCGAGGGTCTGCTTCGCCCGCCACTCCTGGACGATGCCGATGCCGGTGTTGGCGATGATCACGAAGCCGAACAGGCTGTCCTGGATCGGCGCGACGAACAGCGTGATCACCCACAGGACGCCGATGATCGCGTTGAAGCGGGTGAAGACGTTCGCCCGGACGATCTCGGCGATCGTGCGGCTGCTGCGCACCGGGACGTCGTTGACCTGGCCGCGTGCGACCCGTTCCGCGACCTCGGCGGCCGTCAGGCCGGTCGACGGGGTCACCGGAACGGGTATCGGGTGCACAGGGTCGAGCTCCGCGCCCGCATCGATGTGCGTCATGCATTCGACGGTACGTGCGGATTTGCGGCTTCACCTGCCGAGTGGCCGGAAGATCCGACCTGGGGAGGAGAAGGGTCGTGCGTGGGTTGTAGGGCCCGTGGAGACGGTCCTAGTCGACCGGCGCCGTCTCCATGGCCGCCGCGCGCTTGATCGCCGCGTCCCGCTTGCGGACGTACCAGATGCCGATCAGGCCGAGGCCGCCGCCGGCCAGGCAGGTCCACAGCCACCAGGTGTGGCCGTGGTCGTCGAACCAGCCGTAGAAGGGCAGCTGGGCGAGGAAGAGGACGAACCACACGATCGTGCCGCCGGTGATGGTGGCGACCACGGGGCCTTCCAGGGGCTCCGGCGCCTCGTGCTTGGGGGTCCACTTCGTCATGCGCACAGCTTACGAGGCGCCGTCGGGTGCGGTGCGGGTGCTGCGGTCTACGCGCGGAGATAGCGAACTCCGACTCATACGTTCATACTGAAACCGTTTGTCTCTGGCCGCTTCTGTTCGTATGAAAGTCCAATGGGTCTCGGGGGAGTCCCATGGGTGATGAGGTACCGCATGTCCACCTCGGCTCCTGCCAAGGTCCCCGCCCCCGAGCAGCCGGGCGCAGCGCCTGCCTACGGCGCCCTCGACCGCTACTTCAAGATTTCCGAGCGGGGCAGCACGCTGGCGCGCGAGATCCGTGGCGGCTTCGCCACGTTCTTCGCGATGGCCTACATCATCGTGCTGAACCCGATCATCCTCGGCAGCGCGAAGGACATGTACGGGCACCAGCTGAACAACGGCCAGCTGGTCACGGCCACCGTGGTGACCGCCGCCTTCACGACCCTGCTCATGGGCGTCATCGGCAACGTCCCGATCGCCCTCGCCGCCGGCCTCGGCGTGAACTCGGTCGTCGCGCTCCAGCTCGCACCTCGCATGTCCTGGCCCGACGCGATGGGCATGGTCGTCCTCGCCGGCTTCGTCGTCATGCTGCTGGTGGCGACCGGTCTGCGCGAGCGCGTCATGAACGCCGTGCCCTACAGCCTGCGCAAGGCGATCTCCATCGGTATCGGCCTGTTCATCATGCTGATCGGGCTCGTCGACTCGGGCTTCGTCAGCCGCATCCCGGACGCCGCCCACACCACCGTCCCGCTCCAGCTGGGCGCGGACGGTCATCTCAACGGCTGGCCGGTCCTCGTCTTCATCCTCGGTGTGCTGCTCACGCTCGCGCTCATCGTGCGCAAGGTCTCCGGCGCGATCCTCATCTCCATCGTCACGATGACCGTGCTCGCGCTGATCATCGAGGCCGTCGCCAAGGTCCCCTCCTGGGGTCTGACCACCCCGAAGTGGCCCGGCAACCCCGTCTCGGCCCCGGACTTCGGGCTGCTCGGCCAGGTCAGCCTCTTCGGCGGCTTCGGCAAGGTCGGCGTCCTGACGGGCATCCTCTTCGTCTTCACCGTCCTGCTGTCCTGCTTCTTCGACGCCATGGGCACGATCATGGGCGTCAGCGACGAGGCCAAGCTGACCAACGCCAAGGGCGAGATGCCCGGCATCAACCGGGTGCTCTTCGTCGACGGTCTCGCCGTGGCGGCCGGCGGCGCCAGCTCCTCCTCGGCCACGACCGCCTTCGTGGAGTCCACGGCGGGCGTCGGCGAGGGCGCGCGCACCGGCTTCGCCAACGTGATCACCGGCGGACTGTTCGCCGTGGCCCTGTTCCTGACCCCCGTCGCCACGATGGTCCCGTCCCAGGCCGCCACCCCGGCGCTGATCGCGGTCGGCTTCCTGATCCTGGCCGGCTCGGTGAAGGAGATCGACTGGGCCGACTACACCCTCGCGATGCCGGCCTTCGTCACGATGGTGATGATGCCGTTCACCTACTCGATCACCAACGGCATCGGCATGGGCTTCATCACCTTCGTGCTGCTGCGCCTGGCGGCCGGGCGCGGCCGGGAGGTGCCGGTGCCGATGTACGTCGTCTCCGCGGTGTTCGCCTTCTACTACCTGATGCCGGCCCTCGGCCTTACCTGAGCCGCGCTCGGCCGACCGCGTGAGCCGCGCTCACGTGACGCCGTAGAACTTCTCCGTCTCCTCGACGGCGGCCTGGAACCGCTCGTCGAAGTCATCCCGAATGAGCGTCCGGACGACATAGTCCTGGACGCTCATTCCTCTTTTGGCGGCGTGAAGCCGGAGTCGTTCCAGCAGATCGTGGTCCATCCGCAGGCTGAGCACGCTGGTCCCCATGTCTACGAGGGTCGCGGCACCCTTCGGTGGGGTGTGTCACGTTCCGCGTGCGGATCACCCGTATGAGTGATGTGCTGTTTCAGTGGTCATCGTCACGGGCACCTCGGCGTGTCTCCGGTGGTCCTTAGCGAGAGTAATGAGTTACTCTAAAGAACATGCCGGACCTTACGCATGGCGACGATGTGGCCGCCGTGAACTCCCTGCGCTCCGCCGTGATGCGGTTGTCCCGTCGGCTCAAGCACCAGCGGGTCGACGAATCGCTGAGCCCCACCGAGATGTCGGTGCTCGGCACCCTCTCCACCTGCGGCCAGGCCACCCCGGGCGAACTCGCCCGCAAGGAGCACGTACAGCCGCCCTCGATGACCCGCATCGTCGCGCTGCTGGAGGCCAAGGGGCTGGTCCGCCTGGACCCGCACCCCGAGGACCGGCGCCAGAAGGTCGTCACCAGGACCGAACAGGCCGAGGCGATGCTCGAAGAGAGCCGCCGCAAGCGCAACGCGTTCCTGGCCGGCCTGGTCGAGGGCCTCGACGAGGACGAGTGGGCGAAACTTCGAGCCGCCGCCCCCGTACTGGAGAAGCTCGCCCACCTGTAACCCACTTCGCTCCGCGAGCGAGCCGCACCGGCTCCAGCGCCCCGGAGGCGAACGAGCAATCAACCAAGGAGGCGAACCCACTTTGAGTACGGGACCCGGAGCACCTTCCGCCCCCGCACCGAACGCCCCTACTACCACCGGCCCCGGCAGGACCACGATGTTCAGCTCGCTGAGCATCCGCAACTACCGGCTCTTCTTCATCGGCCAGGTCGTCTCCAACACCGGTACCTGGATGCAGCGCATCGCCCAGGACTGGCTGGTGCTCAGCCTCACCGGTTCCTCCGCGGCCGTCGGCATCACGACGGCCCTGCAGTTCCTGCCGATGCTGCTCTTCGGCCTCTACGGCGGCGTCCTCGTCGACCGCTGGCCCAAGCGCCCCACGCTGCTCGTCACGCAGACCGCGATGGCCGTCACCGGCATCGCGCTCGCCGTCCTGACCCTCAGCGGACACGTCCAAGTCTGGCACGTCTACCTCGCCGCCTTCGCCGTCGGCCTCGCCACGGTCGTCGACAACCCGGCCCGCCAGTCCTTCGTCTCCGAGATGGTCGGCCCCGAGCAGCTGCAGAACGCGGTCAGCCTCAACTCCGCCAACTTCCAGTCGGCCCGGCTGGTCGGCCCCGCCGTCGCCGGACTGCTGATCACCGGCGTGGGCACGGGCTGGGCGTTCCTGTTCAACGGCCTGTCCTTCGTCGCCCCGCTCGTCGGCCTGCTGCTGATGCGTGGACGTGAGCTGCACGTGGTCGAGCGCGCGCCGCGCGGCAAGGGCCAGCTGCGGGAGGGCCTGCGCTACGTCGCCGGCCGCCCCGAGCTGATCTGGCCGATCGTCCTGGTCGGCTTCATCGGCACCTTCGGCTTCAACTTCCCGGTGTGGCTGTCGGCCTACGCCGACGACATCTTCGACGGCGGGGCCGGCGCCTACAGCCTCTTCAACACGCTGATGGCGGTCGGCTCCCTGGTCGGCGCGCTGCTCGCGGCCCGCCGCGGCACGGCCCGGCACCGCGTCCTGATCGCGGCCGCGGTGGTCTTCGGCACGCTGGAGATGGTGGCCGCGCTGGCACCGTCGTACTGGCTGTTCGCGCTGCTCATGATCCCGATCGGCGCCTTCGGCCTGACGGTCAACGTCACGGCGAACAGCGCGGTCCAGATGGGCACCGACCCCGCCATGCGCGGCCGGGTGATGTCCCTGTTCATGATGGTCTTCATGGGCGGTACGCCGCTGGGCGCCCCGGTCGTCGGCTGGATCACCGACACCTACGGCCCCCGCGTCGGCTTCGCCCTGGGCGGCGGCATCGCGGCGGCCGCCGCCGGCACGATCGGCCTGATCCTCGCCCGCGCCGGCGGCCTGCGCCTGACGGTGGCCTGGAACCACGGCCACCCCAGCGTCCGCTTCGTCCCGCGCGAGCGGGAGCAACTCGCGACGACGGCGTGAACACCCGGCCCCGGAGGGTTCACCGCGGGACCCTCCGGGTCATCACCTGCCCCGGCCACTCGTCCTCGCCGGACGTGAAGGGCTCGGCCCGGGTGAAGCCGTTGTCCTCGTAGTAGGCGACCAGCCTGCCGTCGTCGCCCGCGTAGCAGTCCAGGCGCAGCAGGGAGATCCCGAGCCGCCCGGTCACCTCGGCGGCATGCGCGAGCAGGGCGCTGCCCACGCCCCGGCCCCGGAAACGGTGGTCCGAGGCGAAGAGGTGGACGTAGCGCTCGGGCTCGTCGACGGGCGCCACATCCGGTCCGGGCCCCGCGCTGAGCGTCAGGGTGCCGGCCGGGACACCGTCGATCTCGGCGATGTAGGGCGTGCCCTCGCCGACGAACCGGTGGACCAGGCCGACGGCCCGCGGATTCGCCGACCACGGCGTGGTACCCCACTGCCGGGTACGCCCCTGCGCCACCAGCCACGCCAGCGCCCCGTCGAGCAGGCCGAGGATGACGGGGATGTCGCCGGCCCCGCCTTCGCGGATGCGGATCTCGTGGTGTTCCGTGGGCTCCCTGGATTCCATGGGCTCCTCGGGTGCCGCGCCGCTCCGGGTGCGTTCTCGGCTCTCCTTGATCTCCATGGCCCGATCATGGCGGCCGAGGCGGCGCCTGCCCCTCCTTTTCTCCGGTGCGCCCAGGTCCGTTCCCTGGAAGGGTGAGGCCATGAGACTCTTCGCCGCCGTGCTGCCCCCGGAGGACGTCACCAGCGAACTCGCCGCCGAGGTGGCCCTGTTGCGGAAGCTGCCCGGGGCGGACGGGCTGCGCTGGACCGGCCGTCCCGGCTGGCACTTCACGCTCGCGTTCTACAGCGAGGTCGACGACGAACTCGTACCGGAGCTGTCGGACCGGCTGGAGCGCGCGGCTCACCGCACGCCCCCGTTCCCGCTGGCGCTCTCGGGCGGCGGGCAGTTCGGGCACGGGCGGGCGCTGTGGACCGGGGCCGAGGGCGACCTGGAGACGCTGCGGCTGCTCGCCGACCGGGCGGAGGCGGCGGCGCGGAAGGCGGGCGTGCCGATGGGGGAGCACCGGCGCTACAAGGCCCACCTGACGGTGGCGCGCAGCCAGCACTCGGTGGACGTACGACCGTATGTGGCGAGCCTCACGGACTTCACGAGCCGCACCTGGACCGTGGCCGAACTGGCCCTCGTGCGCAGCAATCTGCCCAGGTCCGGGGTGCCCGGGGAGCAGCCCCGGTACGAGGCGGTCGCCCGCTGGGCACTGGGCGGGGCCGGTTAGTCTCGGACACGTGGACCCGAAAACCCGGAACCGGATCATGGCCGGTGCGCTCGTGCTGATGCTCGTGGTGGTGGTGATGGCGGCGGTCGGAAAGTAGACCGCCGCCGCGGCGGGGCGGGGGTGCCCCCGGCGCCCCGGCCACCACCCAACAAGCCCCCGCCCGCCGCGGCTCGCGAACAGGCGAAGGCCTCGGGGGACGGCCCCGGGCCCGGGAAGATCTCGTCCAGTCCGTCCAGCAGCTCCTGCGACAGCTCCAGCTCCAGGGCCCTGAGCGCCGAATCCAGCTGCTCCTTGGTGCGCGGGCCGACGATCGGTCCGGTCACGCCGGGCCGGGTCAGCAGCCAGGCCAGCGCCGCCTCGCCCGGCTCCACTCCGTGCTTGTCGAGCAGGTCCTCGTACGCCTGGATCTGGGCGCGTACGAAGGTGTTGGCGAGGGCGTCGGCGGACCGCCCGGAGGCACGCCTGCCGCCCGCCACCTCCTTCTTGATCACCCCGCCCAGCAGGCCGCCGTGCAGCGGCGACCACGGGATGACGCCGAGGCCGTACTCCTCGGCGGCCGGGATGACCTCCATCTCGGCGCGGCGCTCGGCGAGGTTGTACAGGCACTGCTCGCTGACGAGGCCGATGGTGCCGCCGCGCCGGGCGGCGATCTCGTTGGCCTGGGCGATCTTGTAGCCGGGGAAGTTGCTGGAGCCGACGTACAGGATCTTGCCCTGCCGGACCAGGACGTCGATGGCCTGCCAGATCTCCTCGAAGGGGGTGCGGCGGTCGACGTGGTGGAACTGGTAGACGTCGATGTGGTCGGTCCGCAGCCGCTTGAGGCTGGCGTCCACCGCGCGCCGGATGTTGAGCGCGGAGAGCTTGTCGTGGTTGGGCCAGGGCTCGCCGTCGGCGGCCATGTTGCCGTACACCTTGGTGGCGAGCACGACCTTGTCGCGCCGGTCGCCGCCCCCCGCGAACCAGTTCCCGATGATCTCCTCGGTACGGCCCTTGTTCTCACCCCAGCCGTACACGTTGGCGGTGTCGAAGAGGTTGATACCCGCGTCCAGCGCCGCGTCCATGATCGCGTGACTGTCGGCTTCGTCCGTCTGCGGGCCGAAGTTCATGGTGCCGAGGACGAGTCGGCCGACCTTGAGTCCCGTGCGTCCTAGCTGCGTGTACTTCATGGTCCACAAGCCAACGTCTTGGAGTGCGCTCCATGCAAGCGCCTCGGTGTCAAGTCCCGGGTTCCCGTGCCACGCGATGCCGTGGCATGACTCGACGGGCGGCTCCCGGGCCTAATGGACACAGGCCGTTCGGCCTCTCCTCCACCCCGACCCCACCACTTCAGGACGTGCATTCCCATGACTCTTCCGACTCTTCGTACGCGAATCCGCCGCCACGCGCTGCTCACCGCTTCGGTCGCCGTCACCGCGGGCGTGCTGCTGCCCACCAGTGCGCTCGCCGCCACGGAGGCACCGCCGCCCGCCAGTGCGGTCACCGCCGGTCATTGGGTGGAGGTCACCGACGCCCCGAGCGGCATCAAGGCCGAGCTGCCTGGAAAACCCATGGTCAAGAAGTACACCAAGGCCAAGGACGGCATAGCAGGCCGGGTCTACATGACGGGCAACGACGACCGGGCCACCGGCTTCTCGGTCTTCGACGTCCACGGTGCGCAGGACCTCAAGGTCGGCCTTCCTGCCTTCCTGAACGCCTACAACCGGGACTCCCAGTCCCCCCGTGACGTGCTCACCGGCACGGTCACCAAGGACACCGACGTGAACGGCCGTCGCACCCTCGACGCACGGCTGTCCGCCAAGGACGGAACCGTCGGCGCCACACGCTTCATCTACGACGGCAGGCACTTCGTTCAGCTGGTGAGCATCAGCACCGCGAAGCAGGCGGCGTCGATGCCCCGGACGTACCGGCAACTCCTCGACAGCCTCCGCATGCCGGCCCCGACGGCGGTCAGCCACGCGGGAACGCGTCGGTCTTGAGGGTGAGGCCCGGGGGCGTGCCGGGCAGGTCGACGTCGGTGCCGTAATCGACACGCAGCTCGCAGGTGTAGTCGCCGTCCTTGGGCTCGGTGTACATGTGGCACTTGCCCTGATAGGGGTCGGCCACGAGGTACACCGGGACCGCGGCGAGCGCGTAGGCCGTCCTCTTGGGGCCGTAGTCGTTCTGCGCGGTCCCCGCCGAGATCACCTCTGCGACGAACTCGACGTCCTCGTACCGCCAGCGGCCCTCCTCGTCCTTCGTGGCGCCGTCGCGGAGCTTGGCCACGTCGGGGCAGAAGCCGTTCTGGTGACCGGGGACCTTGTAACCCTCGGGGAGGGGCAGTCGCTCAAGCCGCTCGAACCAGTCGTCCAAGTACTTGACGTTCTCGTCGGCCATGTCGATCTTGCCCCCGATGGCGATCAGTCCCGAGGGAACTCGTCGGTTTTGAGGGTGAGGCCGACGACCGTGTTGGTGAGGTCCAGGTCGCTGCCGAAGGGAACCGTGGTCTCGATCTCGTAGTCGCCTTCCTTGGGCTGGGTGTAGATGTGACACCTGCGCTGGTAGGGGTCGGCGATGACGTAGACCGGGACTTCGGCTGTGGCGTACGCGGTCTTCTTGGGGCCGTAGTCGTTGGCGGCGGTGCCCTTGGAGATGACCTCGGCGACGAACTCGACGTCCTCGTGGCGCCAGTGACCCTTGGTGTTCTTGTCAGCGCCATCGCGGATCTTCGCCACGTCCGGCGCGTAACCGTTCAGGATGCCCGGAAAGTCGATGCGAACGTCCGACAGTACATTCACATCCATGCCGAACTTGTCCTCGAGGGCTCGAACGATCCGGCGGATGATCTTCCAGTGAATGTCCCGCTGCGGTGACATGAAGACGGTCCCCTCGACGATCTCGACCTTGTATCCCTCGGGGACGGGCATCTTCTCGAGCCGCTCGAACCAATCGTCGAGCGTGATCGGGTTGTCGCTCTCGGCCATCGCGATCCTGTCTTCGAGGACGGTCATCGTGGCGCTCCTCCCCGGCCGCTCCGTCGATGAGTGCGGCCGCGCCGCTCAACGATACGCACAGTGACCAGGAGACGCCGCGATCAAGTCAACCTGTTCCAGCCACGTACGCCTGTCCGACCCCCCACGCCTCCCACATCGCCCCCGCGAACGCCCCCGCGATCCGGTGCTCCCCGCTCTCGTTCGGGTGCGTGCCGTCGTACGTGTCGGCATGGATGTCGTACGACTCCGGCGGCGACGCCAGCAGGATCGGCGAGCGGGGCTCGTCCAGGTCGGCGACCGCCTTCGCGAGCAGGACGTTGAACCGGTCCACCTGCTCGGCGAAGGGCGCGTCGGCCGCGGCGCGGATGTTCGGGATCACCGGGAGCACGACCATACGGATGCGCGGGTTCGCCTCGCGGGCGGCCGCGACGAAGGCCCGTACGTTGTCCGCCGTCTGCTCCGCGTTCGTGTAGAAGCCCAGGTCGATCAGGCCGAGGGAGACCAACAGGACGTCCGCCCGGCACTGCTTCACCGCGTCGCCGATCAGCGGAGCCATGTGCTGCCAGCCCTCGCCCCAGCCGGCCAGATGGGCGCGGGGGAAGTCGGGGTCGGCGTAGAGGTACGACGTGGGGGCGTCCGCCATCTTGTCGTACAGCGTCTCGCGGGGGCCGACGATCGAGAAGGGGCCGTCGTGCGTCGCGCACAGGTGCTGCCACAGCCGGTAGCGCCAGGTGTGTTCGCCCGCGCTTCCGATCGTCATGGAGTCACCGACGGGCATGAACCTGAGCATCCGCTCATGATGGTCGATCACGGGGGCGGGTGGGGTGTGAGGCCCACCACGTCGCCGACGGGCGCCCGGCCACGACCCGTGAACACGCCGCTGGGATGGCAGGCTTGGGGCATGCGTCGCTCCTTCGCCCTCCTCGCCGGGGTCCTGCTCACGGGCGCCCTCGCCCTGCCCGCCTCCGCCGCCGACGGCGACGGTGACGGTGACAATGGGTTCACGATCAAGGACTCGCGGATCACCGAGTCCAGCGGCCTCGCCGCCTCCCACCTCCACCCCGGCATCTACTGGACGCACAACGACAGCGACGACGGGCCGTACATCTACGCCGTGGACAGCGCCACCGGCAAGACCGTCGCCACGATCACGTTGAGCGGGGTCGGCACCCCGCGTGACGTGGAGGCCATCTCCATCGGCCCGGACAACCAGATCTACGTCGGCGACATCGGCGACAACCTCGACGGCAGCTGGTCGTACGTCTGGATCTACCGGCTGCCCGAGCCCAAGGTCCTCAAGAACCAGACGATCAAGGCCACGCAGTACGTCGTGAAGTACTCCAACGGGGCGCGGAACGCCGAGTCGCTCGTCGTCCATCCGAAGACCGGCCGTGTGTACATCATCGACAAGAAGGAGAACGGCGGGCACCTGTACGAGGGGCCGGCCCGGCTGTCGCCCTCCGGCACCAACATCTTCAAGCCCGTCGCCACCGTCGACCTGTGGGCCACGGACGCCGCCTTCTCGCCCAACGGCAGGCAACTCGCCGTACGCGGCTATTTCGGCGGCATCTACTACGACTGGAACGGCGGCAGGATCGAGCGGAAGGGCCGGCTGAACGTCCCCCTCCAGGGGCAGGGGGAGTCGATCACCTACTCCACCGACGGCACCAAGCTCATGTACGGCAGCGAGGGCGCGGACAGCTCGGTGGAGGCGCAGGACGCGCCCGGCGGCGGAGGCGGGGACGGCAAATCCCCCTCCGGGGACGGGAGTTCCACCTCCGCGGCCGGAAGCGGCGACGCCACCACGAGCGACAGCGTCAAGCTCGGCGCCCTCGCCGTCGCCGTCGTCGCGGCCGCCGTGTTCGGCCTGCGACGGCTGCTGCGACGCGACTGACGCGCCCGGCTCCGAACCGGCGCCGCTCACTCGACCGGATGCGCCGACGGGCAGCCGCGGTCAGGGGCGGGCAGGCTGGGAGTGCTTCGCGGGACGGGGTGGACATCGATGTGGTCCCGCCCTCGCCGATGGGAGCTTCGATGCGTCGTCATGCCCTGCGCGCCACCAAGAAGACCTGCCTGCTCGTTGCCGCCCTGGGCCTGGCCCTTCCCGCGGCCGGCGCCTCGGCCCAGACCACCCCGCGCAAGACCGCGCCGGCCCTCGCCCCGGCCGCCGCCGCTGTCGGCGTCCACTTCGCCACCGCCGATCTGGCGCTGTCCGGCCCGCTGACCCTCAACAAGGAGCAGGTCGACATCACCGGCCGGATCACGGTCACCGTGGTCACCCGGGCGAACGCGGGCGGCGGCGGAACCGCCCAGATCATCAGCAGCCTGCGCGGCACCACCGGCGTCGGCCGCACCACCCACGGCACCTACCGCTTCTTCGGCGCCAGTACCGACACCGTCTCCTGGCCTCCCGAACCGGTCTCACCGGTGGTCGTCTCCCCCCGCTTCCTGGTGTTCCCGCCCGGTCCGATCGTCCCGCCGAACCCCGTCCGGCCCGTCCGGGTCACCGTCATCCTCAAGGAGAACGGCAAGATCTCGAACATCAGCGCCAGGGTGCAGGGCGCCACGGCGGACACGCTGACCTGAGCCCCGGTCCGGTCCGGCCCCGTTCGGTCGTACGAGAAGAGGGCGCCCGGCACTTGCCGGGCGCCCTCTTCGTCGTGCGCAGTCAGCCGTACTCCGTACCTCGTACGGTTACAGCTTCTCGATCACGTAGTCGACGCACTTCGTCAGCGCCTCGACGTCGGCCGGGTCGATGGCCGGGAACATCGCGATGCGCAGCTGGTTGCGGCCGAGCTTGCGGTAGGGCTCGGTGTCGACGATGCCGTTGGCGCGCAGCACCTTGGCGACGGCCGCCGCGTCGATCTCGTCGGCGAAGTCGATCGTGCCGATGACCTGCGAGCGCTTGGCCGGGTCGGACACGAACGGGGTGGCGTACTTGGACTCCTCCGCCCAGGTGTACAGGCGGGTCGAGGAATCCTTGGTGCGGCCGGTGGAGAAGGCCAGGCCGCCCTGCCCGTTGAGCCACTCCAGCTGCTCGTTGAGCAGGAACAGGGTGGCGAGGGCCGGGGTGTTGTACGTCTGGTTCTTGCGGGAGTTGTCGATCGCCGTGGGGAGCGAGAAGAACTCCGGGACGTGGCGGCCGGAGGCGTGGATCCGCTCGGCGCGCTCGATCGCGGCGGGGGAGAAGACGCCGATCCACAGGCCGCCGTCGGAGGCGAAGGACTTCTGCGGGGCGAAGTAGTAGACGTCGGTCTCGGCCACGTCGACCGGGAGGCCGCCGGCGCCCGAGGTGGCGTCCACGAGGACGAGCGCGCCCTCGTCGGCGCCGGCCACGCGCTTGATCGGCATGGCGACACCGGTGGAGGTCTCGTTGTGGGTGAAGGCGTAGACGTCGACGCCCGCCTCCGCCCGCGCCTCGGGGTGCGTGCCGGGGTCGGTGGCGACGACGGTGGGCTCCGCCAGCCAGGGGGCGAGCTTGGCCGCCTTGGCGAACTTGGAGGAGAACTCGCCGAAGCTGAGGTGCTGGGACTTGTTGTCGATCAGGCCGTGGGTCGCGACGTCCCAGAAGGCGGTGGAGCCGCCGTTGCCGAGGACGACCTCGTAGCCCTCGGGCAGGGAGAACAGCTCGGAGATGCCCTCGCGCACCTTGCCGACCAGGTTCTTGACCGGGGCCTGGCGGTGGGAGGTGCCGAGGAGGGACGTACCGGTGGCGGCCAGGGCGTCCAGCGCCTCCGTCCGCACCTTGGAGGGACCCGCGCCGAAACGTCCGTCCGCGGGCTTGATGTCAGAGGGAATCTGGATCTCAGCCACGAGCCGGAGCGTATCCCTTCGGAGAAACCGGACGGAAACGTGTCCGTTCGATGAGACGACCGCCGTCGGACCGTGGACTTGTGAAGAGCTACGACGTCCGGGCGGGGGCCGTCACTGTCAGTGGTCGGATGCATCCTGGACGCATGAGGGAACTGGCGGCGGAGCTGCGCGGAGCCGTCCGGGGCGAGGTGGGGTTCGACGTCACGTCCCGGGCGCTGGTCACCATGGACGCGTCCAATTACCGACGCGTCCCGCTGGGGGTGGTGGCGCCACGCGATGTTGACGACGTGACGGCGGCGCTGGAGGTGTGCCGGGCGCACGGGGTGCCGGTGGTGGCGCGCGGCGGGGGCACCTCGATCGCGGGCCAGGCGACGGGCACGGGCGTGGTCCTGGACTTCACCCGGCACATGAACCGGGTGCTCGCGCTGGACCCGCGGGCGCGCACGGCCGTCGTCCAGCCCGGTCTGGTCCTCGACCGGCTCCAGGAGGCCGCCGCCCCGCACGGGCTGCGCTTCGGCCCGGACCCGTCGACGCACAGCCGGTGCACGCTCGGCGGGATGATCGGCAACAACGCCTGCGGCTCGCACTCGGTGGCCTGGGGTACGACGGCGGACAGCGTGCGGGAGCTGTCCGTGGTCACCGCGCGCGGACAGCGGCTGCGGCTCGGGCAGGGCTGGGCCGGCGCGCCGGAGGGCCTGCGGGCGCTGGTGGAGGGCGAACTGGCCCGGCTGCGCACCGGCTTCCCCGACCTGCCCCGCCGCATCTCCGGGTACGCGCTGGACGCGCTGCTGCCCGAGAAGGGCGCCGACGTCGCCCGTTCCTTCTGCGGCTCCGAGGGCACCCTGGGCGTACTGACGGAAGCGGTGGTGCGGCTCGTCGAGGCACCCCGCGCGCGTGCCCTGGCGGTGCTGGCGTACGCGGACGAGAGCGCGGCCGCCGAGGCGGCGGCGGGCCTGCTGCCGCTCGGTCCGCTGACGGTGGAGGGCATGGCCGCCGACCTGGTGCGGTCGGCGGCCGGGCTGCCCCGGGGCGGGGCCTGGCTGTTCGTGGAGACGGGCGGGGCGTCGGCGGGGGAGGCACGCGCGCGTGCGGAGGCGATCGTCCGCGCGGCCGACGTCGTCGACGCCTCGATCGTCACCGATCCGGCCGAGCAGCGCTCCCTGTGGCGCATCCGGGAGGACGCGAGCGGCACGGCGACGCGCATGCCGGACGGCACGGAGGCCTGGCCCGGCTGGGAGGACTGCGCGGTGCCGCCCGCCCGGCTCGGCCCTTATCTGCGGGAGTTCCGGGAGCTGCTCACCACGCACGGACTGCGCGGCACGCCGTACGGGCACTTCGGGGACGGCTGCATCCACGTCCGGATCGACTTCGACCTCCTGACCGAGGCCGGCGTCGGCCGCTTCCGGCGCTTCTCCGAGGAACTGGCCGACCTGGTGGTGGCGCACGGGGGTTCGCTGTCCGGGGAGCACGGGGACGGGCAGGCCCGCGCCGAACTGCTGCCGAGGATGTACGGCGCGCGGACCGTCGCCCTCTTCGAGCGGGCCAAGGGCGTGTGGGACCCGGACGACCTGCTCAACCCCGGCATGCTGGTCCGCCCGGCCCCGCTGGACGCCAACCTGCGCTTCTCCGTGCTGCCGCGCCGCCCGGTCGACGTGGCCTTCGGCTACCCGGCCGACGGCGGTGACTTCTCGGCCGCGGTGCGCCGCTGCGTCGGCGTCGCCAAGTGCCGTACGACGACGGGGGCCGGCTCCTCCGTCATGTGCCCGTCCTTCCGGGCGACCGGCGAGGAGGAGCACTCCACGCGCGGGCGGGCCCGGCTGCTGCACGAGATGCTGGCGGGCGACCTGGTGACCGACGGCTGGCGCTCGACCGAGGTCCGGGACGCGCTGGACCTGTGCCTGTCCTGCAAGGGCTGCCGCTCCGACTGCCCGGTCGAGGTCGACATGGCCACGTACAAGGCGGAGTTCCTGCACCACCACTACCAGGGACGGCGGCGGCCGGCCGCGCACTACGCGATGGGCCTGCTGCCGCTCTGGCTGTGCTGGGTGGCCCGCACCCGCACGGCCCGGCTGCTCAACACGCTCGCCTCGGTACGGCCGTTGGCGCGGGCGGCGAAGCGACTGGCCGGGATCGCCCCGGAGCGGGAGATCCCCCGGGTGGCGCCGCGGACGTTCAGCCGATGGTGGCGCAGACGCGGCCCGATTGGCGGCGGGGACCTGGTCGTCGTATGGCCGGACACCTTCACCGAGCACTTCTCGCCGTCGGTGGGGCGGGCGGCCGTGGGGGTACTGGAGGCCGCCGGGCTCAGGGTGGCGCTGCCCCCGACCCCGCGGCTGCCCGCCCTCCGGGGGCCGGGCGGAGTCTGCTGCGGGCTGACGTACGTCTCCACGGGTCAGCTCGACCGGGCCCGCGAGGTGATGCGCCGCACGCTCGACCTGATGCAACCGGTCCTGCGCACCGCGGCCCCCGTCGTCGTCCTGGAGCCCAGCTGCGCCGCCGCCCTGCGCACCGACCTGCCCGAGCTGCTGCACGAGGATCCGCGCGCGGCGCGGCTGGCGGAGCGGGTCGTCACCTTCGCGGAGGCGCTGGAGCGGTACGCACCCGGATGGACGCCGCCGTCGGTGGCCCGCCCGGTGGCCGGCCAGACCCACTGCCACCAGCACGCGGTCCTCGGCGACGCGCCCGACCGCCGGCTGCGCGAGGCGGCCGGCCTCACCGGCGAACTGAGCGGCGGCTGCTGCGGCCTGGCCGGCGACTTCGGCTTCACGAAGGGCCACTTCGAGGTGTCGTCGGCCTGCGCGGAGGAGCAGCTGCTGCCCGCGGTGCGGGAGGCGGCCGAGGGGACGGTGGTCCTGGCGGACGGCTTCTCGTGCCGCACGCAGCTGGAGCAGCTGGCCGGGGTGCGGGGCCGCCATCTGGCGGAGGTGCTGGCCGAGGCGCTGGAGCGGGAGGTGAGTTGACGGGAACCGGCGGTGGGCCGTCGGGGCGGGTGGTCAGGCGTGTGGAGCCAGGGTTCGGGGCGGCCGCTTCATAGGGTTGTCGGGCTCAGCCGTCTCACCAAGGAGCGCCGCCCATGAATCCGACCCTTCGGCCGATCAGCCGCTCGGAGCATCTCGCCTTCGTGGCGAGCCGCGCCTCCGTGAGCCATATGCAGCTTCCGTCGTGGGGGGACGTGAAGCCCGACTGGGAGGCGGAGAGCCTGGGCTGGTTCGACGAGCAGGGGCGGATCGTCGGCGCGGGGCTGGTGCTGCTGCGCCCGCTGCCGAAGGTGAAGCGGTATCTGGCGTATCTGCCGGAGGGGCCGGCCATCGACTGGCACGGGCCCGAGCTGGAGCGATGGCTGCGGCCGATGCTCGCGTACCTGAAGCGGCGGGGCGCCTTCTCGGTGAAGATGGGGCCGCCCGTCGTGTCGCGGCGCTGGAGCGCCGACACGGTGAAGGCGGCGATCGCCGACCCGGGGGCCCACCGCCTGGGGGACGTGGAGCCGACCTCGTACGAACCGGGCGCCGGCGAGCTGGCCGACCGCCTGCGCCGCATGGGCTGGCGGCAGACCGAGCCCGGCGGCGAGGAGGGCTTCGCCGCCGGACAGCCCCGGTACGTCTTCCAGGTGCCGTTCGCCGGCCGCTCCCTGGACGACATCCACCGCGGGCTCAACCAGCAGTGGCGGCGCAACATCAAGAAGGCGGACAAGGCCGGGGTCAAGGTCGTCCAGGGCGGATACGACGACCTGCCCGCCTTCCACGAGCTGTACGCCGAGACCGCCGAGCGCGACCGCTTCATCCCCCGCCCGCTGCCCTACTTCCGGCGCATGTGGACCGCGCTCACCACCGAACACCCCGACCGCATGCGCCTCTACCTCGCCCACCACGAGGGCGATCTGCTCGCCGCGGCCACCATGATCGTCGTCGGCGGCCACGTCTGGTACTCCTACGGCGCCTCCACCAGCCGCAAGCGCGAGGTCCAGCCCAACAACGCGATGCAGTGGCGCATGATGGCCGACGCGCACGAACTGGGCGCCGGCGTCTACGACTTCCGGGGCATCACCGACACCCTGGAGGAGTCCAACCACCTGCTCGGCCTGCTGCGCTTCAAGGCGGGCGCGGGCGGCGAGGCCGTCGAGTACGTGGGCGAGTGGGACTTCCCGCTCAACCGGCTGCTGCACAAGGCGCTCGACGTCTACCTGGCCCGCCGCTGAGGCGGCTCTCAGCTTTTCCATCCAACTCCCAGGTTTTCCATAAGGTTTCACAGCGCCCCTTTGCCAATTTTGCCGTTCTGCGGCGGGGGCGCCGTGTAAATTCTCCGCGGGCGCGGAGCGGCTCATCGAGATCCTCGACGTACGGCCCTCGGTCACCGACCCGAGTCGGCCCACGCGGGCCGGCGCCCGGACGGCACGGTCGAGGTGCGCGACGTCTCCTTCCGCTACCCCGGCGCCGACACCACCGCCCTGGAGCACCTGTCCTTCACGGTCGGCCCCGGCGAACTGGTGATCATCACGGACCCGAGCGGCGCGGGCAAGTCCACCGTGTCCAAGCTCCTGCTCCGCTTCTGCGACCCGGACGCCGGCGAGCTGCTCCTGGACGGCATACCGCTGCGGGACTCCCGCTCGCCCGCCTGCGCGAATACGTCACGCTCCTCCCGCAGGAGACCCTCGTCCTGCACGACACGGTCCGCGCCAACATCGCCTGCGGCCGCCCCGGCGCCAGCGAGCGGGCGATCGTCGAGGCGGCGAGGGCGGCCGACGCGCACGACTTCATCGAACGGCTCCCCGACGGCTACGACACCAGGATCGACCCCAACTCGGCCCGCCTGTCCGGCGGCCAGCTCCAGCGCCTCGCCATCGCCCTCGCGATCCTGCGCGACGCCCCGGTGCTGGTCCTGGACGAGCCGACGACCGGACTGGACGCGATGGTCGTCGACCGCGGCGGCATCGTGGAGACGGGCCGCCATGAGGAACTGCTGGCGAGGGGAGGGGCGTACTGCCGCCTGCACCGCTCACAGAACAACGCGGTGATGGAAACGGGGGAGCTGCGGATGCCGTTGGCGGGGTACGAGGGCCACGCGGCCGCGGCGGAAGTCTGGACCCGCCCGGCGTACGAGACGCACGGGGCGCACGGAACGTACGAGATACGCGAGACGCACGGGGCCTACGGGGTGTACGAGGCACCCTGGCACGGCCCCTGATCCCACCATCCAGGACAGTTACATAAAGGGTTCACACACCTGTCGAGGTCTATTACCCTGGACTCGGTAGTACATCGTGATGGACACTCTTGATCAAGCACCTGGACCGCCCGTGACCTCCTCCAGCACCGCCACGCCGACCCCGGTGGCCCCCGCCTCCACCCCCGCGGGCGCCCCGCGTCGTTTCGGCTCGCTCGGCTCGCTCGGCCCGGTGGGGCTGGTGCTGGCCGGCGGGATCTCGGTCCAGTTCGGCGGGGCACTCGCGGTGACGCTGATGCCCAGGGCCGGCGCGCTCGGCGTGGTGACCCTGCGGCTGCTGGCCGCCGCGGTGGTCCTGCTCGTGGTCTGCCGCCCCCGCCTGCGCGGCCACTCGCGCACCGACTGGAGCACGGTGGTCGTCTTCGGCATCACGATGGGCGCGATGAACGGCCTGTTCTACGAGGCGGTCGCCCGCATCCCCCTGGGCCCCGCGGTCACCCTCGAAGTCCTGGGCCCCCTGGCCCTCTCGGTCCTGGCGTCGCGCCGCGCCGTCAACGCCGTCTGGGCGGGCCTGGCGCTCGGCGGCGTCTTCCTGCTGGGCGGCGGAGGCTTCAGCGACCTCGACACGGTGGGCGTCGCCTTCGCCCTCGGGGCGGGGGCGATGTGGGCGGCGTACATCGTCTTCAGCGCCCGTACGGGCCGGCGCTTCCCGCAGGCCGACGGGCTGGCGCTGGCCATGGCGGTCGCGGCGCTGCTGTTCCTCCCCCTGGGGATCGTCGAATCGGGCACCAAGCTGCTGAACCCGACCACGCTGGCCCTGGGCTCGGCGGTGGCCGTCCTCTCCTCGGTGCTCCCCTACACCCTCGAACTCCTCGCCCTGCGCCGCCTGCCCGCGTCCACGTTCGCGATCCTCATGAGCCTGGAACCGGCCATCGCCGCGACGGCCGGCTTCCTCATCCTGGACCAGTCCCTGACCGCCACCCAGGCCGCCGCGATCGCCCTGGTCATCGGCGCAAGCATGGGAGCGGTACGCACCCAGGTGGGCCGCGGAAAGGCCCCGACCCCGACGAACGCGCCCTGACGCTTCTCGCGCCACGGTCGGGTGCGCGGGGACTGGAGTCGGGCTCGGGCCCGGAAACCGCTGATCCCGCGTCCGGACCGCACCCCCGGCGCCCTGCGCGCCGCCTGTGCAGTGGTCGCACCGCAACTTCTGACCGCTTACGACCAGGCCAAGGACCAAGCGCCGGCCGAGGCCGTCGAGCACGGTTCCCTCGGGCCCGCCCACGCCTACCTCAACCACTGGGCGGCTCTGATCGAGATCGAGCGCCACCCGGAGAGCGCGAAGACGTACCACCGTGCCGAATACCTCGCCCATGTCGTGAGCACTCCGGAGGAGGCACGCGAGCGCCGAAGTCGAGACGACGGCGGATGAACTGGTCCGGGCGGCTGCGGCGCTCCACCTTCATGGCCCCGCGTATCAAGGGGCTGGGGGCCGGGGTTGGGTAACTGGTGGGTGAGTGGTTGCCGTGGGGGCCGCCCGCTTCTTGGCCAGTGTCGTGCTTGCGCGCCCCGAGTAAAGGGCGCTGCGCTGTCGCTCCGC
>NZ_JBSHAQ010000043.1:20129-84895 GCF_053611585.1 Streptomyces sp. NPDC054794 | reverse complement strand
CACACCGACATCCACACCCAGATCCGCCCGCACGGCATTCACCAACCGCATCGCCAACAGCGAATGCCCACCCAGATCGAAGAAACTGTCGTCGATACCGAGCGAGGGGATCGACAGGAGTCCGGCGAACAGGCCGCACAGGGTGCGTTCCAGTGCCGTGCGCGGGGGGCGTGAGCCCGCCGCCGAGGCGTAGTCGGGGGCGGGCAGGGCCTCGCGGTCCAGCTTGCCGTTGGCCGTCATGGGCAGCGCGTCCAGGAACACGAAGGCCGAGGGGACCATGTACTCCGGGAGCCGTTCGGCCAGGTGGGTGCGGAGCCGGGTGGCGTCCGGGGCCTGAGGACCGGGCGCGGCGACCACGTAGGCCACCAGTCGCTGGTCGCCCGGGCGGTCGGCGCGCACCACGACGGCGGCGTGATGCACTCCCTCGGCCGTGCCGAGGGCCGCCTGGACCTCGCCGAGTTCGATGCGCAGGCCGCGCAGCTTCACCTGGTCGTCGACGCGGCCGACGAACACCAGCCGCCCGTCCGACGTCCAGCGCACCACATCGCCCGTGCGGTACATCCGCTCACCCGCGGCGAAGGGGCTCGCGACGAAACGGGACGCCGTCAGCTCCGGCCGGCCCACATAGCCACGCGCCAGACCCGGGCCGGCGATGTACAGCTCACCCGCCACCCCGGGGACGACCGGCCGCAGCGCCTCGTCCAGGACGTAGACCTCGGTCGCGGCGACGGGGCCGCCGATGGTGACCGGTTCGCCGGGGCGCAGGAAGGTGCCGGTCGCGCACACCGTCGTCTCGGTCGGGCCGTAGGAGTTGACGAGGGTGTGGCGGGCGGTCCAGGTCTCGACCAGGGCGTCCGGGCACGCCTCGCTCGCGGTGATGATGACCGCGCCGGAGGGCAGGGTGTCCACGGGCAGCGCGCTGAGCAGCGAGGGGGTCACCGTGACGTGGGTGATCCCGGCGGTCAGTTCGGCGTCGGGGCCGGCCGCGAGCAGGCGTTCCGCGTCGCCGACGACCAGGGTGCCGCCGGTGAGCAGGGCCATCGCGATCTCCCAGACGGAGCCGTCGAAGCCGATCGAGGCCTGCTGGAGCACCCGGTTGCCGGGGCCGCAGACGTAGTCGTGGTGGCGGCGGACCATGCGGGTGATGCCGGTGTGCGGGACCGAGACGCCCTTGGGGCGGCCCGTCGAGCCGGAGGTGTGGATGACGTAGCAGGTGTTCTCGACGCGCAGCGGGGCGAGGCGTTCGGCGTCGGTGACCGGGGCGGCGGACAGGCCGCTCACATCGAGCGTGCCGAGCACGGTGGGCTCGTGGTCGAGGCCGTCCGTGCGGGCGGGGTCGTCGACCAGGACCACGGCGGGCCGGGTGTCCTGGAGCATGAACGCGCGGCGGGCCAGGGGGTAGGCGGGGTCGACGGGGACGTAGGCGCCGCCGGCCTTGAGGACGGCCAGCAGGGCGACCACCAGGTCGATGCCACGGTCCATGCAGACGGCGACCGGGACCTCGGGGCCGACGCCGTGGCCGATGAGGTGGCGGGCCAGCCGGTTGGCCCGCTCGTCGAGTTCGCGGTACGTCAGCCGGTCCGGCCCGTCCACCAGGGCGAGGGTGTCGGACTCGGTCTCCACCCAGCCCTCGAAGAGCTCGGGCCAGGTGCGCGGCGGCACCTCGGCGGTGTCGTTCCAGGTGTGCAGGATGCGGCCGCGTTCGGCGGCCGACATCAGCTCCAGGGCGCTCAGCCGGGTCTCCGGTTCGGCGGCGACGTGGGTGAGCAGGCGGGCCAGGCGGTCGGCCAGGGCCTGCACGGTGTCCTGGTCGAAGAGGTCGGCGGCGTAGGTCAGCCGGAGGTCGTAGCCGTCGCCGCGCTCCTTGAGGACGACCAGCAGGTCGAACTCGGAGGTGGTGACGGGCGCCGGCAGGAGTTCGGTGTGCGCGCCTTCGAGGCGGACCGGGGTGAACTCCTCCTCCACGCCGAAGGCGATCTGGTAGAGCGGGTTGCGGGCCAGCGAACGGGCCGGCCGGAGGTCCTCGATCAGCAGGTCGAAGGGGAGTTCCTGGTGCTCCGTCGCGGTGAGGTCGGCGTCGCGGACCCGGTCGAGGAGGTCGGCGAAGGTGGGGTCGCCGCCGGTGTCGGTGCGCAGCACCAGGGCGTTGACGAAGAAGCCCACCAGGTCGCTGAGCGCCTCGTCGTCGCGGCCGGAGACGACCGTGCCGAGGGGGATGTCGGTGCCGGCGCCGTGCCGGGTGAGCAGGGCGGCGAGGGCGGCCTGGGCGACCATGAACACGGTGGCGTTGTGCCGTACGGCCAGGTCCTGGAGGCCCTCGACGACGTCCGGGCGCAGGGACCGGGTGACGGCGCCGCCCCGGTAGGAGGCGAACGCGGGCCGCGGGCGGTCGGTGGGCAGCGCCAGTTCCTCGGGCAGGTCGGCCAACGCCTGGCGCCAGTAGGCCAGTTGGGTAGCGACGGTGCTGTCGGGCTCGTCGGCGGCGGCGAGCAGGTCGCGCTGCCACAGCGCGTAGTCCGCGTACTGCACGGGCAGCGGCGCGAACTCGAGGGCGGTGCCGCGCGTCCGGGCCGCGTACGCGGCGGACAGGTCGGCCGTCAGCGGGGCCATGGACCATCCGTCGGTCGCGATGTGGTGGACGACCAGGACCAGGACGTGCTCGGCGTCCTCCGGCTCGCCGGTCCGCAGGAGCTCCGCGTACAGGGGCAGGTCCCGCTCCAGGTCGAAGGGGTGGGCGCAGGCTGCCGCGATCGCCGCCTCCGTCTCCCCGGTGGCGACCGAGCGGGTCACCAGTTCCAGTCCCGTCCGCCCGGCGTCGGCGATCCGCTGCGCCGGCTCCCCGTCCACCTCGGCGAAGCGGGTGCGCAGCGACTCGTGCCGCACGAGGACGTCGTCCAGCGCGGCGGCGAGCGCGGCGCGGTCCAGCGGGCCGCTGACGCGGGTGACCACCGGGACGTTGTAGGTGGCGCTGGGGCCGTGCAGCCGGTGCAGGAACCACAGCCGGCGCTGGGCGGCGGACAGCGGGAGCACGGCGGGGCGGGGCCGCACCGCCACCACCGCTCCGCGTGCCGGTGCGGCCTGCTCGGCCGCCGCGCCGATCCGGGCCGCCAGCCGGGCCGGGGTGGGTTCCTCGAAGACCGCCCGGGCCGGGAGTTCGACGCCGAGTTCGGTGCGGATGCGGTTCACCAGCCGGGTGGCGAGCAGGGAATGCCCACCGAAGTCGAAGAAGCTGTCGTCGCCCTCGATCCCGTCCACGCCCAGGATCTCCCCGAACAACCGGCACACCGTGGCTTCGATTCCGGGCATAGCTGTATACCTGCCAGTCTTTTGGAAATGGCGATCTGAATGCGGGTCAGCGCGACGACATTGCTGCGTTGTGCACGCCGGAAATCGCACGGGCGATGACCGGACCGATCTGGGACATCGATTCCGACTTGACGATGTTCACGTGGTCGAATTCCACCTGGCTGCTCTCGGTGGAGCCGCTCAGGTACGGCTGCCAGGCCCGGGAGAGGGGCTGTGCCCGTGGGTCGGGGGCGGTCGCGTCGAAGATCAGGACGGGACAGGAGGTCGGCTCGGGGACATGGCGGGACTGGGCGCGCAGGTTCTCCCGGGCGATGTGCAGCAGTCGCTCGACGGCGGCGCCGGGCAGGCTGGCCAGGGGGCTCTCGGCGGCGGTCAGTGCCTTGGCGAGATCCTCGGGACCGGGGAACGCGCCGTCCGGCCGGCCGGGCAGGTCGACGCCGTCGAGGGCGACGTGGGCGACCTCCTCGGTGCTGGGCTCGCCGGTCCGGCCGTCCACGGCGCCGGGGGCGGCGTCCAGCATCACCAGCAGGGCGACCCGCTCGCCGGCGCTCTCCAGCAGCCGCGTCAGCTGCTGCCCGAGGGTGCCGCCGAAGGACCAGCCGATCAGCAGGTAGGGACCGGCGGGCTGGAGTTCGCGGATCCGCCGCAGATAGCCGTCGGCCAGGTCGCCGGCGTCCAGCGGGCGGACCGGTCCGTCCTCGGTGAGGCGGGGGTCCTGGAGGGCGTACACCGGGTGGCCCTCCGGGATGTGCCGCAGCAGCGCGGAGTAGCCCCAGCCGAGGCCGCCCGCGGGCGGCAGCAGGAAGACGGGGGTCAGGTCGCCGTGGCCGCGGTAGCGCAGGACCGCGCCCAGGCCGTCGCCCTGGGTGTCCTCGCGCAGCCGCCGGTCCAGCTGGGCCACGCTGGGCGCCTCGAAGAGGGTGCGGACCTGCGGGCCGACGCCCATGACCGCGCGGATCCGGTTGACCAGGCGGGTGGCGAGCAGTGAGTGGCCGCCGAGGTCGAAGAAGCTGTCGTCCACGCCGACCCGGGGCAGCGCGAGCACCTCGGCGAACAGCTCGCACAGGATCTCCTCGCGCGGGTTGCCCGGGGCGCGCCGTTCGGCGGCCGGGAGCTGCGGCGCGGGCAGGGCGGCGCGGTCGAGCTTGCCGTTGACCGTGAGTGGCAGGGCGTCGAGCGGGACCAGGGCGGAGGGGACCATGTGGTCGGGCAGCCGGGCGGCCAGGTGGTCGCGCAGCTCGGCCGGTGCGGCGGTGGCCCCGGGGTGCGGGACGACGTAGCCGATGAGGGTGCGTCCGGCGCCGGGCAGCTCCCGGGCCAGCACGACGGCCTGGCGTACGGCGGGATGGGCGGTCAGCGCCGACTCGATCTCGCCGGGTTCGATGCGGAAGCCGCGGATCTTCACCTGGTGGTCGGTGCGGCCGAGGTAGTGCAGGCTGCCGTCGGCGGACCAGCGGGCCCGGTCGCCCGTCCGGTACATCCGCTCCCCCGGCCCGCCGAAGGGGTCGGCGACGAACCGGCCGGCGCTGAGGCCGGGCCGCCGCCAGTAGCCGCGGGCCACACCGGCTCCGGCGATGTAGAGCTCGCCGGCGGCGCCGACCGGCACCGGGCGCAGCGCGTCGTCCAGCAGGTACACCCGGGTGTTGGCCACGGGTTCGCCGATCACCGGGGTGGGGTCGTCCGGCGGGAGTACCGCGCAGGTGGAGTAGACGGTGGTCTCGGTCGGCCCGTAGAAGTTGACGACCTGTGCGCCGAGCGCGGTCATCCGCTCGGCCAGCCGGTGGGGCAGGGCCTCGCCGCCGGTCAGCAGCCGGCGGCCGCGCACCGCGTCGGGGGCGGTGGACAGCAGCATCTCCCACAGGCTGGGGGTGCCCTGCATCACCGTGATGTCCTCGGTCGCCAGCAGCCCGGCCAGCTCCGCCGGCTCGCGCACCGTCTCCCTGGGCACCAGCACCAGGGTGGCGCCGGCCAGCAGCGGTGGGTACAGCTCCAGGACGGAGGCGTCGAAGGCGACGGTGGTGACCGCAGCGAACCGGTCCCCGGGGCCGAGGCCCAGCAGGTCCCGCATGGACAGCTGGAAGTTCAGCAGGTTGGCCTGGGAGACCAGCACGCCCTTGGGGCGTCCGGTGGAGCCGGAGGTGTAGATCAGGTAGGCGGCGCCGTCCCCGGTCACGGCCGGCTCGCCCGGGTCGGTGTCGGGCTGCCCGGTGAGGGCGGCCTCGTCCAGCCGGAGCCGGGGGCAGGTGCCCGGCACCCGGGGGTCGGTGTCCTCGTCCACCAGCAGCAGCACCGGGTCGGCGTCCGCGAGGGTGAAGGCGAGGCGGTCGGCCGGGTAGTGCGCGTCCAGGGGCAGGTAGGCGGCGCCGGTCTTGAGGACGGCGAGGATCGCCACGATCAGGTCGGGGCCGCGCTCCAGCGCCAGGGCGACGAAGCGTTCCGGGCCGGCGCCGTGCGCGCGCAGGCGGTGGGCCAGCCGGTTGGCGCGGGCGTTCAGTTCGGCGTAGCCGAGGGCGCGGTCGCCGCAGATCACGGCCGGGTGGTCGGGGGTGCGCCGGGCCTGCTCCTCGATCAGCCGGGCCACGGTGGTGTCCGGCAGCTCGCGCGCGGTGTCGTTCCGGTCGGTGAGCAGCAGCCGCCGCTCCTCGGCCTCCATCAGGTCGACGGCGTCGATGCCCCGCTCCGGTTGCGCCGCCACCTGCTCCAGAACCCCGAGCAGCCGCCTGCCGAGGCGTTCGGCGGTGCCGCGGTCGAAGAGGTCGGGGCGGTACTCCAGGAGCAGTTCGATCCCGGCGCCGCCCGTCGGTTCGACGAAGTAGAAGGACAGGTCGAACTTGGCGACCTCGGCCGGGGTCAGCGCCACGTGCTCGCCCAGGTCCGGCCGGTCCGGGACGGGGCCCTGGCCGCCGCCCTCGGTGAGCGCGAAGTAGACCTCGAAGAAGGGGTTCCGGGCGGGCGAGCGGACCGGCTGGAGGGCCTCCACCAACTGGTCGAAGGGGAGGTCCTGGTGGTCGTAGGCGGCCATGTCCGCCTGCCGCACCCGGCGCAGCAGTTCGTCGAATCCGGGGTTCCCGGAGGTGTCGTTGCGCAGCACCAGGGTGTTGACGAAGCAGCCGATCAGCCCGTCCAGGGCCTCGTCGTCCCGGCCGCTGACGACGGTGCCGAGCGGTATGTCGGTGCCGCAGCCCAGCCGGGTGAACAGGGTGGCCAGCGCCGCCTGGAACACCATGAAGAGCGTGGCTCGGTTGCGCTGGGCGAGGGCGCGCAGCTCGGCGCACAGGGGTGCCGGCAGGGACAGCCGGAGCGTGGCCCCGCGGTAGGAGGCGTGCGGCGGGCGGGTCCGGTCGGTGGGCAGCGCGAGTTCGTCCGGCAGGTCGGCCAGGGCGTCGCGCCAGAAGGCCAGTTGCCGGGCGGTCTCGCTGCCGGCGTCGTCGGGGTCGCCGAGCACGTCCCGCTGCCACAGGGTGTAGTCGGCGTACTGCACGGGCAGCGGCTCCCATCGGGGAGCGTGGCCGTCGCGGCGGGCGGCGTAGGCGGCGGACAGGTCGGCCCACAGCGGGGCCATGGACCAGCCGTCGCAGGCGATGTGGTGGAGGACCAGGATCAGCAGGTGCTCGTCGGGGCCGGTGCGGACGATCTCGGCCCGGAACGGCGGTTCCCCGGCGAGGTCGAAGTGGTGGTCGCAGGCGGCGGCGAGCAGCGCGTCGAGGTCGGCCCCTTCGATGCCGTCGCGCACGAGGTACGGGACGTCGGGCCGGGATTTCTCCACGGGCAGGATGAACTGGGCGGGCTCGCCGCCCTCTTCCCGGACCATGGTGCGCAATATCTCGTGCCGCTCCACGAGATCGGCGACGGCATGGGTGAAGGCTTCCCGGTCGAATGTCCCGCGGACCCGGCGAACGGTCGGAACGTTGTACGTCCGGCTCGGCCCTTCCAGGCAGAATTGAAACCACAGCCGGCGCTGGGCGAACGAAAGCGGAATCAACGGAACATCCTCTCCCGGCCAGTCCGGCTCATCGGTTCCGACCGCACACTAGAAAGGGCCTCGAATACGGGACAAGGGCCAACGGAAAGGCTGGCACCTTCATGACAAGGCCCCCTCATTCCGGCATGTCCTCGGGCCAGACGGCCTTTCGCAGCGGGCCGCTCGTCAGGGCCACGAGCACGACCGCGGCCTCGAACGCGGCGAGCGCCAGGGCCGCCGCCGTGGGAGAGAGGTACTGCAGCAGCTGGCCGCCGGCGAACACGCCCAGTGAGGATCCGGCGCCGAACACCGTCATACAGGCCGCGACGGCCCGCCCCCGCTGCTCGTCCGGCACCTGACGGAAGATCAGGATGTCCACCAGCACCCGCACCGACGGCCCGTTGAGCCCCATCAGGAAGAGCAGCCCCGCCACCCACCAGGGCCCGTGCTCCAGCCCCAGCAGGGCGATCAGTACGGCCTCCACGGCGCCGACCGCCAGCAGCAGCACGCCCGGGGCCAGCTTCTGGTGCAACGGCTTGACCAGCAGGGATCCGGCCAGACCGCCCACGCCCATGCCGATGGTGGCCAGGCCCAGCACCCCGGAGGAGACGCCCTGGTCACGCAGTTGGACGACCACGACCAGGATGATCGGGGCGCCGACGACGTTCATGGCGGCGGCGAAGAGCATGCCCGAGCGCAGCAGCGGGCTGCTCCACAGCACGTGCAGCCCGGTCAGCATCCGCCGCAGGAGCGGGAGTTCGTCCTGCGGCGGCCGCTGCGGTCCGCCCGCCGCCCGGTCGGTGGCGCGGGCGGGCGGTCGTACGAAGAAGGTGCAGGCGGCGGCGACGCCGAAGCCCGCGGCGGCGACCACGAAGGGCAGGCCGTGCGCGACGCCGTACAGGAAGCCGCCCAGCGGCGGGCCCGCCATGGCGGCGGCCTCGCTGCGCACCTCCTCCTGGGTGAGCGCCTGGGTGAGCTGCCGGCCCGGCACCAGGGACCGGATCAGCAGCATCCGGGAGGAGCCGCCGACCGGCTGGACCGCGCCGATCACCACGGCGACCAGCATCAGGTGGGCCAGAGTCAGCCGGTCGGCGAAGTAGGCGACCGCCACACCGGTGGTGGCCACCGACCGGATCAGCTCGACCAGCAGCAGCAGCTTGCGCTGGTCGTAGCGGTCGGCCAGGGCGCCCGCGGGCATCCCGCACAGCAGCATCGCGAACAGCTGGACGCTGCCGAACGCCCCGGCCCAGCCCGGGGATCCGGTGATCGCCAGCACCACCAGCGGATAGACCAGGCCGGCGATCTCCCGGCCGAGGAAGGCCGGCACCGAGCCCAGCCAGAGCAGCTGGAAGCCGACGTTGCGCCGCAGCGGCGGATCCGCCGGGACCTCGGGCCGGTCCGCCTGGGTCAGCGTGTCACGGGAGTCGCTCATCTCGCCCTTCTAGCGTGTCGGGTGGCAGCCGCGGCGGGCCCTACCGGGCCTGCCACTCGGGTGTGCGGCCCGCCGCGAAGGCACGCGGGCCCTCGACGGCGTCCTCGCTGGTCATCCGCCGTTCCTCCCAGACGTAGCGGGTGGCGAAGGCCTGCTCCAGCGGCAGGTCGACGGACCGCATGACGGACTCCTTGATCGCCCGCACCGACAGCGGGGCGGCGGCCACCAGGTCCCGCACCCACGACTCGACACAGGCGTCCAGGTCCGCCGCCGGGACGACCTCGTTGACCAGGCCCAGCTCCAGCGCCCGGGCCGCCGTCATCCGGCGGCCGGTGAGCAGATGGCCCAGCGCCGTCTTCAGCGGCAGCTGCCGGGCCAGCCGGAAGGCGCCGCCGGCCCCCGGGACCAGGCCCAGCTGTGCCTCCGGCAGCGCGAACACCGCGTCGTCGGCGGCCACGACCAGGTCGCAGGCCAGGGCCAGTTCGAAGCCGCCGCCCAGGGCGTAGCCGCGCACCCGGGCGAGCACCGGCTTGGAGAGCGCGAACCGCTCGGTCAGCCGGGGCCAGCCGGGCAGGCCCCGGCTGCCGAACGTGGTGGGGGCCGCGCCCCGTGCGTTCAGCCGGGCCCGCTCCTTGAGGTCCTGGCCCACCGAGAACGCGCGCTCGCCCGCGCCGGTCAGCACGGCCAGCCACACGTCGTCGTCGGCCTCCACGTCGTCCCAGACCCCGGCCAGCTCCTCGTGCATCGCCAGGTCCATGGCGTTGAGGACCTCGGGCCGGTTCAGCGTCACGTACGCCACATGGCCGGACTTGCGGTAGTCGACGCGGTTCACCGGGCGCGGCCCGCCCGGGCGAAGCGGCCGACCTTGCCGATGACGTCCTCGCTGTACAGGCGCAGCGCCTGCTGGAGCGCGAACTCGGCCATGTAGGCGCGGAAGGCCTCCGGGGGCTCCTCGGCGAGGTTGAGCATCCGCCGGTTGGTGAGCACCGCGGGACTGTCCATGCGTTCCAGGGCCACGTCCACCGCCGTGTCCAGCTCCTGCGGTTCGACGACCTCGTCGAGGAGCAGTCCGGCGTCCGGCTCGGTGGCCCGGATCCGCCGGCCCCACAGCACCACCTGGCGGGAGATACGGCCCCCGGCCAGCCGGCCGAGGCGGAAGTTGCCCGCGCCGGGGACGATGCCCTCCTGCGCGGCGGGCAGGCTGAGATAGGAGTCGGCCGCGGCCAGCACCCGGTCGAAGACCATCAGCAGCTGGCAGCCGCCGCCGATGGCGAAGGTGTCGACCGCCGCGACCCAGGGCTTCTCGATGGTGGGAGACTGCCAGGACGCCTCGTGCTCGACCAGCACCCCGCGCACGATCTTGTGGATGTAGCCCAGCTCGCGGCGGAGCAGGAAGTCCACCAGGGAGATCTGTCCGGCGTGCAGGCTCTTCAGGTTGATGCCGGCGCTGAACACCCGGCGGCCCCGGTAGCGGGGGTGGGTCATCTCCCCGCCGCGCAGCAGGCACACATGGACGCCCGGGTCGAGCAGGGCGAGGTCGACGGCCGTCTCCATGTCGTCGACCTGCTGGTTGTCCTCGGCGTTGAGGCAGTCGTCCCGGCACATCGTCAGATGGGCCGCGGTGCCGCGCCGTTCCAGGAGCACCGAGTCCAGCTGGAGCACGCCGGTGCGGCGGAACTCCGGCAGCAGCCTGAGGGCCCGGTCGGTGGGCCGCAGCATGCTGTCCATCAGGTGCGGTCCGGCGACCGGGTCCCGCAGCAGGGCGCCGAGCAGGACGCCCTGGTCGATCTCGTGGCCCTCCTTCGACGCCTGGGGCCGCGCCAGCTCCTCCTTCATCTGGTCGGCCGAGGGGACCAGACCGGGGAAGTTCTCGGCGGCCACGGCCAGCAGCTCGGGCAGCCGCAGATGGACCGAGCGGCCGTCGGTGAGCCGGTCGTACACGGCCTGCGCGTGGCCGCGCAGCAGCGCGAGGCGGGCGCCTCGCGCCTCGTTCTTGGCGGCCGTGGCCCGCTCGCGCTGCTCCGGGACGCGGGCCGGGGGCCGCGGCAGCGCGGCCACGACCCGCTCCGTGGGGGGGGCGGCCGCCCCCCCCCCCCGCCCCCCGGGCACGGGGGTGCTAACCCACACGACCCCGCCCCCCCCCCCCTCGCCCACACCAACCGCGCGGCGCGGGCTCCGGAGGGGGGGGGGCCGGCGCGGCCCCCCCGCACACCCGGGGGGGGGGCTAGGCCCCCCCCCCCGCCCTCCCCCGCCGGACTCGGGGATGCTCCCGCTCACGACGCGGCCCCGGCCGGCTCCCGGCGCAGCACCCGGTCGCAGGCGGCCAGGTGGCTGCCCAGGGCGTCCTCGAAGGAGGTGGTGGTGGCGTCCAGCATCAGTTGACGGCGCATCGCCATGCCGCCGCCCGGGACGGCGCCCATCTGCGCGGCCGCCTGGGCGAGCGCGGCCTCGGGGTCCACCACGACCTCGTCGACCAGCTGCAGCTCCAGCGCCTGCGGGGCCGGCACGGGAAGGCCGCGCAGCACGATCCGGCGGGTGACGCCCACGCCGATCTGGTTGGCCAGCCGGTACAGCGCCATGCCGGGCCACGCCCCGTCGGGGCCGGCCGGCAGCAGCAGCCGCAGGCCGGGGCCGGCGATGCGGTAGTCGGCGGCCAGCAGGGCCTCCAGGGCCGTACCGCCGCAGTCGCCGGTGGCGACGGCGAGGGTGGCGATGTCCAGGCGCTCCAGCCGGCGCAGTGCCCGTTCCCACTTGTTGACCAGGGGAACGGCCAGGTCCTGGGTCCACTGCGTGTCGGGTGCGCCGCTGAGTCGAAGGACGGCGACGCCGGGCTCGGCGGTGTCCTCCACGCGGGCGCACAGGGCGTCCAGTTCCGCCACGAGCTCTGCGGTCAGCGGGCGGGAGCCGTCGATCCGCAGCACCAGGGCCGGGTCGATCTGGCCGGGGACGGCGGAGGGGGTGGTCATGGTGGGTTCTGCCTCTCTGTCCGGACGCCTCGGGTCGGACGGCGGTTGCGGGGTCACCAGCGGACGAGGGCGGTCTCGATGGTCGAGCCCGGCCCCATGGTCATCAGCACGCAGTACTCCCCCGGGTTGGCGACGCCCTCGTCGAGCAGCCGCTGGTAGGAGAAGAGGAAGGAACCGCTGGAGAGATTGCCGTAGTCCCGCAGCACCCCGGTGGTGTGGCGGACGTCGTGCCGGGTGAGGCCGAGGTTGACCATGACGGAGTCGATGACCTTCTTGCCGCCCGAGTGCACCAGCCAGTGGCCGATGTCGGTGCGCCGCAGCCCGGTCCCGGCCAGCAGCCGGCCGATGACGGTCTCGGCGTTCGCGCCGACGACGTAGGGCACCTGGGGGTCCAGGTAGAAGCTGAAGCGGTCCTGCGCCGGGTCCCAGTCGTAGCGCATGGCGTCGAGGGCGTCGGTGATGATGTGGCTGGCGAACTTCAGCAGGCGCGGGCCGGGGACGGTGTCGTCACCGGCGACGACGGCGATCGCGGCGGCGCCGTCCCCGAAGAGGCTGTTGACCACCGAGGTGCGCATGGTGCCGTCGAAGACGTAGGCGGCCGAGCAGGACTCGTCGCAGACCATCACCGCGAGCTTGCCGGGATGCGCCCGGGCCCAGCCGGCGACCGCGTTGAGCGCGTTCAGACCGGCGTTGCAGCCCATGCCGACCACGTCCAGGCGGCTGCAGCCGGGGTCGATGCCCAGCTCCTTGATGATCAGCGCGCTCAGACCGGGCGTGAGGAAGCCGGTGGAGGTGACGCAGCACAGGTAGCCGATGTCGTCGAGGTCGCGGCCGGCGTTCTTCAGGCACTCCTGCACCGCGCGCACGCCCATGTCGATGCCCTGGGCCTTGTGCTTGGCCAGCAGCTCGCCCTGGACCTCCATGATCCGGGTGCCGTCGGGGCCCTCCGGGGGAAGCGTGAGATAGCGGCGGTCGATCGCGCTGTTGAGGAAGACCGAGCGGATCCTCGGGTCCTCGATGCCGAAGATGTCCAGCACCTCGCGCTGCGAGTACGAGGTGGGCGGCACGGCCGTGCCGATGCCGGTGATCCGGGCGGCCGCCACGGAGTCGAGGCCGATGGGCGGGGCGCCGGCGAGCACGCCGGGGTGCGGAAGGCCGAGGGTCGTGGTCGTCATCGGAAGGTCCAACCCCACATTCTGGGCTTGCTCCGGTAACGCGGAGTGAAGGTTTCCATGGCTGAGTACGGTCCCCTTTCGGTGAGTTGATGCCTGGGTCCGGTGGGTCAGCGCGCGGCCCGCTCGCGGACGAATCCCGCGAGCCGGTCGAGGCCCTCGTCGATCTCCGCGGGCAGGAGATGGCTGTAGGAGAGCCTGATCTCGTGACGCGGCCGGGTCTCGGCGTAGAAGTGGTGCAGGGGCGTCCACAGCACGCGGTGCTTGTGGGCGCTGAGTTCGAGCAGGTCGTCGCCCGCCGGGAAGGGCAGGGTGAGCAGCATGAAGAAGCCGCCGGTGGGGCTGTTCCAGGTGACTTCCGGGCCGTCGCCGGCCGGGAAGCGCTCGGCCAGGCCCGCCCGCATCCGCCGCAGATTACCCAGGTAGACCTCGGTCTCCCGGGCGTTGGCGGCTCGCAGGCTGCAGCCGTGGGCGAGCAGCTTGCCGCCGATCACGGCCTGGGCGATCGGTGAGGTGTTCACCGTGAGCATGCTCTTGAGCTTGGCCAGCTGGTCGGCCAGGGACCGGGTGACCCCGCCGGGCGTGCTCACCCGCTGACCGGCGACGGCGAAGCCGACCCGGGACCCGGGCACCCCGGTCTTGGCGTAGGTGCCCAGGTAGACCACCCGATTATGCTCGTCCAGCGCCTTGAGGGTGGGCGGTCCGGAGCCGTCGCCGAACAGGCCGTACGGGTTGTCCTCAAGGAGGAGGATGTCCAACTCCTCGGCCAGTCGCAGCAGTTCGCGGCGGGTGTCCACGTCGAGGCTCACCCCGCTGGGGTTGGCGAAGTCGGGCACCAGGTAGCAGGCGCGCGGGCGCAGCCCGGCGGCCCTGGCCCGGCGGACCGCCTCGGCCAGGTCCGCCAGGTCGATGCCGGCCGCCGAGTCGCGCACCGGCAGCACCCGCATGTCCGTGAGCTGGGCGGCGCCGTGCACCCCGACATAGCTGGGCACCACGGCGAGCAGCACGTCGCGGTCGTCCCGGCGCAGCGCCCGCAGGGTCAGGTAGAGGGCCTCCTGGCAGCCGACGGTGACGACCACGTCGTCGGGGTCGGCGGTGATGCCCTCGTCCACCCGCAGGTTCTCGGCGATCAGCTCGTGGATGATGCCCTTGGTCCGCCCGTACTGCAGGATCTCCCGGCGCACCGCCCTCTCGTCGCCGCCGAGCCGCCGCGCCGCGTGGGCGCGGTAGGTCTCGATGTACTCGTGCACCAGGTCCAGGTCGAAGAATCCCTCGTAGGGGCGGCCCGCCGCGAAGGAGATCGCGTCCGGGAAGCGCTGGGCCACCTCGTTGAGGAAGTTCATCGACTCGCTGACGGGGGAACTCAGCGACGCGTGCAGCGCCGCGAGTTCCAGCCGTGCTTCAGGAGGCAGCGGAGCGCGCATCGGCTTCCATCGCCGTGACGAGACCGGCCGGGCGCATGTCGGTCCAGTGCTCCTCGACGTACGCGAGCGCCTCGGCGTGCCCGGCGTCGCGCAGGCGCACCTCCCAGCCGTCGGGTACGTCGATGAACGCGGGCCAGATCGAGTGCTGTTCCTCGGCGTTGACGAGGACGTGGAAGCGGCCGTCCACGTCGTCGAAGGGGTTGGCCATGCCAGTAACCTCCGTGGGGCTCAGTGCTGGGGGTTGGTGTAGAGGCGTCCCTCGGACCACACGTACTTGGTGTGACCCCAGCGCGCGGCCGAGGCGACGTCGGGGAAGAAGCCGCTGCCGTTGAGGTTGGCGCTGGTGTTGCACAGCACGGGGATACCGCTGATGCGGTCGTACTCGAAGAGGATCCGGGCCGCCGCGCAGTCCACCGAGGTGTCGATGGTCTGCAGCCGGGCGGTGTCGTCCAGGTGCACGATGGCGGGGACGCGTTCGGCCCAGCCGGGCCGCATCTTGTGGTCGAAGAGCATGTAGCGGTCCGGGGTGCCCGGGTCGAAGATGTCCGCGGCCCGGTCGGTCAGGCACAGCGGCGCCACGGGGCGGTAGTCCGCGCGGTTCTTGACCTCGTTGAGCCGCTTCTTCATGCCGGGGTCCACCGCCGGGGCCAGGATGGAGCGGTTGCCCAGGGCGCGCGGGCCGAGCTCGGCGCGGCCGGACAGGACCACCACGGGCTCGCCCTCGGTGTGCAGCAGCTGGGCCAGCTCGCGCTCGTCGCACGCCCGGACGGTCCAGCCGGCGGGCAGCTCGCCCTCGGTCACCATCGGGCCGCTGTAGACGTTCCACTCCAGCGCCAGGTGGTCGGTCTGCCGGTACAGCTCGCAGGCGGCGGTGCCGATCGCGGCACCGGCGTCGTTGGGGAACGGCGGCACCCAGACGTCGCGGAAGAGCCCGCTGTTGCGGATGACGCTGTTCCACTTGATGTTCAGCGCGCAGCCGCCGCCGAGGCACAGGTTGAGCTTCTGCCCCATGAAGCGCTTGCGGACCACGTCGGTGAGCCGGGCGAGGAGCAGTTGACCCAGGTACTCCTGGAAGGTGGCGATGATGTCCGCGTTGGTCATCCCGGGGAAGAGCTGGTCACGTTCCGCGGTCACCCGCCGGCCCAGTTCCGCCGCGTTGAAGGTGGAGATCTCCGGCAGGCTCTCCAGGAGCTCGTCGAAGGTGGCGAACGCCGACTCCTCCACGGTGCCGAGGGCGGCGTAGGCCATCGCCTTGCCGGCCACGCCCAGGTGGTGCAGCTCGCGCGCCTCGGGGGCGACGTCGTCGTGCCGGAAGGGTTCGAAGAAGGCGCAGAAGTCCGCGAAGATGTTGCCGGTCGTCGCGAACAGCGGCGCCACCGGCTTGACCGCCCGGGTCCGGGCGCTCACCTGGTACAGCCGGGGCGAGATGCCGCCGTCCCAGACCAGGACCAGCGAGTCCTCGCCGCGCTGCGCGAACGGGCTGGTGCAGTACGAGCCCAGCGCGTGGTTGCTGACGTGGTGGTAGCTGGCGTAGCCGCGCGCCGAGGAGTTGAAGTCGTGCGCGGTGAACTCGTAGCGGTGCAGCGGGTCGAGGGAGTCGATGCCGTCCACGTACGGCGCCACCGGCAGCACGAAGTGTTCGCCGCCCCGGGTGGTGGCCACGCTGGGCACGTCCGCGCCCTTCTCCGGCCACCAGCCGTCGACGACGAACTGGTCGACGTCCCGCACGTCCACACCTTGGGAGCGCAGGATCTCTGCGACCTGGTCCAGGTCCCGCAGCATCGAGTAGCGCACGTTGTTGTCGAGCTTCTCCACCTCGACGCTGAAGACGAGGCGGTTCCCGTCGATGAGGGCGACACCGCCGTCGTGCGAGGCCTTCACACCAACTATCAGCACTTGCGCTACCTCTCTAGGTCGCCGAAGTCCGTCGCTGTAGTCCGCAACAGGTCCGACAGCAGCCTGAGGGGGTCGCGCGGCGCCGCACCAGACGCGACGGCGAATGATGGCAAGTTCCGGTCAAGCACGGCCCCGGCGGCATCCGAGCGGGAATCGAGATCTGTACGGTCTTCGGTCTAGCGCCCCTGGACGGCACGACGGCGTCGATCTGCCAACCGGACCTGGGAGGAATCGAATTGGGCATGCTTCGGGGTCCCGGCACGCCTTTTCCGGCCGACGCGTCCCTACCCGGACTGTTCGCCGCCCAGGTGCGCGAGCAACCGGACGCCCTCGCCGTCGTCGACGGGGAACACACCCTGATCTACGCGGGCGGGGCCTACGCGCCCGTCGACCCCGGCCACCCGCCCGAGTACCGGCGGCAGTTGTCGGCCGACGCCGAGGCGTCGGTCGTGGTGACGGCGGACGACGTGCGCCGGGCGACGGCGGACTGCGACCCGGTGGCCGAGCCGGTGCCCGTGGACTCCCTCGCCCTCGCGCACGTGCTGTGCACCTCGGGGTCGACCGGCCGGCCCAAGGCGGTCGTGGTCGAGCACCGCTCGGTGCCGCGCCTGGTCCGCGACACCGACCAGGACGGCTGTCCCGGCTCAGACATAGTTGTCCTTGCGCCGCCAGTCGGGGGTCGGCAGCGCGGGCCGGTCGACCTTGCCGTTGGCGGTGATGGGCAGCTCGTCGACGATCGCGAACACGGTCGGGATCATGTACTCGGGCAGTCGCTCGCGCAGGTCGGCGCGCAGCGCCCGCCGGTTCAGATCGCCGGCCGTGGTCACCCAGGCCACCAGCTTCGGGTCGCCCACCAGGTTCTCGCGGACCCCGACGGCCGCCTGCCGGACCTCGGGGTACGTGGTCAGGAGGTTCTCGATCTCGCCGGGTTCGACCCGGTGTCCGCGCAACTTGAACTGCCCGTCGATACGACCCAGGAACTCCAGCACGCCGTCGGCCCGCCGCCGCGTCAGATCGCCGGTGCGGTACCAGGTCCGGCCCTCGGCATCGGCGACGAAGCTCTCCGCCGTCAGCTCGGGGCGGCGCCAGTAGCCGTGCGAGACACCGGCTCCGGCGATCCACAACTCGCCCTCGGCGCCCTCGGGCACCGGTGCGCCGGACTCGTCGCGCAGCTCCACCAGCGCGCCCTGGACGGGAGTACCGATCGGCACCGAGTGAGTGAACTCCTCCTGTGGCGCGATGCGGTGGCAGGCGGTGAAGGTGGTGGCCTCGGTCGGGCCGTAACCGTTCACGATCTCCAACTCCGGTGCGGCCGCGCGGAGTTTGCGGATGTGGTCCACGGACAGCACGTCCCCGCCGGCCAGGACGACCCGGGCCCCGCCCAGCGACTCCGGAGAGAAGTCGATCTGCCGGTGGAACAGCGCCGCGGTCAGCCACAGCACGCTGATCCGCCGGTCGTCCAGGAGTACGTCGAGCTCCTCGGGGCCCATGGAGGAGGCGGGCGCCAGCTCCAGCCTGGCCCCGTTGAGCAGGGCGCCCCAGATCTCGAAGGTCGCCGCGTCGAAGGCGACCGGCGCGAGGTGCAGCACCCGGTCCTCGGGGGTCAGGGTCACGTAGTTGGGCTCGGTCACCAGGTTCAGGACGGCCCGGTGCGGCACCATCACACCCTTGGGCCGGCCGGTCGACCCGGACGTGTACATGATGCATGCCAAGTCCTCGGGATCGCCGTGGACTTCGAGGGCGGCAGGGGTGCCGGGCGCGTCCCCCAGGTGGTGCAGCACCGGCACGTCCTGGTCGCGCAGCAGCTCCACTCCCGCGGTGTCGCACAGGGCCACCCGGACCTCGGCGTCGGCGAGGATTCCGGCCAGCCGCGCCGGGGCCTCGCCGAGATCCACCGGCAGATACGCCGCGCGCGCCTTCAGCACCCCGAGCAGACCCACCACCAGGCCGACGGACCGCTCCTGGCACACCAGGACACGGTCACCGGCGCGGACCCCGGCCGCCGCCAGCTCACGGGCCAGGGCGTCGGAGCGGGCGTCGAGTTCGGCGTAGGTCAGCCACTCGCGGGCCGTGGCGACGGCGACCGCGTCGGGACGCGACGCGGCCTGCCGCCGAAATGCCTCGGGAATCGTCATCGGGCCGTCACCGCCCCCGCGGCCGCCCCGGTTCCGACGCAGAGACTCGTCATGGGCATCCGTCATCCGTTTCTGCCGTAGGACGTGTCCATACGCGCCGGAGAATGGCGCGAAGATACTGTTGACCGGCGATCCGGCAGAACAACTTAGAAGCCGGATGACACCCCGGCAAGCGTTCTTCTAGAGAAAACTCGGCATCAACCTGCCACCGTCGCGCTCCGATTCCCGGGCGGACGGGCGGCGTTTGCTCAGGAGACCCAGTTCGGCCGCCTTCAGTCCCGCCTCGAATCGGGTGTTGACATGCAGGGACTTCAATATGGCGGCGACATGCCGACGATAGGTGCGAACGGACACGTTCATCTGGCGCGCGGCGGCGTCGTCCTTCATACCGGAGCCGAGCAGCTTCAGGACCTGCACCTGGGTCTCGTCGAGCGCCGCCGGGCGGGCGGAGTGGCAGAACTGCTTCGGCTCCGAGGCGTGCTCCCACAGCACCAGCTGGTACTGGTCCAGCGCGGCCACGGCCTCGTGCCGGGCCACCAGAGCGGCCTGGGACTGCTGCCCATCCCGCGGGAACGCGTACACGACGGCGAGCTCGCTGCCGCAGATGCCCAGGTTGGGCAGGGGGCCGGAAGAGACGCGGACCCGGGCCCCCTCGGCGACGAGGCGGGCGACGAGCGTGCGGGTGACGGGCTCCTCCGCGCCGGCCGGACCGACCAGCAGCCGCAGCTCGTGACCGCGGCGGACGACCTCGTCCCGTACCAGCCGCGACAGGTCGGAGCCGGGGCGGCCGAGCGCGTCGACGGCGAAGCGTCCGGTCAGCCGGACCAGTCCGCCCCCGCCCTGGCGCGGAAGTTCGAGAAGTGCCTGACACAGCGTGGCGTAAGCCTTGGCCGGATCACAGATGGTGACCAGATCCGGATTCCGCTCCTTGCCGACGTTCCTTGCGCTTTCGTCTATTTCCAAACGCCGCAAGACGTATTCCCCCGTCGAAACAGCGAGTCCGGTCGGGACTCGGCACGATTCAACCGCCGGGACAGCGCGGAGTGTGCAACCCCTTTGGTGTGAATGTGAGAGTAGCGTGCAGATCACTTACGGCAATGTGACGCGGATCACATTTTACAAACCATTACGCCACGGTTAATCGACCCAAGGCGCAAACGCAAAAATCCAGCCATTCCCTCTCCCCGGGAAAGGCTGAAATCTTTCGCGTTCCGAATTGCCCCGGGCCGGACGAAGAGAAACGGGGCCGGGCCGAAAGGTGCCGGTCTGCCCCCGTCCTCCGCGCGGGTTCACACGTCGAGATCGTCGAACTGGTCGAGCAGGAAGTCGACCGGTGTGTGGGTCATGACGGCGGACGGGCCGTCGGGGAGAACCTGTTCCGCCCAGATGACCTTGCCGCGCGTCGTGTACCGCGTCCCCCACCGCTGGGCGAACTGCGCCACCAGGAACAGTCCCCGCCCGCCCTCGTCCATGGTCGCCGCCCGCCGCAGGCGTGGCGAGGTACCGCTGCCGTCCGCCACCTCGCAGATCAGACAGCGTCCGTACAGCAGCCGCACACGGACCGGCGGCGAGCCGTACCGGATCGCGTTGGTGACCAGCTCACTGAGGATCAGTTCCGTGGCGTACCCGGTCTCCTCCAGTCCCCACTCCCGCATCGTCTCCCGGCACCGCGCCCGCACCGAGGGAACCACCGCCGCGTCCGACGGCACGTCCCACTCGGCCACGCGCGCGGGCGGGAACAGCCGGGTGCGCGCCACCAGCAGTGCGATGTCGTCGGAGGAGTGTTCCGGCTTCAGCACGTCGATCACCGCCTGGCACGTCTCCTCCGGAGTGCGGGTCCCGGAACCGTCCAGCGCCCGGCGCAGCTTCTCCATCCCGACGTCGATGTCGTGGTTGCGGTCCTCCACCAGACCGTCGGTGTACAGCACCAGTTGGGAGTCCTCCGGCAAGGAGAACTCGGCGATCTCGAAGGGGTAGCCGCCCAGACCGAGCGGCGTCGAAGCCGGCACGCCGGGACAGGTGACCGTTCCGTCCGGACGCACCACCACCGGTTCCGGATGTCCCGCACGGGCCATCGTGCAGACCCCCGCCACCGGGTCGTAGACCGCGTAGAGACAGGTCGCCCCGGTCACCCCCTCCCCCTCGCGGCCCTCCGCGACATCGTCGGCGTGCTCCTCGTTGTCCATGCGGGCGACGAGGTCGTCCAGGTTCCCGAGCACCTCGTCCACGGGGAGGTCCAGGGTGGAGAAGTTGTGCACCGCGGTGCGCAGCCGGCCCATCGTCGCCGCCGCGTGCAGCCCGTGACCGACCACGTCACCCATGACCAGGGCCACCCGCGCGCCCGGAAGCGGGATGACGTCGAACCAGTCCCCGCCCACCCCCGCCTCCGCGGGCAGATACCGCCAGGCCACCTCCAGCGCGTCCTGCTCCGGCTGGACCCGCGGCAGCAGACTGCGCTGCAGCGTCACCGCCATCGCGTGCTCCCGGGTGAACCTCCGGGCATTGTCGATGGCCAGGGCCGCCCGCGCGGCCAGTTCCTCCGCGAAGGTGAGATCCTCCGGCTCGAACGCCGGCGAGTCCGCCGTCCGGTAGAAGTTCGCCACGCCCAGCGGTACGTTCCGCGCCCACAGCGGTACGGTCATCAGCGCACGCAACCCGTACTCCAGGGCCCGGCGGGCACGCTCCGGATCCTGTTCCCGCCAGCCCTGCGCCTGCCGCAGGTCCTCCTCCAGCATGACCCGGCGCTCCTGCAGGGTCCGCATGTGCGGCGTGCGCTGCGAGAACGTGATCAGTTGGCCGACCGGATACACCGGGATCATCCGCTGCTCGCCGCCGATCGCGGCCCGACGCAGATGGCGCCAGCCCTCCGCCGTCGGCTCCCACCCCCGCAGCACCGCGTCGAGCAGGTCCACCGTCACCAGGTCGGCGAACTGCGGCGCGGCGACGTCGGCCAGTTCCTGGGCCGTACGCCCCACGTCCAGCGTCGTGCCGATCCCCACCCCGGCCTCGTACAGCAGCTTCAACCGCTCCCGCGCGACCTCGGCCCGCCCCGAGACCGCCTCCAGCTCCGTGGTGTCCCGCAGGGTCACCACGCTGCCTCCCCGGTCGGCCTGCGGGTACGTCGGCCGCTTGTTCACCGCCAGCAGCCGGTCCCCCACGAGATGCACCTCGTCGGTGACCACCCCCGGCGACGACAGCGGGCCGGTGATCTGCTCCGGCAGCCCCAGCTCCCGCACCGGGCGCCCCAGCGCGTCCGCCGACAGCCCGAGCAGCCGCCGCGCCTCGTCGTTGGCCAGCAGCAGTCGTCCGTCGTCGTCGATGATCAGCACGCCTTCCCGCACCGCGTGCAGGACCGCGTCGTGGTGCTCGTACTGCTGCGCCAGCTCCGTCGGGCCCAGGCCGTGCGTCTGTCGGCGCAGCCGCCGGGCCACCGCTGTCGTTCCGGCCGTGGCCAGCGCCAGCGCGGCCGCGCCGCTGCCCAGGATGATCGGCAGCTCCGGCATCCACTGGGCCGAGACGTTCTTGACCGTGATTCCGGCGGAGACCAGGCCGACCACCTTGCCGTGCGCGTCGGTCACCGGGACCACCGCCTGCACGGCCGTCCCCTTGCCCGCGGGCAGCGGCGGCCCGCCGGCCTGCTCGACGACGGTTCGGCCCTTCAGCGCCGGCTCGAAGTTTCCGACGAACTTCTTCCCGATCTCCCGCGGATAGGGATACGTGTAACGAATGCCCTGCGTGTTCAGGGCGATGACGAAGTCCACGCCCGCGCGTTTGCGCGCCTCCTCGGCCCGCGGCTGGAGCACCGCCGTCGGATCATGGCTCCGCATCGCCTCGGCCGTGCCCGGGGCGCTCGCGAACGCCTGGGCCGCCACGACCGACTCGCGGCGCCCCAGCTCCAACGCGCCATGTGCCGCCTGCAGCACCATGGCCGCCACCGCCGCCCCGACCAGCAGGACCACGATGACGACCTGGAGCAGCAACACCTGACCGGCCGTGGTGCGCGGATCCAGCAGGGAGGCGCGGTGGCGCGAGTGCCCGATGGGCGGATGACGTTCCGGGCCCCGCGGGTGCCCGGAAAATACCTCCATATACCCTTGATAGCACCGCTTCGGCGAAGCCGACGCCTCACCGCCCGACGCACCCCCGGACACCCTGCACCGAACGCGGCCCGACCGGTGCGGCCGGCTTCGGCCCCACCGGTCGTCGAAGGCCGACGAGGCCCGGTTACGGGGTGCCGGTCGTGTTGAAGCCCCGGTCGAGGTAGGGGTACTGGTCCGGGACGTGACCGTCGGCCGCGACCAGGCGGGCGATGCCGCCCGCGTCCCGCCAGACCTGCTGGGCGGAGCCGAAGGAGAATCCGCCGAATTCCGGGTGGGCCTCGTTCGTGTAGATCCGGTAGCGCTGGCCGGGCTGGATGACCGTCCCCGGGGGGAAGGGGAAGTCGCGCCCGGTGGGCTTGGACTCCACGACCCAGCCGGTCAGGTCCTGCGGCGCACCGCCCTGGTTGAAGATCTCGACGTACTCGTCGGGCTGGCCCGGGCCCGTGCCCAGATGACGCAGGTCGGAGATGATCACGTCCGGTTCTTCGGCGGTGAACATGCAGACGACCTCGGCGAAGTTGACGCCGCCCTCGGGGCTGCGGAACTGCCGGACGATCCGGCCGCCCTGCTTGAACCCGCTCAGGACCGCCCGGTACTGCTTGCCGCCGATGGTGACGGGCTGCGGGTGGACGAAGGTCTCCAGGTCGACCAGGTCGTCGTCCACGGGACTGCTGCCGGTGCTGTTGGGCGTCTCGAAGTGGTGGAAGCTGAAGTTCAGGTCGGTGCTGCTGCCGTCCTCGAACAGGACGTCGATGGTGAGCCGGACGTCGAACTGCGACGGGCTCACGCTGGTGGGCAGATTGCGGTGCACGAAGGTACCGATGACGAACTCGGTGCCGTCGAGCTCGACGTCCGCGGCCGAACCGCGGAACTGGTACCCGCTCTGGGAGCCGCTGCTGCCCCACCGGACATCCGCGGTGCCCAGACCGCTGATCGGCGAGGCGGTGGGATCGGTGGACGGGAAGACGCCGGAAGTGACGACGGTGGTCATGGTGTCTGGCTCCTGCTCTCGCTTCTCGCTAGTCCTCGTCCTCGATGACCTCGGCCTTGAGCTTGACCGGGGGCGCGGTGCCGATCTGTGCGGTGCCGTCGGTGAAACGGCCGGGCCTGGCGCCGTCCACGGCTTCGAGGCCGCAGGTGTAGACGATGCAGTCCTTGTCCTCACTCCCCGTGTTCAGGTGCACGTGGTAGGTGAAGGTCAGGGTGCGCCCGTCGTCGCTGACCTTGGCCTGGACGGGAGGCAGGTTGCCGCCGGTGGTCTGGTCCATGCGCTTGTACTGGGCACCCACCATGCCGTTCCAGCGGAAACCGGTGGGGGCGGTGAAGACGTGCTCGCGTTCACCGGCGTCGACGGTCTCGTCCCAGTTCGGCGTGCGGACACAGATGTTGATGATGGTGCCGAGGCCACCAGGGGCGTCCTCGACGCCGCCTTCCTGCCACACCACGAGGTCCAGCTTCTGCGCACGGCCCTGCTCGTAACCCCAGTCGTAGCCGTTCGCGTACTGGTCCTTCTCACCTCTCTTGCCGTCGCGGGGCGGGTCGGCGTGCGCGCGCCCGGCGAGCGCGTCGGCGCGCCCCTGGTCCTCGCCGCGTTTGTAGGCTTCCTTCTTGGACTGCACCTCGGTGGCCATCTCCGCGTCCTCCTGGGCTTGTGGTCCGCCTCCCACGGCCTCGAAAAGGGGCGCTCACGCAGGCGTTGCGGCGCGCACCGGGCCGTCATCCACGTCCATCGTTGGCCCGGGCCCACAGGATGTATGCCGCGATTCCCCCATCTGCGAATGCGGGATCGATCCTGCGTCACTTGTTCGAGTGGACCTGAAGCACGTGAGGGCACACGGATGCGGGGTGCGGCGGCCCCGCGCCCTCCGAGTGCGCCGCCGCACCCCGCCCTTCGCCCCTTCGGGCCCGCCGACGCCCGGCCCGGCTCCTGCCGCCCGGCTTCTCCCTCGTGCGGGTGGAGCGCGCGGTGCGCTGCTCCTGCGGGGCCGACCCGGCCGGTATGCAGGGGGAGGCCAACGACGGCTCGGAAGGAGACGGACATGCGGGAGACGAGGGCAGGGAAGCGGAAGCGACCGGGCACCGCCGAGGCCCGACCGCGACGGTGCCGGGTGGTGACCGGATGACGGCGAAGACCGCGTCCCGGCGGCGTGAGCCGGCCTCCCCGGACAGGCCCGGCGAGCCGCTCACCGTGGCGGGGAACGGCACCGCCGGATTCTCCGGGGACGACGGGCCCGCACCGGAAGCACGGCTGGCCTTCCCCGCGGACGTGGCAGTGGGGGGCGGGTCGGTGTTCATCGCCGACCACGCCAACCACCGGATCCGGCGGATCGACGGCTCCGGCGTACTGACCACCGTCGCCGGGGACGGGCTGCGCGGCTTCGCCGGGGACGGCGCGGACGCGGTACGCGCCCGGCTGGGCTTCCCGAGCGCCCTCGCGGTCGGCCCGGACGGTGCGGTGTTCTTCGCCGACGAGATGAACCACCGGGTCCGCCGGATCGACCCCTCGGGCGTCGTCGCCACCATCGCGGGAGACGGCACCCGAGGCGGCGACGGTGACGGCGGCCCCGCCGACCGAGCTCGGCTGGACGCCCCCTGCGCCCTGGCCGTGGACGGCACGGGAGCGCTGTACATCGGTGAGGCGGGCAGCCCCCGGGTGCGCAGGATCGACGGCGACGGCGTCATCAGCACGGTCGTCACGGTCGTCACGGCATCCGGACGATCCGCCGACGCCGGTACTGCCGGCTCCGGTACGGCGGACGCCGGAGAGGCGTTCGTGCCCGCCGGCCTGGCGACCGACGCCGCCGGACAGCTGTACATCGCCGACCCGGCGGGCCGGCGGGTCCTGCTGCTGGACAGGAACGGGACGCTCCGGGTACTGGCGGGACCGCCGGGCGGGAGCGGCGGCGCCCCGGAGGTCGACTGGAGCACACCGTGCGCGGTGGCTGTCGACGCCCAGGGGGCCGTCTACGCCGCCGACCTGAACGGACACCGGGTGTGGCGGCTGGCCGATGGAGCCGCCCGAGTCATGGCAGGACCGGATCCGACGGCGGACGCGGCCGCCGAGGCCGCCGCCATGTCCGAGACCGCCGCCACGTCGCTGGCCTACCCGTGCGGTCTCGCGGTGGACCCGGCCGGGCGACTGCTCGTGGCGGACAACTTCCACCACCGGATCGCCGCCCTGCCCCTCACCACCGCGCCCTCCCGGGCCGTCGAGCCGGGCAGCGAGAAGAAACCGGGAGGCAGGAGGAAGCCGGGAGGCGAGAAGAAGCCGGAACCAGAGCCGGAAGGGGTGAAGAAGCCGGAACCCGAACGCGCGCCGCAAGGGCGACCCGCGCCGCAAGGACACCCCGAACTCCTGGTCCGCCAGGAGGTCGGGGTGGAAATCCCGCGCGGAGCGAGCGAGTTGATCCATGTGCGGGTCTCGTCCACCGACCCCTGGGTCCCGGGGCGGGTGGAGCACCGCTTCACGGCTCCGACGGGTTTCGTCTTCGACGGCCGGGCGACGTGCGCGTACTACCGCGCGGACCGCACGGTGCTCCCCGGCGGGACGGCGACCGCGACCGTACGGGACGGCGGCAGGGAACTGGCCGTCACGGACGAGCCCCGCCTGAACACCCCGGACCATCCGGCGGCGGCCCTGGTCTACACGCTCGGCATCCGGGCCCCGACGGACGCCGAGCCGGGCCGGTACACCGACGGGCGGGCGGTCGTCGCGGGCGCGCCGGAAGCGCACTTGAGAGCGAGCGTTCTGGAGGACGACGAGGACTAGCCGGGCCGCCACGGTCCTTCGAAGCCGCCTGTGACGGATGTTCCGCCGCAGGCGGCTCTTTGCGTTTTCAAACCCCGAATATGCAAGTAAACGATTCTCTGCCCCCACGTCACCCGCCTGATCATCACAAGTTGTAATGAAGGCAATGCGATGCGTTAGCTTTCGAAACGTGTTCGCCCCAACCCTCCCAAGACTCGGTCCCCCGGGCCCCTTCCCGGGCACTCCGCTCACCCATCCGCTCGACCGGAAGTGGCTGCACTACGCGTTCCTCTCCCGCTGCGGCCGGCAGGCCCTGATCGCCAACCTGTCCGTCCTGGGGTCCTCCAGCGGAACGGTCTTCGCGGATCCGGGCGCCCCGGCCACCGGACGGCGCAGCGGCACCGGCACGGCCGCCGAGGGGCAGCACATGGCCATCCTTCTCGTCCACGAGGAGGGGCCCGGCTGGAGCGCGACACAGTTCAACGCCGAGCAGCCCGAACTGCCCTGGTCGGCGTTCCGGTTACCGCATCCGCACGGCGAGCCCGGCACGTTCCGCGTGGCGGCCCGGTCGGCGGTGCCTGCGGCGGACTTACGGCTGACCCGGACCAGCAGGCCGTGCACCTCGCAGTGCGCGCCGTTCGGCGGGGACGAGCACCTGCGGTGGCAGTCCGAGCCCGGCGTCCTGGGCACCGGAACCCTGTGGCACGGCGACGGTACGGCCACGGAGACGGACCTGCTGGGCTACCACGAGCGGGTACGCGGCCGGTGGTCCTGGCCCACGCTCGGCGGCTGGGTGTTCGGATTCGTCAACGACCCCTCCGGCCCCGCCGACGCCGCCCCGCCCTCGGCGGTCGTCTTCACCCTGATCCAGCCCAGGTTCCCGGCGGACGCGGCCAACGGGTCGGTGATGCTGTGGCGCGAAGGACGCATGATCCGCCACTTCCCCCGCCGCAACCTGCGGGTGGCGGTCAGCGGCAGCCTGGACCGCGACCGGGTGGCCGTGGTGCCGCCACTGGCGGACATGCTGGGCACGCCGCCGACGGCCGCGGTGCCCGGCCGGCTGCTGATCACGGCCCGGCTCGGCGACGACCGTCTCGTCCTCGACTTCCGCTCGCACACGGCGGGCCGGATCGCCAACCCGTCCGAGACCAGCCTGCACCCGTTCAGCGTGCACGAGACCCTCGGCCCCTGCACCGTGGAGGGCCGGGTCGGCGGGCACGGCATCGGCTTCCGCACCAACGGCATCGTCGAGTTCGCCGGAGGTGCCCATGACTGAGACCCTGCCCGCGTTCACCGGTGCCCGGCTGCTGGACGAGACCGTCGCCGCCCTGTCCGACCGGGCGCCGGCGATCCTCGCCGCCGCGGCCGATCAGCTGCGCGGCATCCGGCTCGGCCTGCACTTCAACGACGGCAGTCACGCCACGCTCACCGCGCGGCACAGCCGTATCGCCGTGGAACAGGACCGCTGCCCGGATCCGGACGTCGAGGTCGCCTTCGACGACCGGGCCATGAACCTGCTGTTCGACCTCCAGCGCGCGCCCATCGACCAGGTCCTGCCCGAAAGCCTCGACGTCCGCGGCTCCCGCGACGACACCCTCGCCGTGTGGCGCGCGTTCACGCTGCTGTCCCAGCGCGCGGCCGGCCTGCGCAGCATGCAGGAACTCTGGGGCACCTACCGCGAACAGGCACCCCAGCTGTGGGGAACCGTGGCACCCGCCGCCGCGGAGCCGGCCGCCGACCCGGTCGACTGGACTGCGCTGGACTTCCTCACCCGGCGCTCCCCCGAGGACGCGCCGGCACCGGTCCCGCTGATCGGCGACACCACCGTCACGGCGCCGCGCCTGCTGTGGGACGGCCGCACCAGCACCGACTGGTCACTGGAGGACCCCGTCCGCGACGCGGACCTGCTGGAGACCATGCACCGGTGCCGGGCCCGCACCAACGAGGAGATCGAACGGCTCCTGCCCGACCGGGAACCCCGCGCCGAGCTGTACGACCTCATGCGCTCCTACCCCGCCCGGCAGGGCAAGGGGCTGCGGCCCACCCTGACCATCGCGGCCTGCGCCGCCTTCGGGGGACGCCCCGACGACGCCGTACGCGCCGCCGCCGCGCTGGAGCTGTTCCACAACGGCTTCCTCGTGCACGACGACATCGCCGACGAGTCCACCCACCGGCGCGGCCTGCCCACCATGCACGAGGAACACGGCCTCGGCCTGGCCGTGAACGTCGGCGACGGACTGAACCTGCTCGCCGTCGACGCCGTCCTGTCCAACCTCGAAACTCTCGGCCTGGCCCGCACCCTCGGCCTCATCCACGAGGCCGTGCACATGTGCCGGGAGTCCATCGAGGGGCAGGCCATGGAACTGGGCTGGATCCGCCACGACTTCGTGCCCGAGGCCGACGACGCCTACTTCACGATGAGCACCAAGAAGACCGGCTGGTACACGTGCATGAGCCCGTGTCGCATCGGCGCGGTGTGCGCCGGCGTCACCGACCCTTCCGTACTGGGCCGGTTCGACGAGGCGTTCCGCCTCATCGGCATCGCCTTCCAGATCCAGGACGACATCCTGAATCTGGTCGGCGAGGAGGCCCTCTACGGCAAGGAACCCCTCGGCGACCTGCTCGAAGGCAAGCGCACGGTGATGCTGATCCACCTCTTCCGCACCGCGTACACCCACGAGCGCCCCCGTCTCTTCGACGTCCTGCGCAGGCGCCGTACCGACAAGACCCAGCAGCACGCCGAGGAGCTCCTCGCCGCCATGCGCCGACACGGCTCCATCGAGTACGCCACCGCCCTCGCCGACCGGCTCGCCGCCGAGGGCATCGCCCGCTTCGAAGAGGACCTCCGGATCATCCCCGAGAACGAAGGCAAAGCCGTCCTGCGTCAGATCGCCCACTACGTCACCTCAAGGCCACTGTGACCACGACCCCACCGCCCCCGCCCGGCCCCGTCGACACCGGCCCGCCGACCCCGACCGACCTCCGCGCCTTCGCCTTCCTCGGCCAGGTCAACGGCTGTCTGCGTCAGTGCCTGTGCACCCTGGCCCGACACGGCGTGGCCCTGCGCCACCGCGACCCCGAACGCGCCCGCCTGCTCCTCGACACGGTCCGGCCCTGGCCCTTCTACAAGGGAGGCCAGTTCCTCTTCGACCTCATGGAGTGGGAGGACCTCATGGTCGACGGCGACCCGCCGCCCCTGGTGTCCACCGAACGGATCGTCTCCGCCTGCACCCTGCCCGTCCAGTGGCTCGCCGCCGCCACCGCAAAGGCACCCGCCGCGACGAAACTGATCCCCGGCCAGCGCACCGCCGCCGCGCTCGACCTCCCCCTGCGCCTGCTGGCCACCACCGCCCGCACCGCTTTCCTGGGCGCCGCACAGGACCTCACGGATCTGCTCGGCACGCCCGCTCCCCAGGCCGAGGCCGACGACGACACCGGATACGCCCCCGCCACCGGCCCGGAAGCCGATCCGCGGGGCACCGAAGCCGAACTGCCGCCTCTCCAGGCCGGTTTCTACCTCTACGAGGACGTCGTCCTGGGTGCCCTCGCCGTCCTCGGCCCGCTCCTGGCCGACCACGCGCCCGCCGACGCGGCCCCCTCCGCCTGGCTCATGACGGCCGCCGACCGCCCCGAGAGTGCATGAGCAGGCCCACCCCCAAGCCCGCCACCGGCGGATCCGCCCACGCGGAAACACCCATTCGCAGAAGGGAAACCCATGGCCACGCAGACCCAGTCCCCGGTAGAACCGGGTTCCGAGAACAAGCTGTACATCCTTCAGCAGGGCATCGTCGAGGACGCGCCCGGCGGCGTTCCGGCTCACCTCAGCTTCGGCATCCTCAGCACCGTGCCGGACCCGGTGAACCCCGGCGACGTCACCTTCAGCCTGAAGGCGCCCACGGGCTTCGTGTTCACCAGCTGGCTCTCGTGGGCCTATCACGACGTCAACACGCTCCAGGCCAAGGGCAATCTGAAGACCACCCAGGGCACCCTCGGCGACGGGGGCCGCACGATGACCTTCACCCACAACCCGTACCTGTCCACCAACCAGGAGGCCCTCGGCTACGCGGCCCAGGTCACCGCCATCGACGGCGCGGCACCGGGTCGCTACACGGACGGTCAGCTCAAGGTGGGCGCCGCCAACCCGATCAAGCTCAAGGGCCGCGTCCTCGACGCCAACGAGGACTGATCCCCCTGACGGACGGGCCCGTCGGTGGCTCCACCAACTCGCCCCGGAGCCACCGACGGGACAAGTCGCCGGATTCACGACCGACCGTCGACGAACGTGACCGTCTCGTCGAGCGGCGCCCGGCCCGTACGGGTGTAGGGCGCCGCGGTGTCCTCGAAGCCGATCGACATGCCGCAGAAGAGGACGAGGTCGTCCGGGGGTGACACGACCTCCGCGACGGTCTTGCGATAGACCGACCACGCCATCTGCGGGCAGCTGTGCAGGCCTTCGTCGCGGAGCAGCAGCATCACGGTCTGCAGATACATGCCCACGTCGGACCACTGGGGCCGTCCCAGGTCACGGTCGATGTAGCAGAACAGCGCGGCGGGCGCGCCGAAGCAGTCCCAGTTCGCGGAAGCGGCCCGCTGACGCGCCTCCCAGTCCTCGCGCGCGATGCCGAGTGCGCTGTAACGCTCCGCGCCGAAGGCGGATCGGCGCTCGCGGTACGGGGACTTCAGTGTGGTCGGGTACATCTCGTACTCCCGCTCGTCCCAGGTGTCGCACGCGATCACGCGCTTGCCGGCGCGCTCCTTGAGGTCGGCCAGCGGTCGACCGGTCAGCACGTAGACGTGCCAGGGCTGGAGGTTCGACCCGGACGGCGCCCAGGCCGCGGCGGACAGCACCCGCTCCAGCACCTCCCTCGGAACGGGCCGGTCGATGAACCCGCGCACGGCCCGTCGGCTCGTGACTGCCTCGTAGACGTCCAAGATGACCCATCTCCCTCATTGCTCCGCATACCTACCCTTTTGACAGCCGAGGGCCGCGAAACGTGACAAATCGGACCCGGCGGCCGGACCACCGTGCAGGCCGGGCTGTCGACGGGGCGAGCCGGCCCGCCACCGGGCAGACAACTGCGAAGCCCTCGCCGACGCCGTGCTCGGAGATCTGCTCCCGCCCGGCGGCGCCACCGACGACACCGCCCTGGTCATCGTGCGCCTGTGAACCCGGCCACCGCTTGCGCGCGCTCGGTCCGCACGGAACGGGAGGTCATCGGCCTGACGCGGCCGGTCGATCCGATGCCGGCGAGCACGAGCCGCTCGCCGGAAGGTGGTCCTCCGCCCACACGCACAAGGCGGCCAGGGGGATGAGGAAGGCGTTGCCGTGCGGCGAGAGTGCGTACTGGGTTCTCGACGGCGGCCCGGTCCGGACGTCTTGGGCGACGAGGTCGATCGCGGTCAGTTCCCTGAGGCGCTGGGCGAGCATGCGGTCGCTGATGCCGGGGACGCGCTCACGAATCTGCGCGAAGTCGGCCGGGCCTTTGGCCAGACCCGTGAGGATCAGTCCGTTCCAGCGTCTGCTGAGCAGCGCGAAGGCCCGAGTGATGGGCGGAGCGACACCGGTGGACTGCGGGTGTCCGGACCGGCGTACCGGCTGGGGGTGTCGTGGGGCGGTCATGGTGCGCGTCCGTTCCGGCACGGCGCGAGGCATCACGGTTCAACACCTCGCGCAGTACGCCGTGGTCGTGGTCGTGTCGGGGGTCGGCCCGTCTGCCTGCCGGGCCGCGCCCTGGGTGTGCCGCCTGCGCGTTGACAGCCAGGGCCGGATCGCGCACGTGAAGCGCCCGGTATCAGTCGTCGCCGTCATGACGGTGGGCGTGGGCGTGGGCGGGCGCGTGACGCCGAATCGGCGAAGCGGCGCCGGGCCCCGGCAAGGCCGGGAGCAACTCTCCGGAAGCCGGCGCACTGGTCTTCGTACCGCGGGCTTCCCCGTTGACCCGGTGGCCGAACAGAATCGCCGTGAGCCCGCAGACGGTCCACAGGGCGAGGACGGCAAGGTGGCCGGCGCCGTTGTTGCCGTCGAAGTACGTGGTGTCGCGGAGCAGGCCGGTTCCGGCGCCGGGGGGCAGCCACTGGCCGACGTAGTCCACGCCCTTGGGGAGCATCTCCGGAGCGGAGGTGGCACCGGAGAAGGGGTTTCCGACGAAGACCATGAGCACGGCGCTGAGCCCGAGGCCCGACGGCCCGACGAGTCGGATCAGCCCGGCGGCGGTGGCGCTGATGGACATCAGGACGAGCGACAGGACCGCCCATGTGGCCACATGATCGTGGGGCAACGCCCCGAGGAAACCCTGGGCCACGGTGTAGACACCGAGGCCCGCGACGGCGCAGGCGACGAGAAGTGTCAGCACCCGCTGCCACGGGCGTCGCAGGCCCCGCGCCATCGCGACGAACGCTCCGATCAGGATGGCGCAGATCGTGAGCGGGAAGACCGCCGAACTGAACACCACACCCCTCGGATCCTCCTCGGCGACGGGCACCACGTCGACTGCCTTCGCGTCGACCGTCCGGATCTTCGGGGCCTTCGCCGAGAAGTGCATACCGGTGGCCGCCCGCTCAGCGGCCTGCTGGGTGGCCCGATCGGCCAGTTGCTGTCCGACCTGCCCCAGCAGCTGAGCCACGGAGGTGCTGGCGGCAGAGGCCTGCAGCACGGTGATCTTGTGGCTTGAGATGACGAAGGCGCCGTAGACGTCCCGGTTCCTGATCGCCGATCGCGCGGCCCGCCGGTCGGGATAGAGGTGGAAGTCGAACGCGCCGGGCTTCTTGTGGACCAGTCCCTCCACCGCGTGCTGGCTGGCCGTCCCTGTGCCCACGATCCCGACCGGCAGGTCGCGCGGCGCGAGCCGCCCCGCCGGCCAGGCGAACGCCAGCACCGCCAGAGCGATCACTAGGGGCAGCGCCACGGCGGCAACGGCCACCTCGCGCCATGTCCGGTGTCCTGACAAGGGGCTCCTCACAGCCCGTCCTCCCACAAAAGAGAATGATCGTTTTCTTGGACTCCAGTCTTGCCCGTCGCGCGGGCACCCGTCAAGACGAATGTTCGTTTTCTTAGTTTCCCTGGCCTCATGCCCAAGGTCACCCGGCAGCACATGGACGCCCGCCACGAGCAGATCCTGACTGCGGCGCGCCGCTGTTTCCTCCGTGACGGGTTCCACTCCACGTCCATGCAGGACCTGTTCGCCGAGGCGCGGCTGTCCGCGGGCGCGGTGTATCGGCACTTCACCAGCAAGGACGAGGTGATCCTCGCGATCGCCGAGGAGAACATGCGCGATGTCCTCGACATCACGCTCGCCGTCGCCACGAACCGGCCGGGCCGGTCCATGGGGGCGGTCATGGCGGAACTCCTCGACGTGATTCGGGCCAAGTCCGTCGAGGAAGACCCGGCCGGCCTCGCGGTCCTGGTCTGGGGAGAGGCCGTGCGCAACCGCTCACTGGCGGGCAAGCTCGACCAGCTCATGGGCCGCATACACGCCAACCTGGTCATCCTGGTCCGCGACCACCAGGAAGCCGGCGGTCTGCCCACGAACGTGATCGCTTCGACGATGCTCGCCGTCCTCCCCGGCTACATCCTCCAAGTGGCCCTGCTCGATCCGGCCGCCGTGGCCGAGATGCCCGACGCGGTACGGGCGTTGTGGCCGGGGCCGACCGGTGAACGCTGAACGCCGAATGCTGAACGCCGAACGAGAAAACCCCAGGGCGGATTGGATCCGACCTGGGGTTTCAGATGAGCCGCCTTCGGGATTCGAACCCGAGACCTACGCATTACGAGGGCTGATGGGGGTGTGCTGGGTGGTTCCAGGCTCTCCTTCGGTGTCCGGAACGGCCTGGTCAGGGCAGGTGCTGGGTGTTGAGTGGTCTTACCCGTGACGGCCGGTGCCGCAGGGTCCGCTCACGCATCGCTCACGCAGGCCCCGGTGGCAGCGGCCACCAGCGGCACGGGGAGTAGCGTGGGAGGGCGAGGCGAATCCCGTGTTCCCACCGGTTCCCGAAGACGGGTGGTCCCCCATGACCGGCTCCGATCCACCCCCTGTTTCCCGGCATCTGCCCAGTGGCGTTCACGAGGCCGTCCGGCCGGGATACGCGCTGCTCCGGCTGGAGACGACGGAGTCGCGTGAAGGCGTCCTGGATGGTGCGTGGTGGCCGCGGTCGCGCGACATCGGTGCCGAGCTGCCCGCGCTGCTGAGCGCCCTCACCGTGCACCTCGGCCCCGTGACCCGCGTCGGGCTGGACACCGCGGCCTGGGAAGGGCTCCCGACGCGGATCGTCGTCGACGACCGGGTGGTGCACATCGATTCCTTCCCGGTGGGTGACGACACCGTCCTGATCACACGGGGCGACCAGGACGTGTTCTCGCTGTTGGTGGTTCCGCCGCACGCGACACCAGAGGCCGCGCACGCCGCGATGGCCCAGGCCGTCCGCGCCGACAACATCACCCGGGGGGAACAGATCCTCATCGACACCGGAAGCGGGCAGGCGCCGTCGGACTGACGGGCCGTCCCCTCAGCCGAGGCCGACGGAGGAAACGGCGCACGACAGCGATGAGGTCAGCCGCGCCACTCGACCATGAGCAGCGTCGCGTCGTCCGTGGTGTGGCCGCCTCGCGCCCGCTTGAGTGTGTGGGACAGGGAGCGCGTGACCGCCCGGATCCCGCGGCCGGTTCTCTCCAGCTGGTTCACACAGTCGATCAGCTGGTCCTCCCCGAACTCCTCGCCACCGGTGTGGTGCTCCTCGACCAGTCCATCAGAGAAGCAGAGGACGCGGTCCCCGCGTTCCAGCTTCAGCTCGCTGATCCGTGGCTCGGAACCACCCAGGCCGACAGGGAGGGTTGTCGGGGCGGTGAGGCGTCGTGCGACGCGGTGGTGGCGGACGAGGATCGGCGGTGGGTGCCCTGCGTTGACCCACTGGAGCTGTCCTGTCGTCGTGTCCAGCTGCATCATCTGCGCGGTGACGAAGTGCTCGGGACCGAACTGCTGCGCCACGGCGCGGTCCATGAAGTCGTAGATCTCCGACAGCCCGATGTCGGCGCGGCGGGCGTGGCGGTAGGCGCCGATGGCCACGGTGGCCATCGTGGCCGCGTCCAGGCCGTGCCCCATCGCGTCGATCATGACCACGTGGAGGATGTCCCCGTTGAGGGCGTAGTCGAAGCTGTCACCGGCCACGCCATAGGCGGGTTCCAGGATTCCGGCCACGGCGACCCGAGGCATGATCATCGCCAGCGGTGGCAGCAGGGACCACTGGATCTCGGCGGCGACGCTCATCGCTTCACCGCGTCGGACACGGAAGAACAGGTCGGAGTAGCCGTGCTTGGTCACCAGCAGGTCGGCCACCAGACCGGAGATCCTTTGCAGCAGGCGGCGGTCGTCGTCATCGACGCTGTCCAGCGTCACCGCCATGACCCCCACCTGGTCGCCGCCGTCCAGCAGCGGCAGATGGACCCGTACGCCGTCGTCCTCGGCGAGCTCGACGGGGACCGCGTCGAGGAAGCAGCGGCCCGCCTCGGAGTCGTCGATCACCTGCGGTTCGCCGTCCGTGAGGCCCTCGCCGGACAGGGGTACGAGCAGCAGCTGGCCATAGTCCTGCAGCAGTACCTGCGGACGGCGGCCCCGCAACAGCTTCACCACGTCGGCGACCAGCGGCCCGATGAGATGGGGAGGAAGCTCGTGGGCGCGATCGAGAACCGCTCCCAGCAGCGCTTCCCCGAAGCTCTCGGAGCGGTCCGCGCGCCGTCCGGGCCTCATCCGCTCACCCGCCGTGATCCGCGCGTATCGCTTGCGGCGGGGTGGGACGGCCAAGGGACTGCCAGTGTCATCGCTCCACCACCGCGGGTCGTGGACGACCGGACCGGCCGGCCGATCACCTCGGCCCGACAGGCGTCGGGCCCTCACCTGAGTCCATGTCCTCCTTCCGACTCCCAAGTGGCTTCTTCGTCAAGGACGGCCTCGGCGAGTGCCAGCATGTGCGGGGCCGACAGCTGGTTGTCGGGGTCGGCGGCAGCGGTGAGCAGCCGTGTGGCCGCTCCGGCGGGCTCGTCGGGCGGGATCACCAGCAACTCCCAGCGCCCAACCGTGCCGCAGTCCAGAGTGATGGCATGCGCCTCGGCGGCCGACCCGGTCCGGACCACCTCGATCACGTGTCCGGGCGCCATCACCGTCTGCGGGGCATCGGGCCAGGACGCGGTGTCCACGGTGACGCGGGTGACGGTGCCGGCACCCGGGTCCAAGGAGCCGACCAGTGCGGGCAACTCCAGTTCCAGCGCGTCGCAGCGCGGCCACCACGCACCGTCCAGCGGGCCGTGGCTGACGTCCGGCGTGAGGCGCAGCCGGGGCAAGGGCATCTGGTAAGTCCGGGCGTCGTCTGGCGACGTACCGTCGGCGGGCTTTGTGATGGCGTCCATCGTGCGATCCCGTTCCGGGCTGCTCGCGGCTGCCCGCGTCTGGCACCCGACGGGAACGGCGTCGCCGTGGTCGTGCGCCCGAAAAGCTCTCGGTAAGGTCAGCGTACTCCCGGCCGTGGCGGGCGGCGCGAGGTGCCGAACCGGCGGCTGCACCGGCCTGGACCTCAGAGTCGTCTGCCGTCTGCCGTCTGCCGTCTGCCGTCTACGCAAGGGATGCCCGCCCGCTGCAGACGTCTCGATCATCGGCCTGGTGGGGGCGGCCCTACGAGGGGCAGGATCAGCACGCAGGGAGCGACCGGGCCGGGCAGCCCGACGATCTCTCCCATGTTCTGCCAACCCCAGGACTCCAAGGCGGCATGTCCGCCCTGGTCGGCCGGATGCAGCAGGGTGACTCCCAGGGCGGAATGCCGGTCGGTGAGCAGACGCTGTTGCAGGCGGCGGGCAATGTCGCGGTGCTGAGCATGCGGATGGGCCACGACCTGCGTGAGGACGACAAACCGCGCACAGGCAGTGAGCCGTTGGATGCTCTCCTGCAGCATTCGGTCGAACCCTCGCCGACCGGAGCCGCCTGGGCCCACCGGAAAGCCGTAAGCACAACCAACCAGCACCGTCGTCTCGGCGACCAGCAGCGCGAAGCCGGGGCGCCGGGCACCGACGGCAAGGCGGCGCAGGAAATCTCTCCGGTCGTGGAACGACTCACAGGGGGTGCCCGCGACGGATGCCATGGCCAGGTCCGCGATGTCCTCCCCCATCCCTTCGGTCTGCCAACGGGTCAGCCGGCGCAGGCGGATCCCGTCCTTGAGGACCGGCACACGAGCGAGGTCCTCAGGCGCCCGCGCCCCGCCGGCAGACAGGCCCGAGGAGGCCGTTTCCAGGGCGGGCGGCACGGGATCCGTGGGGGCCGCGAGGAGCAGGGGGGTGGATCCGGTGACGGCGAGGAGCCGGGTGATCTGTGCGCACGGGTGGTGCAGCTGAAGCGAGGCGTGCACCCGGCCGGCACGCCGTGACGCCGACAGGAAGACGTCCAGACCCCGGGCATCGCAGGAGCCGACGGTGGTCAGGTCGACATCGACGACGGTGACGCCGTCGCGCAGACACTGCTCCAGTGCGGCCCGCAGCAGCGGCGCCGTCGCCGGTCCGATCTCACCAGCGAGCGTGATGAGCGCCCCCTCCCCTCGGTTCCGCCGGTGGATGTCCAGCCGGGAAAGGACCATCACGCCTCCCCTCGACAGGGGCGCGGGCCGGTACGGGCACACGGTATGGGCGCAGCCATGACGAACTTGCGCGGACCTGCTTCGACCGCGGCGAACATGATGCCGACCCGTCTCCGCGCCGGCCCTTGGGGCGGCCCGGGGTCCATCTCTCGCCGAGGGCGACCCGGCGCGGCGGCCGGAGTACGCGATGCCCTCGGTACCTCCACCGTACGTCCCACGCAGACGGAAGCGGCTGCCACGAGGGTCAGGAGTACCGTGGGGGTGTCGAGGGTACTTCGTACACCGGTGACAGGACTGGTCTCGTCCTCGGCGCGCGGCACCGCAAGGGCCGCGCGACACGATACGAGCCGTTCTCACGGCCCGGGGCAGGTTCCGCCCTATGACCCCCGAACCCCTTCACCACCCGTACCCACTTCTGACTGTGGACGCGCCGGACGACGCTCCCGCCGAAGGCATGGTCGAGGTCCGCATCGTCTCCATGGACCCCGAGGCGGCCCGGCACGTCGCGGACGCACTCCGGGTGCTGTTCGCCGGGGGCGAGCAGCGCAGTTATCCGGCCTTCCCTTCGGGGAGAGGGACGCGTCTGCACCTCACGCTCGACCCCGCGCGGGGCGTCGGCCCACTCCGCTCCTGGCTGGAGGCCAGCAGGCCGCCCGTCTACCGGACGCATCCGGCCGAGACCGCGCGACGCGTGTCCTCGCCGGACAAACCGGCGCCCTCCGAGCCACCGATCTCGGCGGGTTTCCCACGGTCCCCAGCCCAGGAGCCCGCATGACAACCGCCTCGCCACTCCGCCCGCCCTCAGCCCGACTGCGGCTGGGGGCGTCCCGCCAGGGCGGCTCGGCCCGGCGAATCGACGGAGCCTGGTGGCCGAGATCGTACGACTTGACCGGTGAGCTCCCCGGACTGCTCGCCGGGCTGCCGCACCACTGGGGACGGATCAGCAGCGTCCTCGTGAACGGAGCGATGTGGTCGTTCCCCCAGGGCGGGATGCTCGTCGAAGACCAGGTTGTACACCTGCGCCGGACAGGCTCGCCGCGAGCCGAGCACACCGTCTGTCTGCTCGCCCCCGGCTACGGCCGCTGGGACCTGTTCGTGGTGCCACCCGCCGCCACCGACGCGGAAGCCGAGCGGCTCATGGCGGCGGCCACGGCAGAAGACCCGCCCGTGGGGCACACTGCCTGACCTCGAACCCGCGGAACATCCGCCACCCTGTGCTCGAGCAGCCGCTCACGTCGACGGCAGTCAGAGCGTCGGGGACCTCGAATGGCCACGGGGGAGCGGTTGCTTCCGAGGCAGCTCCCTACTCAGCTGCCCGGCGGTGGCCTTCAACAGTGCAGCACGATACGGATCCGAACCTCGCGGACCGGGCTCGGGAGTCTGGTTGTGTCAGTTTCCGTGGGAGTCGTTTCACGGTGACTTCGGTAGTCGCTGTGGCGAGATCTCTGTGATCATTGTCAGCGAGTTTTGTTTTGATGTCACTTGCGGGGCTGAGGTTTCCCGGAACGGTTGGTGTGCGGGCCTCATGGGTTGGGCTCTGGCGAGATCGCGCTGCTCTTCGCCTCCCGTTCCTCTGGGGGCTGCCCGCCCCCGACAAGGGACAGCGCAACAGGCCGGTCAGGGTCGGGGTGTGCCCGGTCGACCCTCTCTGCGAGGTGGACGAAGGCGTATCCATGACGAAGACCCCAGCGGTGCTCCGCAGGAGCTTGGGACGCTCTCAGCAGCACCCGACCCGTTGGACGCCTCTGACCATGCTCCGGGGCGGCAGGGCCTTCTTGGGGAGACAGGCGTCTGTATGTCCCTGGTCAGGCGCTCACAGGCCCTGGCCAGGGGCATTCCAGCGCCCGCGGGCCCATGCGTGCGCGATTTCGGTGAGTTCGCCGGGAGTAGTCTTGTGGACACCGAGGGCATTGCGTGCGTCGGCGGCCATGCCGGTGCCGTTCTCGGTGAGCAACAATGCCGGGCCGGTCAGACCGTACCCGGGGGCAGGTTCACATCATGGAACCGACTGCCGATCATTCCGCGCGTCCTTCCTCACCGCTGCCGGTGCGGCTTTCGCTGGCACCGTACGAAGCCGTCCCGGGCGGACTCGACGGAGCATGGTGGCCCTACTCTCACGATCTCGTCGAAGAGCTGCCCCTTCTCGTGGAAGCGATGGACGGGGTGGGCACCATCACCAGGGTCGTTCTGGGGATCCAGCTGTGGCCCGGTATCCCGCACCAGGTCGCGGTCGGCAAGGGTTATGTGACGGCCGGGTGGTCCGTGTCCGGCCAGGAGCAGAACGTGATCTTGCTCTGCTCCTATCGCGACGGGTTCCGCACCCTGCTCGTCATTCCGCCCACGACGGCGGCCGACACCGCCGACTGGCTGATGAACACGCCCGTTCCGGTCGACGGCAGCCGCACCGCCACCGAACTGCTGGCGATCGCGGCGGCTCGGCCCGAAGCCACATCCGCTGATGATCCACTGTGATCGGGAAGCGGCCGTCAGGCCGTCCTGTCTCCCGGACGGGTGCCCCGGCGGACCAGCCTGTTCAGCCGGCCTCGGCCCGCTCTGCCTGCGCCTCGGTGTGAGCGAGGCGGTAGGACTCGGTGCCAGTCTGGACGATCGCGCCGTTGAAGGTGAGCCGGTCGACGATGGCCGCGCAGAGCCGGGGATCCGTGAAGGTCTTCGTCCACCCGGAAAACGACTCGTTCCTGCGGGCAGTGACGGCGGTGGCGTAGCGCTGCCACGGGATGAGTTCTCCGCCGCGGTGCAGGCGGAGGCGGGGCGGTTCGAGGCGTCCCCGGCCGATGACGGTGTTGAGGTCGTCCCACGTCAGGACGGATGACAAGTCGGCGACGCCGCGCCAGATGCGGTACGTGCGGCCGAAGGCCCCGGTGGGGAAGTCCCCACCGCGGCGTTCGACCACCTTTGAGAAGGCGGTCACTTCTGTCGGCTCCGCTCAGTCGTTGGTGTCGGAGACGCCGGTCGAACCACCGTCGGACGGCTGCTCGGCACGGGAGCGGGCGGCGGCGATGGACTTCCGGGAGACGAGCAACCCGTCCTCGACGGGCTGGATGACGACGGTCTCGGGCATGGTGCACTCCTGTTCTGTGGGCTTCCTCCCGCTCAGCCGGAGCGAGAGGTCTTGAGGGGATCCGCTGTGCCGGTTCCAGGCAGCGCGGATCCAGCGCGACGTCGCTGGCCCGCCTGGGGCGGACATGGGCGCGCGCCGTACCGCCCGCGGCTTCCTTCGGCACACCGGGCGGGGTCTGTGGGTGCTACAAGGAGGTCCGCAGTCGCTCCAGGACACGGGAGAGCAGGGCCGTGTCCGGTTCGCCGGCCTCGACGGCTGCTCGCCCGTCGGCGTGCCACTTCCCGAGTCGTTGGTGCCAGGCGGCCTCGGCGCGCACGACCTCGGTGCGGATGTCCGCGAGCGCCAGGTCGGTTTCCGTGCGCAGCCGTAGGAGGTCGGCGGATGTCAGGCGCAGGGTGCGGACGGCGAACGTGCCCGCGGTGCGGCGGGGTACGGCCAGCTCTACGCATCGCTCTGGATCGGCGACGCCCGCGAGCTCGTCTTCGGGTAGCAGCCGCAGGGTCAGCACGCCGGGACCGCCAGCTCCGCCCAGACGGTCTTGCCCCAGGGCATTTCGTCGTAGCCCCAGCGGTGTGACAGCGCGTCGACCAGGACCAGGCCGCGCCCCGTCTCATCGCCGCCGGCGACCAGATCCATTCTCGGCAGGGAGTGCGATTTGTCGGTGACGCCGATCCGTACGAGATCGTCCGTGACTCTCCGGACGGACACCCGGACCAGACGGCACGAGGTGTCGCGGACCGCGTTGCCCACCAGCTCAGAGACGATCAGCGTGCCCGCTTCCGCCAGCTCGGCTATGCCCCAGGTGTTCAGCGCGACCGAGACAAGGCTCCGGGCACAGCGGGCCGTCTCGGGCTCGCAGGGAAGGGTTTCGGTGTAGCCGGGCGGTCCGACTGCGGTGGGTCTGGTCATGACGCTCACGGGGTCGTCTCCTCAGGGCTGGGATGTCCCGCTCGCACTGGGGCGTGCGAGCGGGACTCTCCTGCGCTGCCGCCGAGGGGAAGCCTGGACCTGCCCGGCGACGCCAACGACCGTACGGAGAGCCGGAGTTCCGCCTCAACAAAATTGCGGGGAATTGCGCGACGTCATCCGAGGGCGCTGATCGCCGACTCGATCAACGCGCGGGCGGCGTTGCCGTGGACGGCCATCTTCGTCAGCTCCCCGAACGCTTTGCGATAGTCGGCGAGTTCGCGCGGCTGCACCACGTTGACCTCGGCCGTGAGGGTTTCCACGACACTGCGTGCGCCGTCATGGAGGTAGAACGCCTCCAGCGGCCACATGGTCCTTTGCGCGGTGAAGGGGATGATGCCTAGGGAGACGGAGGGCAACGGCATCACGGTCAGCAGGTGCCTGAGCTGTCCGGCCATCGTCTCGGCGTCGCCGACGCGGTAGCGCAGGACGCACTCCTCCATGAGCACGACGAACCGATGCCCGCCCTCGTACAGGAACCGGCTCCGGGCGACGCGGGCCGCGACTGCCTCGGAGACGTCGTTGGGGGTGCCCTGGAAGTCGGTGATGGCCTCCATCAGGGCCGTGGCGTAGGCGGGGGTCTGGAAGAAACCGGGCACGACGTTGGACACGTACGCGCGGGTGACGCCGCCGTGCGCGTAGCGGTCGTAGATGTCCTCCTGCGTCATGCGCATGCCGGTCCGGTGGCTCCTGCGCCACTCCACATACATCGAGTCGACCGCACAGGCCGTGGCGATCAGGTCATCGGCCTGGTCGGCGGCACCACAGGCGGCGCACCAGGCACGGATGTCCCCGTCGGTGGGCTGCACCTCGCCCTTTTGGATGCGGGTGGTTTTCGCCGGGTGCCAGCCGCACCGGGCGGAGAGTTCCTTTCCGGTGAGGCCGGCGTCCTTGCGCAGGTGCGTCAGGCGCACGGCGAGCGCTTCACGGGCTGCCTGGGCGCTGGAGGAGGGGGAGGCGGGCATGGAGTGAGGTGCGGGTCAGACGGTGTACTTCTCGTGGTCGACGGCACGCTCCCATACAGCCTCGAAGGCATCGGAGCAGAGCTTGACCACGGCGGGGTCCTCACTGAATTCCTTGGGCGGATCCGCCCAATCACCGTCCCCGGTGAAGATGTTGAACTGCACCAGGCGGTCGTCGAAGAGCCAGAAGTCGGCTCCCGGCAGGGCAATGTCCACGGCCCGCCGGCGGGGCAGCCAACGCACCAGCTCACCCGCCTCGACGTTCAGCGGGGTGGCGGCGTGCTCCCAGCGGATGTAGTCCGTGACGGGCTCGGACACGATCCGGGCCCGGCGCATCACCACGCCTCGGCCGACAGCTTCCCGTACGGTGCCCAGCCATCCGGGCCACCACCGTGCCGTCGGGTCGAGATCGACGTGGCCGGTGCGCTTGAACTGCTCGAACTCCTCGGCCTCGTCACCGACTCCGTACGCGTCGCGCATCTCCAGATGCACCGCGCTGCGGCGCGTACCGGCCAGCAGCTCAGCGAAGCTCGGCACGCCGTTCTGCGACATCGCACGCCTCCCTCAGAATCGGCACCAGGCGGGCGGGGATGCGGATCACCGTCTCGTGGGCGGGGATTCCCATCGCGTGACCGGCGACCCACTCCGTACCGCTGACCAGTGCCTCCAGCGCTTCCTCGGCCTTGATGCCCTGGAGGACCAGGTCTGCCGTCTCCTCTTCCACCCACACCGTCGGCGACCCTTCGCCCCCGGTGTTGGGGTCGATCCCGATGAACTGTAGGTCCACGATGCCCTCCCGGATCAAGCGGGTTGCGTGTTCTTGCGTGCGACGTTTCCGAAGGGTTCGGGGGGCGTCAAGGGCGCGGGGCGAGTTCGAGGCGACGTTGGCTTGAAGCCGCCGACTCGCCGTCGCGAAGCCGCGGGGTGCGGGACGCACCCCGCCCGACGGCTACCGGCTCGGTCGGGGCTGCCGTTGGGGAGGCAACGTAGTGGCCGCTGGAGGCTGATCGTTTCGGGTCGGCTGGGCCGGGATCGAGCCCGCCATGGTCGACTGCATGCGGGCGGCCTCGGCAAGTCGGTTGCGTGCCGGGTTCCGGCCGGTGTGCTGGATGCGAGTGATCAGCACGCGGGCGGGTTGGCGGGCGGTGGTCAACTCTCGCTGGGCGGCAGCTTCCGTGAGGAGCTGGTGAGGCTGGTGGCCACGGGCTTCGGCGTCAGCGAGGACGGTGGCGAGCGCCGGCCAGGCCGGGTCAGTGAGGATGCGCTCGGCGTGGTCGGGGACGGCCGCCCGTACGTCATTCGCGAGAACGCTGCGGGCTTGATCCCTTGGTGGGCGGGCTGTGAGTTCGGCGAGCGTCGGTGCGAGTGCGCGGTCGGCGGCCGTCTGAAGGTGCTGAACGGCCTGGCCGGCGGCGTCGGCCTGGTGGGCGTGGTGCTTCGCTTCGTGCCAGCGCCCGGCGACGATGGTCGCCCAGACGAGGGCGGCGACCAGGGCTGCCAGTGCGCTGCCGTCGGGGCCGGTGGCGGTGTGGACGATGTCGCGCGCCGCGCTGCGCAGTACGTGGGCTGCGCGGTCTTCGGCGCGGATCTGGGAGCGCTGGGCTCGGGCGAACGCCTTGGAGGCTGCCTGGAGTTCGACGCGCAAAGTGTCCGGGGCTTTCTGCGCGGTGGCTTCCAGTAGTTCGCCGAGGGCAGTGATGTGGGCTTGGGCGTGGGTGTCGTCTGCGAGGTCGGCGTGGAGGGCGTCGAGAGCATCGGTGGCCTGATGCCAGGGGGTACTAGGGCTGTTGCGGCGGGCGGTGGGGTGCTCTGCAGGCTGGCTGGATTCGAGGCGAGCCTTGATCTTGGGCAGGGAGAGGTCGGGAGCGATCTTGCTTCCGGGGTGGAAGATCTGCTCACCGGCCTCGTTGACGTCGCCGGGGCGGCCGACGGCGTAGCCGAGGAGGTCGCCCGACGGGCCGCGCCGGGCCTGGACCTCGACGCCGCTGGCTTCGAGGTAGGCGATGAATTCCTCGGCGTTGGTCGCGTGCGGGATGGCGGCGCGGATGCGGTCCTGGAGCCACTCGGGGCTGGGCTGGTCCCAGCCGAGGCGTTCGGCCTTGTGCATCTCGGCCTGGGTGGGGCGGCGGGTGCCGGTGCGGTCGCCCTTCTTCAACTGCCTGAGCCCATAGTCCTTTTCGATCTCGCGGCAGGTGTCGCCGACGCGGATGCCGCTGTCGTGGAGTTTGGGGCGGCGGCCGTCCTCGCGGACGGTGGTGGCGAGGATGTGGATGTGGTCGTCGGCGTGGCGTACGGCGATCCAGCGGCAGGCCAGGTCGTCACCAGCGGGGGCGATGCCAGCGGCCTGGACGATGCGCTGGGCTATCTCGCCCCACTCGGTGTCGGAGAGGTAGCGGTCCTCGGGCGCTGCGCGCAAGGGGCAGTGCCACACGTGGTCGGTGACCTTCTGCCCAAACTCGCTGTTGCGCAGCCGTACGGGCTCGTCGAGGTAGCGGGCGAGTTCGGTGAGGGTGGCGTTCTCGTGGCGGCCGGGGTCGGGCATGCCGAGCATGGCGAACCCCGCCACGATGTGCGGGTCGAGGTGCTCGTCGTGGTCGCCGGGGCCGTAGAGGTAGGCGAGCAGGCCGCGGGTGTTGGATCCGGCCCGTTTGATGGCGGCGATCACGCGGACACCTCCTCTTCTTCTTCCCGTTCGGCCAGCTCGGCGGGCTGGCTCAGGGCCTCGGCGATCAGCTCCAGCAGGTCGTGGAGTTCGGTCAGGCGCTGACGGAGGTCAGTTGGCGTGCGGTCGCTGTTGAGGGCGCGGGCGATCTGGTTGACGTTCACGCCGATCCGGTTGAGTTGGCGCAGGGCCTGGGCGCGGAAGTGGTGGGTGAGGCGGCGGTCCTCGGACAGCGGCAGGTTGGCGGTGAACCGGCCGGTGACAAAGGCAAGGACGACGTCGGCGGCGAACCCGGACTCGCCCTTGTAACCATGCTGGGCGGTGGCGTCCCGGAGCAGGGCAAGCTGATCGGCAGTGAAGCGCAGCGGGCCGACGCGCTCGTCGCGTTTGGTACCGGTGAAGCGGCGGATGGTGGGTTGCACGCTCTTCACGGCAGGCTCACCGCCGACACTCTCAGCGGTGTCGGCGGCGGAGGCGGGGCGCAGGATCTCGCGCTGGACGGCGTGCAGCTTGTCCGGGTCGGGGCCGCCCTCGGCCCCGAACCCCTGGTCCTGCGCCCCCTGGCGCTGGGCCTCCTCCGCCACCCCCGGGGCGGAGACCCCCGAAGTCCGGCCGTGAGTCGGACTCGGGGTACTACTGGCTCCGCCCGGGGCAGCCCGTTCGAAGGCGCGGCGCCAACGATCCAGCAGCGTAGGGGGCTTCGCCAGCGGGAGCGGCTCGTCGGAGGTGTTCTCGGGGTGGAGCGGGTCGTGCGTCATGGACGGTTCTCCGGAGAGGGGTGGAGAGGGCATGCGGGTCACGGCGGAGATCAGATGGAGTTCGGACGGCTGCCGCCTCATCCACAGCTGTGGACGATCGCGGGTTACGCGGGGCGGTGACGGGCGGGCCGGGTGACCGGAAGGGTTCCTGTCACCCGGCAGCGGTTGCGGTCAGCCGCCGACCCGATCGGTCTCGGCTGGGGCTTCGAGTTCGGCTCGGAGGACGTCCATCACCTCGGTCAGCCGCTTGCTGCCGACCGTCAGCCCTTTGTCCTCAACTGCCGTCCGGACAACGGCCCGGGTGAGCTTGCCCTGCTCAGCGGCAGCAGCCCGGCCGATCTCCACGAGTACCTCAAGCGGGGCGCCGGGCGGACGGCCACCGCGCGGCTTGCCCCCCGCAGCGTCGGCGGGCGATTCCGGCGGCTGGACGGATTCGGCGGCCGGTAGCTCCGTAGCCCAGGCGGGCTCGATGAGCAGCTCGGCGGGCCGGATGTGCTCGACCGGAGCCTCGGCAGACTGGCTGGCTGCGGTGGCCGACGGCTTCGCGGGGTGGACGGATGTGATGGCCGGTGGTTGCGGCACCTGCACGGAATCGGGGGCCGGATGACTGGCAGCAGGCCGTGCGACGAGTTCGTGGATCTGCCGCATCAGCACGCCGAAGGCCACCATCGCGGCGGCTGGGGGAACCGCGGCGACCACGTAGTCAAGCAACGGCACGCTGCCGACTTCGCGCGTGCCGGTCACCCCGGCCACATTGAGCCCGATGGAGCCGACCGATCCGATGGCGGTGACGCCGATGGCCCACAGGTCGGTGACGCGGCGCAGGGCTGCACGGAGCATGAGCAGCTCGCCCGCGACGATGAACGCATCCAGCGTCGCAGGCCAGGCCCAGCGGCGGGTCGGCGCGTCACGGAGTCCGTGCTGGGCGGCGACCTCGGCCAGGTGTGCGTAGGAGAGCCAGAACGCACCGGCGGTCAGGGCCACGATGACGATGCCGGCCGTGCGGAGCACGTACTGCTCAGCCGTCAGCTTCGCCTTCGCCGGCTGCTCCAGACCTGGCCGGTCGTCCAGGGACAGGCGGTCTCGGCGACGAGACACGAGAGGGATCCTCAAGCGGGGTACTCCTGGGGTAGTGGTGTGGTGCGTCTTAGGCGTCTTGGCCGTTGCAAGCGCAGGTCACAGCAGGTACGGCAACCGCCTCAGCCCTCCGTCCTGGCGGGCGCTACCGACGTCTTGTTCCGAGTCGGAACAAGACGTCGGTGCGTCAAGACGGTGGCGTTGTGTCTCCCGTCTCGACGGACAGGGCTGTGACCTGCGCTGATACGGCAGGACGGCGGGGTACGGCACAAGACGGATCGGGACCGCGTCTTGGGCAGGCAACGCGCCGGTCATGATCGCGTTGCCGTCTTGGCCCCGGTTGCCGTCTTGGCTGCATGCCGTTTGACCTGCGAGATCACGGCAGGGACGGCAAGTACGGCAACCAGGGGCGCGGGGCTCAGCCCTCGCTGAAGCCGGAGCCGGGGTCGGCGTCGACGGGGTGGACGGCGGGGCAGTACCGGCGCCAGGCGTCGAGGAACTTGTGGCGCATGTAGCCCTTGCGCTGGGTCCGGTCGGCCATGCGGACGTTGCCGGGCCGGATGTCGAACTCGCGGAGCATCCTGCTCAGTTCACGGGCGGTCAGCCCGCCGCGTCCCGACTCGCCCCATGGGGCCTCGGGGCCCTGGCGCAGGTGGTGCAGGAGTTCCTCGGTGGACAGGCTGTCCGCCTCGCGCTGGGCGTAGAAGACCCGGCGGATGTCGGCGAGGATCCGCGCGCCGCTGGGGTGGTCCTCCTCGGCCGCCGCTTCGGCGGCGACCATCCGCGCACACGCCACCCGCGCCAGCCGGGGCCAGTGCCAACCGGCCAGGTCGGCGACGATCACCAGGGGCTCCCAGGTGTCGGCTGCGCGGTCCTCGACCGGCATGTCCGGCTCCAGGTTCGCGGCCTCGTCCAGCAGCGGCTTGGCCCACGCGGCGATGCGGTCGCGCAGATCATGCAGGGCCGGGATGTCGCGGCGAGAGCGGAAGGGCTTGACCTTCTCGCCCTCGGCCCGGCGCCGCATCCGAATCACCACCGCCCGGTCCATGACCGTGTCGGGCAGGTCACCGATCCCCGCGATGGCCGCCATGGCGAAGGTCGCGGACCGGTGTGGGGTGTGGTCGTTGCCGACGACCCGGGTGACGTACCGGTTGCGCTGATGGCCGGCGTTGAGCAGGCCGCGCATCTCCTCGTTCTTCTCCGCCATCTTCGGGGTGCCGAAGATGGTGTCGGCCTCGTCCACCAGGAGTGTGGGCGGGTTCTCCTCGGTGATCGAGCGGAAGATGGCCGCCGGTGTGGTGTTGATGGTGAGCATCGGCTCGTGGACCGTCTCGGTCAGCACGTCCAGCAGCCGCGACTTGCCGCACCGCTTCGCCGGCCCGACCACCGCCAGACGCGGCGCATGCTGCCACGCGGGCTGCAAGTGCGTCGCCGCCACCCATAGCGTCACAGCGTCCAGCGCCTCCGACGAGGGCAGGATCACGAACTGGGCTATCTGCGCACGCAGTTCGTCCAGCAGCTTCGAGCCGAGGGTCGGCTCCGCATCGGGTATCTCCTCCAACCCGCTCGGCGCATCGGCCGCATCGGCACTGCGGACGGGCGCCTCGTCGCTCAGATCCGGATCGGCGCCGTCAGCCTGTGCAGTGCGCAGGTGGGCGCCGGGCTGGCCGGGGATGGCAGGTGTGGGCCAAGTTGCCTTGGCGGGAGCGGAATAGGACTCGGGGTTCTCGGGTTGCACTCGGCGGCTCCTCGTCTGGCGGTGGCGGGCTGGCATGCCCGTGCCGCCGGGTCGGTTCGCATCGGATTGGTGGGGAGTCATCGGGCCTCCGGCGTTGCACCGCCGGGGGCTCTCCCTCCTCTCGCGGGCGTTCGGACACCGCGAGGGAACACGGACAGTACGTCCACGCCCCACCACAGTCCAGCGTTTCTGTGTCAGTTCAGCGCAGAAGCGTTTGCTACGGACGTGCCCTCTCACGCCGCCAGGCCCAACAGGGTCAACAGGTCGGCGGTCACCACCCGGTAGGCGTTGCCCAGTCGCAGCACCTTGCACGGGTACTGGCCACGCTTCGCCAGCTCGTACCCCTTGCTCCGGCCGAGCCCCAGAGCCCGGTTGCCCGTGTCCAGGTCGACCGCCATGGGCAGCGCGAGCAGTTCCTCCCGGCTCATCCCCTTCGAGTCCTTCGCCTGCCCGGCCGTCGTGTCTTCGCGCATGCAGTGCGCCCCTTTCGATGCAGCCCTCGGCGAACGTGACGATCACGCCCGGCTCCAGGCCACTAAATCCAGGATGGCGAAGCTAATGTGTCTTCATGACACAACATGATTCCGATGCTGGATACGACGACGAGGACGAGGACGACGTCCCCGAGTGGGCCGATCACGTCATGGCCACCGTGGCCGCTGAAGTCCGGCGCCGAAGGAAGGAGTTGCGCATGAGCGCCCAGGAACTCGCCGACCGCTGCGAGGAGATCGGCCACCCGATCCCCCGCAATGTCATCGCCAACATGGAATCCGGCCGCCGCGCCAACCTGCCCCTGGTCGACGTCATGGTCCTGGCCAGGGCACTGCACACGAACCCGATCTGCCTCATCTACCCGATCGGCTACATCGCCGAGGTCCAGCGGCTCCCGTACGAGGACCGCACTGCTCCGTGGGAGGCCATGTGCTGGTTCACCGCCCAGGACGGAGGCTCCCTGGCCGACCGCGACATGCTCCGCTACCAGCGCGAGCACATCCAGGCCCTGAGCGAGGCGCACGCCGCGATGGCCAGCGAGAGCTACGCGCAGTACGCCGTCCAGCACGCAACCAGCGCCACAGAACAGGCAGAGGCCCTGCGCGAACAGGCCGCCTGCCTGGAGCGCATCGACAAGGCCAAGCAACGCCTACGCGTAGCCCGCTCCTTCATCCGCCGTGACCGCGGCCTGCTCCCCTACCTGCCACCCGAATTCGCCGACGTCGACCCAGGTCAACCCGAAGCCGACACCCCGGAGGAAAATCTTTGAAGGGCTCCACCTACCGCCGCTGCTCCTGCCGCGACCCGAAGACCGGCAAGGAACTCGGCACTTCCTGCCCGAAGCGCAACAGCAGGAACCACTGCACATACTCCATACGCCAAGAGCTGCCGCCCCGCGAGGACGGCAGTCGTAGGTCCTTCGCTCGTGGTGGCTACGACAACCGCAAGGCCGCCCAGGCCGACCTCGACCACGTCCGCGCCCTCCTTGGCCTGGCCGAGTCGGACGATCCCGAGGGCACGGAACTGATCGCCGCCATGCTGACGGAAGTCAGCAGCGAGAAGACTCCCCTGCCCGACGTCGAGGAGACCCGCCGGCGCCTCAACGCCGGCCAGGACCTCATCGGCAGCCTGACCGTGAGCGAGTGGCTTGACCGGTGGTTGGCGGGCAAGCGCATACGCAAGTCGGGCCTGAGCCGCTACGAGACCGACATCCGTGTGCACCTCAAGCCGTACATTGGCGCCCGACGCCTCGACCGACTCCGCGTCAGCCACCTCAGCGAGATGTTCACCGCCATCCGCGACGCCAACGCCCAGATCCTGGAGGACAACGCCCAACGGCGTGCCGCGATCAACGAGTTGGCGACCGTGCCGTGGAAGGGCGCGGAGAACCGCGCCCGGCGCAAGGCGATGAAGGCCGCGATCGATGAGATGCCGGCCTTCCGCCGTATCACCGGCCCGGCCACGCGACTGCACGTCAAGGCCACGCTCCGCGCGGCCCTGAATGACGCGATCGGGCAGCAGATCATCACGTTCAATCCAGCGGCTCATGTCGAGAGCGATCCGGTACGCAAGCCGAAGGCGCTGGTGTGGACGGACGAGCGGGTCGCCAAGTGGGAGCAGACAGGCGAGAAGCCGTCGCCCGTGATGGTCTGGACGCCCCAACAGACCGGCGCCTTCCTCGACTTCGTCGCCGAGGACCGGCTGTACGCGATGTGGCACCTGATCGCCTTCCGCGGTCTGCGACGGGGCGAGGCGTGCGGGCAGCCGTGGTCGGAGACGAACCTCGACACCCACTCCCTCACGGTCTCCGCGCAGCTCGTGCAGGACGGCTGGGAGGTCGAGGCATCCGATCCCAAGACCGACAGCGGATACCGCGTGGTCGCGCTCGACGACGACACCGTCAACGTCCTGAAGCGGCACCGCGAGCGGCAGGACGCGGACCGCGTGAAGTGGGACACGGCCTGGGTCGAGACCGGCCACGTCTTCACCCAGGAAGACGGCTCCTGGCTCCACCCCGGCAAGGTGACCGACCTCTTCGAGCGACTCGTCGCCGCGTCCGGCCTCCCGCCGATCCGGCTTCACGACCTGCGCCACGGAGCTGCCACCCTCATGCTCGCGGCCGACATCGACATCAAGATCGTGTCGGACACCCTCGGGCACAGCGACACCCGCGTCACGCGGGACATCTACCAGAGCGTCCTGCCCCAGGTCGGCAAGAACGCCGCCGAGGCCACCGCCAAGCTGGTCCCGCTTCAGCGCAAGGTCGAGGCAGAGAAAGCGGCCCGCAAGGCTGCGAAGAAGGCCGGAACCAAGAAGAACGGCAAGGGCAACGACAAGGCGAAAGCCCAGGCCAAGGCGAAGAAGAAGGCCAAGCGCCGGAAGCCCGAGAAGTAGGTCCGGCGCCGCTCCGCTCACGCATCGCTCACGCAAGCCATCCCACGGCACTCCGGCCGTGTGACGAGCCATGCCCCGGGCAATAGAAAACCCCAGGTCAGCGACTATCTGACCTGGGGTTTGGTGGAGCCGCCTTCGGGATTCGAACCCGAGACCTACGCATTACGAGTGCGTTGCTCTGGCCATCTGAGCTAAGGCGGCGCGCTGTCCGCACTATGGTGCGATCAGCAACGTCGGTAAGTCTACACAGTTTCCGTGGTTGCTCTGACCACGCCCCGGGAGCATGGCCCCCGGGGCGGGTGACAGGGCTATGAGCAGCGCTTTCCCCGGGCAGGAGGGGTGCCGCGGAGGAGGTAGGTGTCGATCGCGGAGTCGATGCAGGAGCTGCCGCGGCCGTAGGCGGTGTGGCCGTCGCCGACGTAGGTGAGCAGGCGCCCCGAGGCCAGCTGGCGGGAGAGGGACCGGGCCCAGGGGTACGGGGTCGCCGGGTCACGGGTGGTGCCGACGACCACGATCGGGGCCGCGCCCCTGGCCTCGATGCGGTGCGGTGAACCGGTGGGCTTCACCGGCCAGTACGTGCAGTTCAGGGAGGCCCAGGCGAGGCCGTCGCCGAACACGGGCGACGCCTTCTCGAACGAGCGCAGGGACCTCTTCACCTGGTCCTGGCCGGTGAAGGCCGCGGGCAGGTCCAGGCAGTTCACGGCGGCGTTGGCGAACATCAGGTTCGTGTAGCGGCCCTTGCTGTCGCGCTCGTAGTAGCTGTCGGAGAGCGCCAGCAGTCCGGCACCGTCGTTGTGCTTCATCGCCGCGGTCAGCGCCTCGCGCAGCTGCGGCCACTGCGACTCGTCGTACATCGCCGCGATCACCCCGGTGGTGGCGAGGGCCTCGCCGAGCTTGCGGCCGTCGGCGTCGCCGGTGGGGATGGGGTGGGCGTCGAGCTTGCGGAAGAAGGCCTTGAGGTTGGCGCCGACCTTCGCGGGCGTGGTGCCCTTGCCGCCGAGCGGGCAGTCGCTGTGCCGTACGCAGTCCTTCGCGAAGGCCTGGAACGCCGTCTCGAAGCCCGCCGTCTGTTGCAGGTTCAGGTCGCGCGCGGACAGGGAGGGGTCGAGCGCGCCATCCAGCACCAGCCGCCCCACCCGCTTGGGGAACAGGCCGGCGTACGTCGCTCCGAGGAACGTCCCGTACGACGCCCCCACGTAGTTCAGCTTCGGGTCGCCGAGCACCGCCCGCAGGATGTCCATGTCCCGGGCCGCCTCGACGGTGGAGACGTGCCGGAGCAGTCGCGCGGAGTGGGCCCCGCAGCCCTCCGCGAACTTCTTGTACTGCCCGACCAGCGCGTTCGCCTCCTTCTGGTCGTCGGGCGTGACATCGGTCTCCGTGTACGTGTCCATCTGCCGGCCGTCGAGGCACTTGATGGGCTCGCTGCGGGCGACACCACGCGGGTCCATCGCGACCATGTCGTAGCGGGCGCGGACCCCGGCGGGGTAGCCGATGCCGGCGTACTGCTGGAGGTAGGCGATGGCCGAACCGCCCGGCCCGCCCGGGTTGACCATGAGCGAACCGAGCGGCTTCGCCTTGCCGGTGGCCCGCTTGCGGGCGACGGCGAGCCGGATGTCGCCGGCGGAGGGCTTGTCGTAGTCCAGCGGGGCCTTCAGGGTCGCGCACTCGAAGCCGGAGGCACCGCAGCTGCGCCAGGTGAGCTTCTGCCCGTAGTACGGCGACAGCGCGGACGGCGTCGCACGGGGCAGCGCGGCCAGCGCCGCATCCGCCGCGTTGCCGGTGGACGTGGTCGAGCTTCCGGAGGAGCAGCCGGACACGAGCAGGGCGGCGGCCGCGAGGAGGCCGACCGTGGCGCGGGACGCGGCCCGGGTCCGGCGGGGAGTTCGCCTGGTGTGCATCCAGCGAGCGTAACGTTGCGCGACGGCCCGAGTGCCGTGCGTGCGTGTCGCGGCTCGTACGGATGACCTGGTCAACCCGGGTGATCGGTTCACCCCGCCGAGGTCATTCCGGTTCATCGGCTTCATCGGCTTGAGCCCCGGGCGGTCTCAGCCCGCCCGCAATGCCATGGTCATCGCCTCCACCGCGAGCAGTGGGGCCACATTGCGGTCGAGGGCCCCGCGGCAGGCGGAGATCGCCTCGATACGGCGGAGCGTGGACTCGGGCGAGCTGCCCCGGGCCAGCCGGTCCAGGGCGTCCTCGGCGTCCGCGTTGGCGATGGCCACCCGGGAGCCGAGCTGGAGGGCGAGGACGTCGCGGTAGAACGCGGTGAGGTCGGTCAGCGCGAGGTCGAGGCTGTCGCGCTGCGTACGCGTCCTACGCCGCTTCTGCATGTCCTCCAGGTCCTTCATCACACCCGCCGTGCCGCGCGGCATCCGGCCGCCCTGGGCCGCGCCCAGCGCCGCCTTCAGCTCCTCGGTCTCCTTGCCGTCCATCTCCTCGGCGAGCTGCTTGGCGTCCTCCGCGGCCGCGTCGACCAGCTCCTGGGCGGCTCGGAGCGCGCCGCCGACCTCGTCCACCCGCAGCGGCAGCTTGAGCACGGCGCCACGGCGCTCGCGGGCGGCCGGGTCGGTGGCCAGGCGGCGGGCCCGGTCGACATGTCCCTGGGTGGCGCGGGCGGCGGCGAGGGCGACATCGGGCTCGATGCCGTCACGCCGTACGAGCATGTCCGCGACGGCGTCGACCGAGGGGGTGCGCAGGTTCAGGTGGCGGCAGCGGGAACGGATGGTGGGCAGCACGTCCTCCAGCGAGGGGGCGCACAGCAGCCAGACCGTCCGCGGGGCGGGCTCCTCGACGGCCTTGAGGACGGCGTTGGCGGACTTCTCGTTCAGCCGCTCGGCGTCCTCGACGAGGATGATCTGCCAGCGGCCGTTCGCCGGGGACGTGAACGACTTGCGGACGGTGTCCCGCATGTCCTTGACGAGGATCTCGGCACCGACCGCGACGACCGTGGTGACATCCGCGTGGGTGCCGACCAGGGCCGTGTGGCAGCCGTCACAGAAGCCGCAGCCGGGGGATCCGCCAAGGGCGCGGTCCGGGCTCACGCACTGCAGGGCCGCGGCGAAGGCGCGCGCCGCCCGGTTCCGGCCCGCGCCGGGCGGGCCCGTGAGCAGCCACGCGTGCGTCATCTTCGACGCCTCGGGCGGCGGAGTGCCGGCGGCGGCCGCGGTGACAAGCGCGTCGGCGTCCCGAGCGGCCGCGTCGAGCAGCTCGCTCACCTTCTCCTGCCCGACGAGGTCGTCCCACACGCTCACGGGTCACGCCGCCCTTCCGTCACACTCCACGTCCCGGTTCCATTGTGGGGGCGGCCACTGACAACCGGGTTCACGGGCGTCCGGCCCCGAGGGGCCGAAGATCCCGTCAGCCCCGCCGGCCGCGCCCGCGGCCCCGGCCCTGGTCCTCGTCGTCGTACGACCCGAGCAGCTCGTCCGCCAGCGTCGGCAGATCGTCCAGCGGCGTCTCCTCGGCCCAGTCGGACCTGGCCCTGCGCACGGGAGTGCCGTCGGCGTCGAGCTGGGGCAGCTCGCGCGTACGGTCCTCGGGGACCTCGGGCTCGGCGGCCGGCCGCTCGTCCCGGAAGAAGCCCTGCGGCACCCGGCCCGCCGGATCCCCACCACGCACGGGAGGCAGTACGGCCGTCTCGTCGGCGGCACCCGGAACCACCGGGGGCAGTACGGTCGTCTCGTCGGCCGCTCCCGGAACCACCGGAGGCAGCACCGCCGTCTCGTCCGCGGCCCCCGGTACCGGCGGCTGCGGGAGTTCGGCCGTCACCTCGGACTCGGACTGCCGGGAGGAACGGCCGGCGCCCCGCCCGGCGTTCTTGCCGTTCTCAGTGCTCGCAGTGTTCGCAGTGCTCTCTGTGGGCTCCTGCGTCCGCACCGGCCGCAGCACCGCCGTCTCGTCCGCCTCCAACTTCACCACCGGCGTCGGCACGGTCGCGGCCTCCGCCGGGGCGGGCGGGGCCGCGGGAGCCGGCGGCGGTGTCATGGGCTGCTGCGCGGCCGCATCGGCCGCGGTGGCCGCCGCGGCGGCCTGGCGCCGGGCCTCCTCGGCCCGCAGCAGCGCCTCCTCGGCCTTCCGCTGCTTCTCCAGGCGCCGCTCCTCGGCCTCGGCCCGCAGCCGGGCCTCCTCCTCGGCCTGCCTGCGCCGCCGTTCCTCCTCGGCCTTGCGCCGGGCCTCTTCCTCGGCGCGGACCTTCTCCTCGGCCAGGAGCCGCAGCCGCTCCTCCTCGGCGCGCCGGCGCGCTTCCTCGGCCCGCTGCCGGGCCTCCTCCGCCTGCCGCTCGGCCTCGCGCCGCTGCGCCTCCTCCAGCTCGCGCCGCTTGCGCTCCTCCTCCTCGGCGCGCAGCTTGGCGAGCTGCTCCTGGCGCTCGCGCTCCAGGCGCTCCTCCTCGGCCTTGCGCGCGGCCTCTTCCTCGGCCTTGCGGCGGGCCTCCTCCTCGGCGGCCTTGCGGGCCTCCTCGGCGGCCTTCACCTCGGCCTCGGACAGCGGCAGCACGGTGTCGAGCCGGTGCCGGATCACGGTGGTGACGGCCTCCGGCTCCTGGCCGGCGTCCACGACCAGGTAACGGCCGGGGTCGGAGGCGGCGAGGGTGAGGAAGCCGGCCCGCACGCGCGCGTGGAACTCCGCGGGCTCCGACTCCAGCCGGTCCGGGGCCTCGGTGAAGCGCTCGCGGGCGGTCTCCGGCGGCACGTCCAGCAGGACGGTGAGGTGCGGGACGAGCCCGTTGGTCGCCCAGCGGTTGATACGGGCGATCTCGGTCGGGGACAGATCGCGTCCGGCGCCCTGGTAGGCGACCGAGGAGTCGATGTAGCGGTCGGAGATGACCACGGCCCCCCGCTCCAGCGCGGGCCGTACGACCGTGTCGACGTGCTCGGCGCGGTCCGCCGCGTACAGCAGCGCCTCCGCGCGGTGCGAGAGCCCCGCGGACGAGACGTCCAGCAGGATCGAGCGCAGCCGCTTGCCCACGGGGGTCGCCCCCGGCTCGCGGGTGAGCACGACCTCGTGGCCCTTGGCCCGGATCCACTCGGCGAGGGCCTCGGCCTGGGTGGACTTGCCGGCGCCGTCGCCGCCCTCCAGGGCGATGAAGAAGCCGTTCTCGGTGGGTGCCTGTGCCGGGTCGTCGCCGCCGAGCAGCGCGTCCCGCAGGTCGTGCCGCAGCGGCACGCCGGAGCGGTCGTCGACCTTGGCCAGCACCAGCGCGGCCACCGGCAGCAGCAGCGCGCCGACCAGCATCAGGGTGAACGCGGCGCCGCCGTGCGCGAACACGAACCGGCCGTTCTCCAGCCGGTGCGGGCCGATGAGCGCGGCCACCAGGGGCGCGATCAGCGCGCCGAGCGCGACGAAGACGCGGACGACCGCGTGCAGGTGCTCGGTCGTGCGCGGGCGGCGGTAGTCCTCGGTCTCCTGGTCGAGCAGCGCGTGCCCGGTGTTGGCGGCCACGCCCGCGCCGACCCCGGCCAGGGCGACGATCAGCAGCACGCTGGTGACGTCCGGGACGAGCCCGGCGGCCAGGAGCGCGATACCGGTGAAGGCGATCGCCAGCGCCAGCAGCCGACGGCGCGAGAGGGACGGCAGCACGGCGGGGGCCGTACGGATGCCGACGACGACTCCGCCGGTCAGCGCGAGCACCAGCAGGCCGTACAGCACGGGGCCGCCGCCCAGGTCCTTGGCGTGCAGCACCGACACGGCGACGGCGGCGGAGATCGCCCCGGCGACGGAGGCGCAGGCCAGGACGAGCAGCGCGATGGCCCCCGTACGGCCCTTGTCGACGGCCGTGCCCGTCTTGGGGCGGCGCAGGCCCTCCAGCGGGGACCGCGGGCGCGGGGTGCGGGTGTCGGGCAGCTCCAGGGCGGTCAGCACGGACAGGGACGCGGCGAACAGACCGGCCGCGACGTACGACCCGAGGGCCGCCTGGTGCTGGGCGAACCAGTCGCTCGCGGTGCCGAGCAGATTGTTGATCAGCGAGGCGACGACCAGGGCGGCGGCCGCGAGGGGCACGGCCAGGAAGCCCGTGCGCAGCGACAGTCGGCGCAGCGCGTCCATATGGTCCGGCAGGGGCCGCACCGTGGCGCCCTCCGGGGGCGGGGCGGGCAGCAGCGCGGGGGCCGCGCTCTCCCGGCACACCGACCAGAAGCGCTCGGCGATACCGACGACGAAGGCGGTCACCAGGAGGACGGTCGGCGCGTTGTCCGGCGTCCAGTCGATCCACAGGGGCGCGATGATCAGCAGCGCGGCGCGCAGGCCGTCCGCGCCGGCCATGGTCCAGCGGCGGTCGAGCGGACCGTCCTGGGCGGTGAGCGAGGTGAGCGGGCCGAGCAGTATGGCCCCGAAGAGCAGCGTGGCCACTACGCGGGCGCCGAAGACGGTCGCCACCGCGAACGCCACGCCGCGGTAGCCGCCGCCGAAGGAGCCCTCGACGATCGCTGCCTGGAGGGTGAGGAGGACCAGCACCAGCAGCGCGAGGGCGTCTCCCACGCCGCTCACGAGCTGCGCGCTCCACAGCCGTTTGAGCTGCGGGTGGCGCAGCAGGGCACGGACGGCCCGCTCGCGGGAGTCCGCGACGAGGGTGTCGTCCGCTGGTGTGGGGTGGGCCGTTGGCTGCTCGGCTCGCGTCATGCTTTCAGCCTATCGGCAGTGGCTGACAGCCAACCCCGACCGTCCGAACGTGCGCACGCCCCGACACCAAAGTGATGCCGGGGCGTTCGTTTCGCGAAGCCGATGTGAAGAACCGGTCGGTCGGAACAGGGGTCAGTCCTCCGTGGCGGCCTTCGAGGCCGTCGCCTTCTTGGCGGTCGTCTTCTTGGCCGCCGTCTTGGCCGCGGTCTTCTTGGCCGTCGTCGTCTTGGCGGCGGTCTTCTTCGCGGCCGTCGCCTTCTTCGCCGGGGCCTTCTTGGCGGGTGCCTTCTTCGCCGTCTTCTTGGCGGGCCCCTTGGCACGCTTCTCGGCGAGCAGCTCGAAGCCCCGCTCCGGGGTGATCGTCTCCACGCTGTCGCCGGAGCGCAGGGTCGCGTTGGTCTCGCCGTCGGTGACGTACGGACCGAAGCGGCCGTCCTTCACCACGACGGGCTTCCCGCTGACCGGGTCCTCGCCCAGTTCCTTCAGCGGCGGCTTGGCGGCGGCCCGGCCACGCTGCTTGGGCTGGGCGTAGATCGCCTGCGCCTCCTCCAGCGTGATCGTGAAGAGCTGGTCCTCGGTCTGCAGGGACCGCGAGTCCGTGCCCTTCTTCAGGTACGGGCCGTAGCGGCCGTTTTGCGCGGTGATCTCCACGCCGTCCGCGTCGGTGCCGACGACACGCGGCAGCGACATCAGCCGGAGCGCGTCCTCCAGGGTCACCGTGTCCAGCGACATCGACTTGAACAGCGAGGCCGTGCGCGGCTTGACCGCGTTCTTGCCGGTCTTCGGGGTGCCCTCGGGGAGGATCTCGGTGACGTACGGGCCGTAGCGGCCGTCCTTGGCGACGATCTGGTGGCCCGTCTGCGGGTCGTTGCCCAGCTCGAAGTCGCCGCTCGGTTTGGCGAGCAGTTCCTCGGCGAGCTCGACGGACAGCTCGTCCGGAGCGAGGTCGTCGGGGATGTCCGCGCGCTGGTGCTGCTCGGTGTCCTTCTCGCCGCGCTCGATGTACGGGCCGTAGCGGCCGACCCGCAGCACGATGTCGTTGCCCACGGGGAACGACGACACCTCGCGCGCGTCGATCGCGCCCAGGTCGGTCACCAGCTCCTTGAGGCCACCGAGGTGGTCCCCGTCGCCGTTGCCGGCCTCGGCGGCGCCGCCCGCACCGGTGCCCTCACCGAAGTAGAAGCGCTTCAGCCACGGCACCGCCTGGGCCTCGCCGCGGGCGATGCGGTCGAGGTCGTCCTCCATCTTGGCGGTGAAGTCGTAGTCGACGAGCCGCCCGAAGTGCTTCTCCAGGAGGTTGACCACGGCGAAGGACAGGAAGGACGGCACCAGAGCCGTGCCCTTCTTGAAGACGTAGCCGCGGTCGAGGATCGTGCCGATGATCGACGCGTACGTCGACGGGCGGCCGATCTCGCGCTCTTCGAGCTCCTTGACCAGGCTGGCCTCGGTGTAGCGGGCCGGGGGCTTGGTGGCGTGCCCGTCGACCGTGATCTCCTCGGCGCTGAGCGCGTCGCCCTCGCCGACCTGCGGCAACCGGCGCTCGCGGTCGTCGAGCTCGGCGTTCGGGTCGTCGGCGCCCTCGACGTAGGCCTTCAGGAAGCCGTGGAAGGTGATCGTCTTGCCGGACGCGCTGAACTCGACGTCGCGGCCGTCGGCGGCGGCGCCACCGATCTTCACGGTCACGCTGTTGCCGATCGCGTCCTTCATCTGGGAGGCGACCGTCCGCTTCCAGATCAGCTCGTAGAGCCTGAACTGGTCACCGGTCAGGCCGGTCTCCGCCGGGGTGCGGAAACGATCACCCGAGGGGCGGATCGCCTCGTGCGCCTCCTGGGCGTTCTTGACCTTCCCGGCGTACGTGCGCGGCTGCGGCGGCAGGTAGTCGGCGCCGTACAGCTGTGTGACCTGGGCGCGGGCGGCCGCGACGGCGGTGTCGCTCAGCGTCGTGGAGTCCGTACGCATGTACGTGATGTAGCCGTTCTCGTACAACTTCTGCGCGACCTGCATCGTGGCCTTCGCGCCGAAGCCGAGCTTGCGGCTGGCCTCCTGCTGCAGCGTCGTCGTACGGAACGGGGCGTACGGCGAGCGCCGGTACGGCTTCGACTCGACGGACCGCACGGAGAACCGGGTGTTCTCCAGGGCGGCGGCGAGGGCACGGGCGTTCGCCTCGTCGAGGTGCAGGGTGTTCGCGGTCTTGAGCTGCCCGAGCGAGTCGAAGTCACGGCCCTGGGCGACGCGCCTACCGTCGACGGACTGGAGACGGGCGACCAGGGTCGACGGGTCGCTCGGGTCGCCGGCGCGGCCGGTCCCGAAGGTGCCCGTCAGGTCCCAGTACTCGGCGGAACGGAAGGCGATGCGCTCGCGCTCCCGCTCCACCACGAGCCGGGTCGCGACCGACTGGACACGGCCGGCCGACAGGCGGGGCATGACCTTCTTCCACAGGACCGGCGAGACCTCGTAGCCGTAGAGGCGGTCGAGGATGCGGCGGGTCTCCTGGGCGTCGACCATGCGCTGGTTCAGGTCGCGCGGGTTGGCCACGGCCTCGCGGATCGCGTCCTTGGTGATCTCGTGGAACACCATGCGCTTGACCGGGACCTTGGGCTTGAGGACCTCCAGGAGGTGCCACGCGATGGCCTCGCCCTCGCGGTCCTCATCGGTGGCGAGGAAGAGCTCGTCGGAGTCCTTCAGCAGGTCCTTGAGCTTCTTGACCTGGGCCTTCTTGTCGGCGTTGACGACATAGATCGGCTCGAAGTCGTGTTCGACGTCCACACCGAGGCGGCGGACCTCGCCGGTGTACTTCTCGGGCACCTCGGCGGCACCGTTGGGAAGGTCGCGGATGTGCCCGACGCTCGCTTCGACTACGTAGCCGGGGCCCAGGTAGCCCTTGATCGTCTTCGCCTTGGCAGGCGACTCGACGATGACGAGTCGGCGGCCGCCCTGTGCGGTCTCGCTGGTCGGGGACAACTTCGCTCTTCTCTCCGGTCGACGCTGGGGCCTCCCGGGCCTGTGTCCCGGGGTCGCATAGGTGACGCTGCGGAGTGTGACGGTACATCCCGCCCCCGTGTCAAACGGGAAAAGCCCGCAACGGCCACTCGAACGGTAACCCGACTACCGCCATTCCTGCCGCCCGGAATACCCGGCGACCCTTCCGGCCCTGTCCGGAGGGTGACGCTCCTGTTACGCATACGACAGCACGCCCACCGCCCTCAGAGGCGGGTGAGGACCCACCCTCCGAGGCCCAGCGCGACCACCGCGGCGAGGCCCGCGAGGGTGGCCGACGCGATCTGGTTCACACCTTGGGCGACGGGTTCGCGCCGTCGGACGCGGACCCCGGTCCACACCAGCAGTGCGGCTCCGAACAGGGAGAACACCGCTCCCGCGAAGATCGCCGGTCCGCTCTCCATCGCTCCCGTGCCCCTTTTCCACTGTCCCGCGAGTGCCCAGCGGCCGGAGACTGACACGCGCGGGCGGCGGGCGGGCGAACCCGAGGTGAACGCGAGGCCGACAACCCTTCGCACATCCGCACGAAAACTCCCGAGCCGGGCGGACCGCCGGTAATTTTCCGGCCGTTTTCCCGCCGACGGCGCGTCCTGATCGATTCTCCCGCGCCACCGGGCCCGACACGCCGGGAACCAGGACCGCGCCGCGGGGCCGATGCGACGCGGGTCACCCGACCGGTGTGGGGTACGGCACGGTCGGGGCCGTGGGCCGCACGGGCGGGAAGCCGCGTGCCGCGCCCCGGCCATGCGCGGGTCGCCGCAGGAGCACCCGGCCCGGCGAGCGCGTGCCGCGCGGCCCAGCCGTCCCGACCCCGCCGTCCCGGGTCGGCGCCCGGCCGGCTCAGCCGGCCGGTTCCAGGAAGCCCTGCTCGACCAGCAGGCGGATCTGCGCGGGGGTGCGGTCGCGCAGCACCACCGGGTCCTCGCCCATCAGCTGGGCGATGGCGTCCAGGATGCGGCCCGCGCTCAGCGTGCCGTCGCACACGCCCGCGAAGCCGGCGCCGACCGTGTCCACCCGGGTGGCGCGGCGCATGCCTCGGTTCTGACGCAGCACCACATGCTCGGGGTCCTCGGCGCCGGGCAGCCCGACCTGCTCCTGGACCACCTCGGCGACAAGCCTGAAGTGCCCTTCGAGCAGGGCCGCGTCGTCGTGCTCGCGGAGGTAGTCGAGGCGGGCGAAGTGCGCCCGGACCGTCTCACCGAGCGGCTGTTCGATCGGGTGCGGCCACTCCTCCACGACGACGGAGGGCACCGCGGCCGAGGTCTTGCGCAGCGTGATCCAACCGAAGCCCACCGCCTTGACCTTGCGCGCCTCGAACTCGTCGAGCCAAGCGTCGTACCGCGCCTGGTACTCGGCCTGGTCGCCGCGGTGGTCGCCCGCGTCCCTCAGCCACAGCTCGGCGTACTGCGTGACGTCCTGCACCTCGCGCTGCACGATCCAGGCGTCGCACCCGCGAGGCACCCACGACCTGATCCTGTCCTGCCAGTCCTCCCCTTCCACGTGCTGCCAGTTGGCGAGGAACTGCGCGAACCCGCCCTCGTTCAGGCGGTCGCCCGCTCCTTGAACGAGCGAGCGGCACAGATCGTCCCCGCCCATCCCACCGTCGCGGTAGGTCAGCCGGGCACCGGGCGAGATCACGAACGGCGGGTTGGAGACGATCAGGTCGTACGTCTCCCCCTCCTTGACCGGCTCGAACAGCGAGCCCTCGCGCAGATCGGCCGCGGGCGCGCCGGACAGGGCGAGGGTGAGCGCGGTGATGTGCAGGGCACGGGGGTTGAGGTCGGTCGCCGTCACGCGCGTGGCGTGCTGGGCGGCGTGCAGCGCCTGGATCCCGGAGCCGGTGCCGAGGTCGAGCGCGGCGGCGACGGGCGTGCGCACGGTGATGCCCGCGAGCGTGGTGGACGCCCCGCCCACCCCGAGGACGACGCCCTCGTCGCGGTTGCCGATCCCGCCCGCGCCGCCGACGGCGCACCCGAGGTCGGACACGATGAACCAGTCCTCGCCGTCCGGCCCGCCGTACGGCCGTACGTCCACGGTGGCGGCCACGTCGTCCTGGGCGCCCGCACCAGTGCGCACCAGCCAGCCGCTCTCCAGGCACGCGTCGACGGGCAGCACGTCCGCCACGCGCGCGTGCGGCACGGGCTGCTGGAGCAGGAACAGCCGCACCAGCGTCTCCAGCGGCGTGTCCCCGCGGGTCGCCCGGAGCGCGGGCACGGTCTCGCTGCGGGCCAGCGCCGCGTACGCGGGCGCGCCGAGCAGGTCGAGCAGCCCGTCGGCGGTGAAGGAGGCGCCGAGCAGGGCCTCGCGGAGCCGGGCTGCGACGTCGGGGCGGTCGGCGGACGGCAGGGGGGACTGGGTGGCGTTACTCACGTTCCCCATTGTGTCCGCTCGGACCGACATCGCACGTACCCGAACGCCCCGCGCGCGGGCTCAGCCCGACGTCGCCGGGGCCGACGCCGACGAGGAGGCCGACTTGCAGCTCGCCTGCTTGGCCATCGCCTGGCCGACCTCGCCCTCCTCCAGGTTCTTGAGGGCGTCGTTCCCGGTCTGGCTCAGCTTGTCCAGCTGGGTCGCGATGTCCTTGAGACCGTCGGCGAACTTCGCCTGGTCCTTGGTGTCGAGCTCGTCGACCTGCTTCTTCAGGCCGGCGTACTGCGTCGCGATGCCGTCGAGCTCCTTGACGGCGTCCTTCTGCTTCTTCGCGCCGTTGTCGACGTTGGGCGCGCCGGCCGTGTTCACGGCCGCACCGATCGCCTTGTACGCGTCGGACATGTCCTGGAACGCCTTCGCGTCGGTCTTCTGGACGTCCGCCGGAGCGCTGTTGTCCGACGTCTCCTTCTGGATCGCGGTGTTGGCGGCCTCGATCTTCTTGGCCTGCGGCTGCACGGCGTCGCACACCTGCTTGGCCCAGGCGTCGAGCTTGTCGTTGTTGTCGCTTCCGCTGCCGCTGCTGCATCCCGTCAGCGTCACCACGAGTACCGCACCGCCGGACAGTGCGGCCGCGAGCTTCTTGTTCACCGGATCGGTCCCTTCAACGGCTCTCGGCCCCCGGACCCTACACGCCGGATGGGCCACAGCCACATGTCGAACATCCTTTAAGATAACTTTTAGGACCATTTGCACCAAGCGAGAGAAGGCTCACGGCGACGGCGTGCGCACACCGAGAACGGCGTACGCACGCCCGGAACGGCGTGCGCACACACGGAGCGGGGGGGGGGGGGGGGGCGGCGCCACCCCCCGCCCCCCCCCCGGGGGGGCCGCGGGAGGTAGGCGAAC
>NZ_JBSHAQ010000043.1:0-20119 GCF_053611585.1 Streptomyces sp. NPDC054794 | reverse complement strand
ACGCCCGCCCGCACCGGCGTGCCCACACAGGGAGGGGGCGTAGGGTGCGTCACTACGCCCCGTCCGCCCGCCCGTTGGACAGTCCTCCGTAAGACCGCCTACGAAACCACCGCGGGATCGGCCGACTTGGCCACCCGGTCGGCACTGTCCTCGTCGCCCACGGCGATCCCGCGCCGCTTGGAGACGTAGACCGCGCCGACGATGACCATCAGCGCGAGGACCGCGATCGCGATCCGTACGCCGAGGTTCTTGTCGTCGCCGTAGGAGAACTTGATGACCGCGGGCGCGATGAGCAGCGACACCAGGTTCATGACCTTCAGCAGCGGGTTGATCGCCGGACCGGCGGTGTCCTTGAACGGGTCACCGATCGTGTCACCGATCACCGTCGCCGCGTGGGCCTCGCTGCCCTTGCCGCCGTGGTGCCCGTCCTCGACGAGCTTCTTGGCGTTGTCCCAGGCACCACCGGAGTTGGCGAGGAACACCGCCATCAGCGTGCCCGCGCCGATCGCGCCGGCGAGGTAGGAGCCGAGCGCGCCGACGCCGAGCGTGAACCCGATGAAGATCGGGGCCATGACGGCCAGGAGGCCGGGCGTCGCCAGCTCCCTGAGGGCGTCCTTGGTGCAGATGTCGACGACCTTGCCGTACTCCGGCGTCTCCGTGTAGTTCATGATCCCGGGCTTCTCACGGAACTGCCGCCGCACCTCGTAGACCACCGAACCGGCCGACCGCGACACTGCGTTGATCGCCAGCCCCGAGAAGAGGAAGACGACCGCCGCCCCCGCGATGAGGCCGACCAGGTTGTTGGGCTGCGAGATGTCCAGCGACAGGCTCAGCGGTGCCCCCGGTCCGGTCAGCTTCGCGCCCACGTCCTGCACGTTCGTGGTGATCGCGTCGCGGTACGACCCGAAGAGCGCCGACGCCGCCAGCACGGCCGTGGCGATGGCGATGCCCTTGGTGATGGCCTTGGTCGTGTTGCCGACGGCGTCCAGGTTGGTGAGCACCTGCGCGCCCGCGCCCTCGACGTCGCCGGACATCTCGGCGATGCCCTGCGCGTTGTCGGAGACCGGCCCGAAGGTGTCCATGGCGACGATGACACCGACCGTGGTGAGCAGACCGGTGCCGGCCAGCGCGACCGCGAACAGAGCCAGCATGATGGACGTACCGCCGAGCAGGAACGCCCCGTAGACGGACACGCCGATCAACAGGGCCGTGTAGACGGCCGATTCGAGACCCAGCGAGACGCCGGCGAGCACGACGGTGGCCGGACCGGTCAGCGAGGTCTTGCCGATGTCCCGGACCGGGCGTCGGTTGGTCTCGGTGAAGTAGCCGGTCAACTGCTGGATCACGGCGGCGAGCAGGATGCCGATCGCCACCGCGACCACCGCGAGGATCCGCGGGTCGCCGTCCTTGCCGTGGATCGCCGCGTCGGTGACGCCGTCGAGGTCCGCGTAGCTGCTGGGCAGATAGACGAAGACGGCCACGGCGACCAGCGCCAGTGAGATCACCGCGGAGATGAAGAAGCCGCGGTTGATCGCGGTCATGCCACTGCGGTCGGAGCGACGCGGGGCGACCGCGAAGATGCCGATCATGGCCGTGATCACGCCGATCGCGGGCACCAGCAGCGGGAAGGCGAGCCCGGAGTCGCCGAACGCCACCTTGCCGAGGATCAGCGCGGCGACCAGGGTCACGGCGTACGACTCGAAGAGGTCGGCCGCCATACCGGCGCAGTCGCCGACGTTGTCGCCCACGTTGTCGGCGATGGTCGCGGCATTACGCGGATCGTCCTCCGGAATGCCCTGCTCGACCTTGCCGACCAGGTCGGCGCCGACGTCGGCGGCCTTGGTGAAGATGCCGCCGCCGACACGCATGAACATGGCGATCAGGGCGGCCCCGAGGCCGAAGCCTTCGAGCACCTTCGGTGCGTCGGCCGCGTACACCAGCACCACACAGGAGGCGCCCAGCAGGCCGAGCCCCACCGTGAACATGCCGACGACGCCACCCGTACGGAAAGCGATCTTCATGGCTTTGTGCGAGACCTCGGTGAGATCCTTTGCCGGCTCGCCTTCCGCCGGGGTGGCCTCGCGGGCCGCCGCGGCGACGCGCACATTGCTGCGCACGGCGAGCCACATGCCGATATAGCCGGTGGCCGCCGAGAACGCGGCACCGATCAGGAAGAACACCGATCGGCCGGCGCGCTGATTCCAGTCGTCCGCGGGCAGCAGCATGAGCAGGAAGAACACCAGGACGGCGAATACGCCGAGGGTGCGCAACTGCCGGGCCAGATAGGCGTTCGCGCCTTCCTGGACCGCCGCCGCGATCTTCTTCATGCTGTCGGTGCCCTCGCCGGCCGCGAGCACCTGGCGCACCAGGACTCCGGCGACCGCGAGCGCCGCCAGGGCGACGACCGCGATGACTGCCACCAGGACGCGGTTGTCGTCCGTCAGGACTGCTGCTGCGAAGGTTGTGGGGTGGCCCAACTGATGAGGGGTAGAAAGCCCCGCCATTCGTCCTCCTTGACGCTTGGACTGAGCTCAAGATGTGGACGGATTCTAGGTACCGGAACCTGATCAAAACAGAGCGCGGTAAACGGAATTGGCCTGCATCCGCCTTTGAGCAAATGATCGTCGGCCGAGCAAGGAACCCGAAAGTGGTAATGCCCTAAAAGCGTTGACGCTTGATCCATTATCGCGCTATTGATCGTGAATAGATTCACGAATTGGGGGACGCGGCACGGCCGACCGGGTGACGACAGGCCCGGGCGCCCGCACCCGTACATGCCGAAGGGCCCTACGGTGTAGGGCCCTTCGGGAGGAAAGTCGCTGTACGCAGCGGTCCGGATCAGGGGACCGGCACCGCCGCGGGCGGCGTCGTCGGCCAGGTCATGCGGATCAGTCCACCGTGCTCGCCGGCGGTGACCTCCACGTCGTCGACGAGGCCGCTGATGACCGCGAGGCCCATCTCGTCCTCCTCGGCCTCCGCGTCCGCGCCCTCCGAGGCTCCGCCGGGCGCCCGGTCACCCGGGGCCGAGCGCGGCGCCTCGTCGCCGACCTCGATGGAGAACTGCTTCTCCTCTTCGATCAGCGCCACCCTCACCGGTGAGGTGATGCCGACGCTCTGATGCAGTCCGACGGCACGGGAGCACGCCTCACCGACGGCGAGCCGGACCTCGTCGAGTACGGCCTCGTCCACTCCGGCCCTGCGCGCCACCGCTGCCGCCACCAGTCGGGCGGTCCGGACATGTTCGGGCAACGCGCTGAAGCGGAGTTCAACGGTGGCCATGCATCCCCCTCGGAACTACGGGCGTGCGGTACTACGGGCGTGCGGTCGGGGGCCGGGCCGCCGAAAGCCCGGACCCCCTGATGAACTTCTTCCGCCCCGGGCGAACGGGCCAGGGCGAGGCGCGCCGACACCCTCGGGCCGATCGGCGGCCCGGGAGAGTCGGCGGCCCGGGGTCAGTCGGTGGCCGCTACCGCTTCCTCGACCGAGGTGTGAATCGGGAACACCTTGGTGAGGCCGGTGATGCGGAAGATCTTGAGAATGCGCTCCTGGTTGCAGACCAGGCGGAGCGAGCCCTCATGGGCGCGCACGCGCTTCAGGCCACCGACCAGCACGCCGAGCCCGGTGGAGTCGAGGAAGTCCACGCCCTCCATGTCGACGACGAGATGGAAATTCCCGTCGTTCACCAGCTCGACCAGCTGCTCGCGCAACTTGGGCGCGGTATATACGTCGATTTCGCCACCGACCTCGACGACCGTACGATCGCCGACGGTACGGGTCGACAGGGACAGGTCCACGGATCCTCCAGCACCTTGCTATCGAGCGGTCGCCCCTCGGGACACCTCGGCTTGCGGCCCCCGGGGCAGTTCGCCAGCCGCGATGGCATTCAATCACTTACCGGCAGGCGTGCACGACGCCTTGGCTCCATTGTCCGTCACGCCGGTGACAGACTCGGGTCCGATGGCCGAGAATCACCGATCCGATCGAACCCCGACGGACCCCGCATCCCGCTTCACTCCGGGCACCGTCCTGGACCGGCTCGCCTCGGGACCGAGCCGGGCTTCGCGCATCACTCATACGGAGCACTTGCCCCCGAGGGCGGGTCGGCATGCCATCTGGCCAGACCGGATTCGCCCGGAAGTGATCGCGGCGGTCCAGGCCTGCGGAATCGAACTCCCCTGGGCCCACCAGGCGCTCGCCGCCGAGCACGCCCTGGACGGCGATTCGGTGGTCGTCGCCACGGGCACGGCGTCCGGCAAGTCCCTGGCGTACCTCGTCCCCGTCCTGTCGACCCTGCTGGACGGCTCCGAGGCCCCGAACGGACGCGGCGCCACCGCCCTCTACCTGGCCCCCACCAAGGCCCTCGCCGCCGACCAGTGCCGCTCGGTGAAAGAACTTTCACAACCTCTGGGCACCGCCGTACGCCCGGCCGTGTACGACGGCGACACCCCGTTCGAGGAACGCGAGTGGGTCCGCCAGTACGCCAACTACGTCCTCACCAACCCGGACATGCTGCACCGCGGCATACTGCCTTCCCACCCCCGCTGGTCCTCCTTCCTCAAGGCGCTCAAGTACGTCGTGATCGACGAGTGCCACACCTACCGGGGCGTCTTCGGCTCCCACGTCGCCCAGGTCCTGCGCCGCCTGCGTCGCCTGTGCGCCCGCTACGGCGCCTCGCCGGTGTTCCTGCTGGCCTCCGCGACGGCCGCGGAGCCGTCCGTGGCCGCCCGCCGCCTCACCGGCCTACCGGTCGTCGAGGTCGCCGACGACGCCTCCCCGCGCGGGGAGCTGGTGTTCGCCCTCTGGGAGCCCCCGCTCACCGAGCTGCACGGCGAGAAGGGTGCACCCGTCCGGCGTACGGCCACGGCAGAGACCGCCGACCTGCTGACCGACCTCACCGTGCAGGGCGTGCGCTCTGTCGCCTTCGTCCGCTCCCGGCGCGGCGCCGAGCTGATCTCGGTGATCGCCCAGGAGCGCCTGGCCGAGGTGGACCGCTCCCTGGCCCGGCGTGTCGCGGCCTACCGCGGCGGTTACCTCCCCGAGGAGCGCCGCGCCCTGGAGCGCGCCCTCCACTCAGGTGAGCTCCTCGGCCTGGCCGCGACGACGGCGCTGGAGCTCGGCGTGGACGTCTCCGGCCTGGACGCCGTGCTGATCGCTGGGTACCCCGGCACCCGCGCCTCCCTGTGGCAGCAGGCCGGCCGGGCGGGCCGCTCCGGCCAGGGCGCCCTGGCCGTCCTGATCGCCCGCGACGACCCGCTGGACACCTTCCTCGTCCACCATCCCGAGGCCCTGTTCGACCAACCGGTGGAATCGACGGTCCTCGACCCCGACAACCCGTACGTCCTGGCCCCGCACCTGTGCGCGGCCGCCGCGGAGATCCCGCTGACCGACGACGACCTGGACCTGTTCGGCCCCGCCTGCGCGGAGCTGCTGCCGCAGCTGGAGGCCGCGAAGCTGCTGCGCCGCCGTACCAAGGCCTGGCACTGGACACGCCGCGAGCGTGCCGCCGACCTGACCGACATACGCGGCGAGGGCGGCCGGCCGGTGCAGGTCGTCGAGGAGGGGACGGGGCGCCTGCTGGGCACGGTGGACGCGAGCGCCGCGCACTCCACGGTCCACGAGGGCGCCGTGCACCTGCACCAGGGCCGCACCTACCTGGTGCGCTCCCTGGACCTGGAGGACTCCGTCGCCCTGGTCGAGCAGGCGGACCCGCCGTACTCGACGGTCGCCCGCGACACGACGTCGGTCTCCGTCCTGGAGACGGACGTCGAGGTCCCCTGGGGTGCGGGCCGCCTGTGCTACGGCTCGGTGGAGGTCACCAACCAGGTGGTCTCCTTCCTCCGCAGACGCCTCATCACCGGCGAAGTGCTGGGCGAGACGAAACTCGACCTCCCTCCTCGTACGCTGCGCACGCGCGCGGTGTGGTGGACGGTCACCGAGGACCAGCTGGACGAGGCCCGGATCGGCCCGGAGATCCTCGGCGGCGCCCTGCACGCCGCCGAGCACGCCTCCATCGGCATGCTGCCGCTGTTCGCCACCTGCGACCGCTGGGACATCGGCGGCGTGTCGGTCCCGCTGCACCCCGACACGCTCCTGCCGACGGTCTTCGTGTACGACGGCCACCCGGGCGGCGCGGGCTTCGCGGAACGCGCCTTCCACACCGCCCGCGACTGGCTCGTCGCCACCCGCGAGGCCATCGCCTCCTGCGAGTGCGACGCCGGCTGCCCGTCCTGCATCCAGTCCCCCAAGTGCGGCAACGGCAACGATCCCCTGCACAAGCGGGGCGCCGTACGCCTGCTCACGGTGCTGCTGCGGGGGGCGCCGGAGGAGAAGCGCCAGGAGCGGGAGGAAGGGCCGCCGGAGGAGCCGGCGCAGGGCCGGACCGCTTAGGAGCCGGCGACGGGTCCATTGGAGTGGCGAGGGGGCCCGGCGAAGCCAGCAGGGGGTCCGAGCGACGTATCGGTCGGTCCGGCTGAGGCGAGCCGGCCGGGCCCGCCCGTGCCCTGACCTCCGCCGCGAACGGCCCCCGCCCCGACGCCGCCGTCACGTCCGAGATGTCGCCCACGATCGCGCACCGCACCAGCCGGGTGCCCTGGGCCCCCGCGACCCGCTCCGCGCGGGCGCAGGCCCCCGTGGTGCCCTCGGCCCAGTGGTCCGCCGCCGCGAGCGCCGCGAGATCCGCAGCGCCCGCCGCCCGGTGCCGGACCACGACGGCCTGCCCCAGCGCGAGTACGACACCGAACACCACGCACAGCACGGCGATGGCACCGACACTCCAGACGGTGGCGGACCCACGATCCGAGAACCGGCCCCGAAGCCGACCCCGGAGGCGGCCCCGGACCCCGCCCCCGGCGCCGCCCGACGAACCGCGGCTCACGGCCCCTCCTCCCCCATCGGCCTCGTCCCCACCGTGTCCTCCGTGGCCGCCACGGCCTCCTCCCGCACCTCGAACGGCAGGCCCGGCAGCAGGGGCGGCTTCGCCACGACCGTCACCCGCACCTGGTCCCCCTCGTCGGCCACCGTGACGTTCGCCCCGTCGGGTGCCGCCGCACGGGTGACGGCCACCACCGACTCGGCCGGATCCTGGCGCGCCGCGGCCCGGGCGCCCGTGCGCGCCGCGTCCACGCACTGGATCCGGGCCGCCACCGCGAGCAGCCCCCAGACCAGCGCCATCGTGAACGCCACGAGCACGGGCAGCGCCACCGCCGCCTCGGCCGTCACGAACCCCCGGTCCCCGGCCCGCTCACATCCGCGCACTGAGGGCTCGTTTCACGATGGCCTGCAGCTCGGACCGGACCTGCCCGCTCGTCACGACCTCGTAGAGGAGCAACGCGAATCCGACCGCCGCGACGATCCCCATCGCGTACTCCGACGTGACCATCCCGGCGTCCCGCACCCGCAGTGTCCGCCACCAGGCCCGCGCCTTCGCGGCCTTCTCGACCTCCTCGACTTTCCCCGGCATCTCGGCCTGCTGGATCTTCTCGGTGTTCTCGGCGTTCTCCGACTTCCCGGACTTCTTGGCCATTTCAACTCCCTCGACTGTGCGACTTGTTGCTCACTCACGTCCGCCGGTCACCGCCGTCATCCACCACCCCCTCCCACCACCCCGCCCGCGAGCCCGATCACCACGGGCAGCACGCCGACCGCGATGAAGGCGGGCAGGAAGCACAGGCCCACCGGCGCGGTGACCATGACGGCCGCCCGGCGGGCCCGCGCCGTCGCGGTGCGCGCCCAGTCCGCGCGGGCGTCCGCGGCGAGCCGGGCGACCGGTCCGGCCGCGGGGAGCCCGGACTCGTCGGCCCGCTCCAACAGCCGCGCCAGGGCGCCGGCACCCGGCATGGCTGCCAACCGCCGCCACGCGTCCGCCGGTTCGCCGCCGAGCCGCACCTCCGCCGCACCCCGCGCCAGACCTTCCCCCACGGGCCCCGCGAGGGCCTCACCGACGGCCTGGGCGGCGATCACCGGCCCGGCCCCGGCCGCGATGCAGGCCGCCAGGAGGTCGGCGGCGAGCGGGAGTTGGCGGGCGGCCTGAGCGGCGTCGTACTCCTCCGCCGGGCCCGCCTGCCCCTGCAGGCGCCGCCATCGCCACAGCCCCACGGCGGCGCCCACGCCCACCGCGACTCCCGTGGCCCCGCCGACCAGCACCCAGCCGGCCCCCACCACTCCGGCCACCGGCAACCACCGCCCGACGGCACCCCACACCTCGAAGGACGGTCCGGCGGCGGCCGCCTCCCGGGCCAGCAGTTCGGTCAGCCGTCGCCGTATCCGGCGCTCGCCCCGCCCCGCCTCCAGCCGGCGCAGCAGCCAGCCGAGGATCAGTACCGCCGCGGCGGCCATCCCCAGCCTGTGGAAAACTTCCGCGCTCATGCCGCCTCCGCTCCCCGCACGATCCGCGCCGCCCACCACATCCCGGCGGCCTCGAACACTCCGCCGACCACCAGGCAGCCCAGGCCCGCACCGGTGTGCAGCAGCACGCGCAGGGGGTGGGCACCCATGGCCGTACCGAGGAGGAGGCCCAGGGCGGGCAGCGCCGCGAGCATCACCGCCGTCGCCCGCGCGCCCGCCAACTGTGCCCGCAGGTCGGCCCGTTGGTCCCGCTCGGCCCGCAGGGCCCCGTCGAGCCGGTCGAGTCCGGCCGCGAGCCCGGCTCCCTGGTCCACGGCGACCCGCCAGCACGCGGCGAGCCCCAACAAGCCCTCGGCGCCCGGCTGCCGGGCCGCCGTGGCGAGCGCGCCCGGCACGTCCCCACCGAAGCGGGCCGCCGCGAGCACCGTCGCCTGCGCCTCGCCGAGCCCGCCGGAGTCCCGGGCGGCCCGCAGCAGCGCCTCGCCCGGCTGCCGTCCGGCGCGCACCTCCCCGGCGAGCGCCCCGCACAACGCGATCACCGCGTCCCCGCGCCGCTCCCGTGCCCGCCGCGCCTCCCTGGCCAGCCGCACCCGCCGCAGCACCGGCACCCCGGCCGCCCCCGCGACGACCGGAATCACCGAGGCGCCCAGCAGCGCCAGCGCCAGCCCCGCGGCCACGGCCCACCATTCGGCCCGCAACCGGCCTCGCAGGTGCCGCAGTTCGTCCAGGGAGCGGTCCCACGAGGGCGGCCCCGTCCCCACCGCCCCGCCGCCGGCGAACAGCAGTCGCGCCCGTCGCGCCCCGTAGTGCCGCCCGCCGGTCAGCCAGACCGCCGCGCCGACGCACGCCAGGGCGGCACCCATCGACAGCTCGCCCGTCACATCGCCCACCACGTCACCCATCTCGCCCGTCTCGCTCGCCACTTCCGTCACTTCCATCTCTCCGCTCGCCGCCGACCTCCTGGCCGAGCGTTGCCGCCTCGCCGCGCAGCAGCGCCCGCAATCGCTCCCACCCCCGCTCCGCCACGAACGCCCCCACGCCCCAGCGCAGCGCCGGAACCGTCCGCACCAGCCCCGTGGGATCCCGCTCCAGCACATGCACCTCGGCGATCCGCCGCCGGCCGGTCCGGTCGCGCACGAGATGCAGCACCACCGACAGGGCCGCCGCCAACTGGCTGTGCAGCGCCGCCCGGTCGAGTCCGGCGGCCGTCCCCAGGGCCTCCAGGCGGGCCGGTACGTCCGCGGCGGCGTTGGCGTGCACGGTGCCGCACCCGCCCTCGTGGCCGGTGTTGAGCGCGGCCAGCAGATGCACGACCTCGGGTCCGCGCACCTCGCCCACGACGAGCCGGTCGGGCCGCATCCGCAGCGCCTGCCGGACCAGGTCCTCCAACGTGACGAGACCGGCGCCCTCCTGGTTGGCAGGTCTGGTCTCCAGCCGTACGACGTGCGGGTGGTCCGGCCGCAGCTCCGCCGAGTCCTCGGCCAGGACGATCCGCTCCCCCGCTCCGACCAGCCCGAGCAGCGCGCTCAGCAGCGTCGTCTTGCCGCTGCCGGTGCCCCCGCTGATGAGGAACGACAGCCGCGCCCGCAGCAACGCCCGCAGGACGCGGTCGCCATCGGGCGGCACGGTGCCCGCCGCCACCAGTTCGTCGAGCGTGAACGCCCGGGGCCGTACGACCCGCAGGGACAGACAGGTGCAGCCGACGGCCACCGGGGGCAGCACGGCGTGCAGCCGGGTCCCGTCGGGCAGCCGGGCGTCCGCCCAGGGGCGCGCGTCGTCCAGCCGGCGTCCGGCCACCGCGGCCAGACGCTGCGCGAGGCGTCGTACGGCCGCCGCGTCGGGAAAGGTCACCCGCGTCAGCTCCAGGCCCCCGCCTCGGTCCACCCACACCCGGTCGGGTGCCGACACCAGGACGTCGGTGACCGAGGGGTCGGCGAGCAGCGGCTCCAAGGGTCCGCTGCCGACGAGTTCGGACCGCAACCGGGCCGCCGCGCCGAGGACTTCGGCGTCGCCGAGCACCCGCCCCTGTTCGCGCAGCGCCTGTGCCACGCGCGCGGGTGTCGGTTCGGCGCCGCTCTCGGCCAGCCACCGCCGCACGCCGTCGAGCAGTTCCGGGCCGTCCGCCGGGTCGAGTCCGGGAAGCGTCCTCATACGCCACCCGCTTCCACGAGCGTCCGCTCCCAGAAGCCCTTGCAGAACCGGGCCAGCGGTCCGCGGCCGGTCACGCCGGGCGGTTTCCGGCTCTCGTGCGGGCGCAGCAGTCCGGACTCGACGGGCACCTCTCCGGCCAGCGGCAGACCGAGCAGCCGGGCCACCTCGCGGTCGTCAAGACCGGGTGCGTACGGCCCCCGTACCGCCACCCGTAGATCGCGCAGGACCATGCCGACCGCAGAGGCCACCCGTCCGGCCGCCGCGACGGCGCGCAGTTCGGCGGGGACCACGAGGAGGGCGAGGTCGAGTTGGGCGAGGGTCTCGGCGACGCCGTCGTCGAGCCGCCTGGGCAGGTCGACGACGACCGTGCCGCCGCGCCGCCGAGCGGCGGCCAGCACCGCCCGCACCGCCTGGGGCGGGATGGCGACGCAGTCGCCGCGGTCCCAGCTGAGCACCCGCAGGGAGTGCAGCTCGGGCAGGGACTCCTCCAGTGCGCCGCCGCCGACCCGGCCGCGCGAGGCGGCGAAGGCAGGCCAGCGCAGTCCCTCGGCCGTCTCGCCGCCGAGGAGTACGTCGAGTCCGCCGCCGAGCGGATCCGCGTCCACGAGCAGGGTGCGCAGGCCCTCGCGCGCGGAGGTGACGGCGAGCGCGCAGGCGAGCGTGGACGCTCCGGCCCCGCCGCGGCCGCCGATGACGCCGACGGTGAGGGCCGGGCGGCCGACGCCCTCGGCGACGTCGGCGATGCGGTCGACGAGCCACTGTTCGCCGTCGGGCAGCATCAGGACGTGGTCGGCGCCGATCTGGACGGCCCGTTTCCACACTCCGGAGTCGTCCTGGTCACGGCCGACCAGCACCACTCCCCGTCGGCGCGCGGCCCCGCGCACCCGCCGCGCCGCGTCGTCGCCGACCAGGACCAGCGGCGCCGCCTCCCAGCCGCCTCTGTGTTCCGGTACCCCGTGGTGGACCTCGGGTGTGGCGCCGGCCGCCGCGCACAGGCGCAGCAGGTCGTCGAGGAGTTCGGCGTCCTCGGTGACGATCAGCGGCCGGCCCGGCCGCCCTCCGGTGACGGGCGGCGGATCGTGGGTGACAGTTCCAGCCACGTGTGCTCCCCCTTCGCTGCATCTCCCGCGCGGCTCTCTGCGGCCACGCGATTCCCAAAGGTGTGAAGAACCGGCAACCGGCCTCCATATGAACGGCCGATACGAACCGGCCATACGCGCGCCGACAAACGGAACCGGCCATGAACTCGCGGCGAGCGGAGCGCGCAGGAATCACGGTGCGACGAACCCGGAAATCGTGTGGATCTTGGTCGAAAACTGTGGACAACTCAGCGAATGTGAATATCGCTGTCACCCATACCGGTGAGCCCCTCACCGACCTTCGCGGGACTGCCGCAGAGCAGTCCTACAACTACACAGTGTGACCAATCATGAGCATGCAGAAAAGGCGACCGAAGTCGCCTCGCGGAAGCCTCGCGGCCGCATGAAGAACGAGAAAACCCACCCGGACATGCGACGACCCCCGCCGGGGGGGAGAGCGGGGGTCGTCCCCACGGCCGACTCGGGGGGGGAGGAGTCGGACCGGGTTAGCACGGTCGCGAACGATCCGTGACTTCCATGGTGTACCCGAGAGCCCTCTCAGGCAAACCCACGCGCCCCACCTTACGCCGAATGGTGGGCGCCTATGCTCTGCGTCGTGGATAACCACTCCTTGCCCCGCACAGCCGCCTTCTTTGACCTGGACAAGACGGTCATTGCGAAGTCGAGCACGCTCACGTTCAGCAAGTCGTTCTACCAAGGCGGACTGATCAACCGCAGGGCCGCACTGCGTACCGCCTATGCCCAGTTCGTGTTCCTGGTCGGCGGCCTGGACCACGACCAGATGGAGCGCATGCGCGAGTACCTGTCCTCGCTGTGCCGCGGCTGGAACGTCCAACAGGTGAAGGAGATCGTCGCCGAGACGCTGCACGATCTGATCGACCCGATCATCTACGACGAGGCCGCCTCCCTCATCGAGGAGCACCACAAGGCCGGACGCGACGTGGTGATCGTGTCCACCTCGGGCGCCGAGGTGGTCGAGCCGATCGGCGAGCTGCTCGGCGCGGACCGCGTGGTGGCCACCCGCATGATCGTGGGCGAGGACGGCTGCTTCACCGGAGAGGTGGAGTACTACGCGTACGGCCCGACCAAGGCCGAGGCGATCAAGGAGCTGGCCGCGTCCGAGGGCTACGACCTCGACCGCTGCTACGCCTACAGCGACTCGGCCACCGACCTGCCCATGCTGCGGACCGTCGGCAATCCGCACGCCGTGAACCCGGACCGCGCGCTGCGCCGCGAGGCACTCGCGCGTGGGTGGCCGATTCTGGACTTCCACCGCCCGGTGCGGCTCAAGCAGCGGCTGCCCACGCTCTCCGTGCCGCCGCGCCCGGCCCTGGTCGCGATGGCGGCCATAGGCGCCGCCGCGGCCACCGCGGGCCTCGTCTGGTACGCCAGCCGGCGCCGGAGCTCGGCCGCCTGACCTGGCCTTCGGCCGCCACCCTGATCCCGTTCGGCATATCGGCGCCCGTTTAACTCCTGTTTGAACCTAAAAGTAAAGAACTACGGACGCCACTTCCGCTTGCTCCTGGCTTGCAGTACAAAGGACTCAACGGCCCGCGAGACCGAAGGACATCCGAGAGGATCACCTTTAAAACGCATTTGGCCCCACGGACCGAGCATGAACACCGAGCACCCACGCGACGTCGACCCGTCGATTACGGGCCAGCCACACCAGGTGACGGGCAAAGTCCCCGGCCTGATGGGCGACACATCGAGGACGCTTGGTAACCCGGTGAGCATGCCAGCGGCGGTACGAGCACTCGTACCGCCGCAACCCTTTTCCCGGCTTCTCCAGGCGCCCGTCCGGCCCTATGCGGCCCCGCGCTGCAGCGCCTCGCACACCGCAGTGGACTCGCGCGCGCCCAGCTCGACCGCCCTGCCGCAGTGGGCGATCCAGGCCGCCATGCCCTCCGGGGTCCCGGAGACATAGCCGTCCAGGGCCGCCAGGTAGGCCGCGCGACCCAGTTCGGCGTGCCCCACCTCGGCCGGGCAGACCGACTTCGGGTCCAGACCGCTGCCGATCAGGACGATCCGCTCGGCCGCGCGCGCGACCAGGCCGTTGTGGGAGGTGAAGGGGCGCAGCGCCAGCAGTTCGCCGTGCACTACGGCGGCCGTCACCAGCGCGGGCGCGGAACTCCCCGCGATGATCAGCTGCGAGAGCCCCTCCAGCCGCCCGGACACCTCGTCCGCGGCGGGCAGCGGCAGCTCGATGAGCGGCTCGTCGACAGGCTCGCCGTCCTGCCGGGGCCTGCCGACCTCGTCCGCGTCGCTCGCGGCGGCCACCAGGTGCAGCCGGGCCAGCACCCTCAGGGGCGACTGCCGCCAGATGGACAGCAGTTGGCCCGCCTCGGCGCCCAGCCGCAGGGCCGCACCCACGACGCGCGCCTCGTCGTCACCGCTGAAGTCGGTGCGCCTGCGCACCTCCTCCAGGGCCCAGTCGGCACCGGACAGCGCCGCGGAGCCCCGGGCGCCGCGCAGCGCGGCCTCGGAGGTGATCGCGTTGCTGCGGCGCCGCATGATGCGGTGCCCGTAGACCCGGTCCACGGCCTTGCGCACGGACTCCACGGACTCGGGCACACCGGGCAGCGAGCCCAGGGCCGCGAGGGGGTCCCCACTGTTCGAGCTCGTTCGAGAGCTTGGGGGAGGCTCGGCGGTCGCGCCTGTCGTACTCATGAGTACGACCCTACGCACCCGGCGGTCCCACCCCACGAAGGAGTGGTCTTCTTCACGTACGCCTGCCACGCAATGCAATCACGCGACTACCCTTCGTGAACATGAAAATTGCTTTCGTCGGGAAGGGCGGCAGTGGCAAGACCACGCTCTCCTCCCTCTTCATCCGCCACCTCGCGGCCGCAGGCGCGCCGGTCGTGGCCATCGACGCCGACATCAACCAGCACCTGGGCCCCGCGCTCGGCCTGGACGACCGGGAGGCCGTCGCGCTGCCCGCGATGGGCGACCGTCTGTCCCTGATCAAGGACTACCTGCGCGGCTCCAACCCGCGCATCGCTTCCACCGCCACGATGATCAAGACGACCCCGCCCGGCGAGGGCTCGCGGCTGGTCCGGGTGCGCGAGCCCAACGAGGTGTACGACGCCTGCGCACGACCGGTGGAACTCGACGGCGGCGCCGTCCGTTTGATGGTCACCGGCCCCTTCACGGACGCCGATCTGGGGGTCGCCTGCTACCACTCCAAGACGGGAGCGGTGGAGCTGTTCCTGAACCACCTCGTCGACGGCCCCGACGAGTACGTGGTGGTCGACATGACCGCCGGTTCGGACTCCTTCGCCTCCGGCATGTTCACCCGCTTCGACATCACGTTCCTCGTCGCCGAGCCGACCCGGAAGGGGGTCTCCGTCTATCGCCAGTACAAGGAGTACGCCCGGGACTACGGCGTCGTCCTGAAGGTCGTCGGCAACAAGGTGCAGGGCCAGGACGACATCGACTTCCTCCGCGCGGAGGTCGGTGACGACCTGCTCGTGACGGTCGGGCACTCGGCCTGGGTGCGTGCCATGGAGAAGGGCCGGCCGCCCCGCTTCGATCAGCTGGAGGAGGCCAACGGCCGCGCCCTGCGCATGCTTCGGGTCGCCGCCGACGCGACGTACGAGCTGCGCGACTGGGAGCGCTACACCCGCCAGATGGTGCACTTCCACCTCAAGAACGCCCAGTCGTGGGGCAACGAGCGCACCGGGGCCGACCTGGCGGCGCAGGTCGACCCCGGGTTCGTGCTCGATGAGAACGCCGGCCCCCGCGTGACGGCTACTGCCTGACCGCCGGTGCCCCGGGCACCCCCTTCGGGGCCGGGGCGGAGCGGCCCGACAGGAAGGACGCCCAGCCCTGCTTGGGGGCCTCGCCGACATTCAGGGTGCGCAGCCGCGCCAGGACCTGCGGATCCTGGGCGTCCAGCCAGTCGGCGAGCTGCCGGAAGGAGACGCAGCGCACCTCCGGCTTGTTGCACACATGCTCGACGACCTCGTCGATGGCACGCATGTAGGTGCCGCCGTTCCAGGACTCGAAGTGGTTGCCGATGACCAGGGGTGCGCGGTTGCCGTCGTACGCCCGGTAGAAGCCCTTGACCAGGCCGTCCCGCATCTGGTCGCCCCAGGAGTCGTACTGGTCGGGGTCGCCCTGGGTCGAGGTGCCGGACTGGTTGACCATGAAGTTGTAGTCCATGGTCAACTGCTCGTAGGTGTGCCCGGGGAAGGGCACGAGCTGCATCGACAGATCCCACAGGTTGTATCTCTTCTTCGGCCAGACCTGGTCGTTGACCCCGCTGGTGTCGTAGCGGAAGCCGAGTTCGCTCGCCGCCTTCATGAAGTTCTTCTGGCCCTCCAGACAGGGCGTGCGGGCACCGATGAGCTCCTTGTCGTAGTCGAAGGGCAGCGGTGGCGCCTTGGTCATGCCGCTGTTGGTCTTCCAGTTCTTCACGAACTGCTTGGCCTGGCTGATCTCGTCCTTCCACTCGTCCACCGACCACTGGCCGACACCGCCGTCGGCACCGCAGAAGTGGCCGTTGAAATGGGTGCCGATCTCGTTGCCCTCCAGCCAGGCCAGCCGCAGTTGCTTGACGGTGTCGGCAATGCCCTGCTCGCTGTTGAAGCCGATGTCGGAGCGGCCCGGCGAGTGCTGCGGCGGTCTGTAGAGATCGCGCTTCTCCTCCGGCAGCATGTACACGCCGCTGAGGAAGTACGTCATCGTGGCGTGGTTGGCCTTGGCGACCTTGCGGAAGTGGGAGAACAGCTTCTGGCTGTCCTCCCCCGCGCCGTCCCAGGAGAAGACGACGAACTGCGGGGGCTTCTCGCCCGGCTTGAGCCGCTCAGGTGTGGGCAGGTGCGGCTGGGCTCCGGTGTACGCGGTGGACCCGTCGCCGATCAGACGGAGCACGCTGTTGGGTGCCGGGGCTCCCTTCTGTGGGCCGGGCGCCCCTTCCTTGGAGCCTTCGGAGTCGGTCGCACAACCGGCGAGCGACGCGGCACAGGCCGCGGCGACCATGGCGCCCGCGGCGATCCTTTGGGTGGCGGCCATGTTTCCGTCCACCTTCTTTCCTTCTCTCAGGCAAACGCCGATGAGGGTGCTTTCTAGTGATGTGCCGGGAATGTGCCGACAGCGCCGCCAAGGTCGCACGGGACCGAGAAGGAATTAATACGACAAGCCGATGAAATGCTCGCTTCACCCCACGGAGTGAATATCTGCACCATTTGCACCGAAAATCCAGGCTTGACCTTTACTCTGCATTACGATTCGTTTACCGAGCGTTGATTCATCCCGCCGCTGCACGCCGTGACCCACGGCCGCGACCCGCCCCTGTCATCGACGGGGGACCACCTGTTCCGCGACCGCGCTGCCCCGGAGGAGACGGGAAACATGTCAGCCTGCACATCCACCCACCCCCGCACACCCGGCCTCGCCCGGACGACGGAAGTCCACACCCCCGACCCCGCGCGCACGAGACGCGCCCACCCACCCCACAGCCCACCGCCGCCGTCGCGCCGCTTCCGTGTCGCGGGCGCCGACCTGTCCGCGTCGATCGCCGTCTTCCTGATCGCCCTGCCCCTGTCCCTCGGCATCGCCCTCGCCACGGGCGCCCCGCTCCAGGCCGGACTCGTGGCCGCGGCCGTCGGCGGACTCGTCGCCGGACGGCTCGGCGGCTGCCCGCTCCAGGTCAGCGGCCCGGCCGCGGGACTCACGGTCGTCACCGCCGATCTGATCCACCGCTACGGATGGCGGACGACCTGCGGCATCACCGTCCTCGCCGGCATCGCCCAACTGGGCCTGGGCTGCCTGCGCGTGGCCCGCTCCGCCCTCGCCGTCAGCCCGGCCGTCGTGCACGGCATGCTCGCCGGCATCGGCGTCACCATCGCCGTCGCCCAGCTGCACATCGTGCTCGGCGGCACCCCGCAGAGCTCCGTCCTCGACAACGTCCTCGCACTGCCCGCCCAGTTGGCCGACCTGCATCCCGCCGCCGTGTCGATGAGCGCGCTGACCCTCACCCTGCTGCTGGCCTGGCCCCGGCTGCCCGGTCGCGCGGGCAGCCTGCTGCGCAAGGTCCCGACCGCTCTCGTCGCCGTCGCCGGCGCCACCGCGACCGCCTCACTGGCCGGACTGACCCTCCCCAAGGTCGACCTCCCCTCCTGGAGCAGCCATGCCCTGGCGGGACTGCCCGAGGGTCCGGTGCTGGGCATCGTCGCCGCCGTGTTCACGACCACGCTGGTGTGCAGTGTCCAGTCGCTGCTCGGCGCGGTCGCCGTGGACAAGATGGTCGCCGGCCGCCCCGGCCTGCGCGCCCACGTCGGGCGCTCCGACCTGGACCGGGAACTGCTCGGCCAGGGCGCCGCCAACATCGTCTCCGGCGCGCTGGGCGGGCTGCCCGTCGCCGGGGTGGCGGTGCGGAGTTCGGCGAATGTGCAATCCGGTGCCTTGAGCCGGAACTCCACGATGCTGCACGGCGTTTTCGTAGTAGCCGCCGCACTGCTGATGGTCCCGCTCCTGGAGCTCATCCCGCTCGCCTCGCTCGCCGCTCTGGTGATGGCCGTCGGCATCCAGATGGTGTCCCTGCACCACATCCGCACGGTGACCCGCCACCGAGAGGTGCCGGTGTACGCCGTCACCACACTCGGCGTGGTGATCCTCGGCGTCCTGGAGGGCGTGCTGCTCGGGGTCGCCGTGGCCGTCGCCGTCGCCCTGCACCGCCTCGCCCGCACACGCATCACGTACGAAGAGAAGGGGGGAGTCCATTACGTACATGTACGAGGACAGCTGACGTTCCTCGCGGTGCCCCGGCTCAGCCGGACCCTGCATCTCGTACCCCAAGGCGCCCACGCCGTGGTGGAGTTGGACGGTTCGTTCATGGACCACGCGGCGTACGAGTCACTGCAGGACTGGCAGAACGCGCACACCGGCCAGGGCGGCACCGCCGAGCTGACCGGCCGCCGCACCGGAGTCCGGGACAGCGAGCCCACGGCCTCCGCCCAATGCCGTTGCCGACCTTGGACACCCTGGCGCAACCACCAGTGCGCGTTGCCGTCCGGCGGTCGACCGGATAGCGGTACGGGTATCGGCACGGGCGGGCAGCCGAGCCCTCGCGGGAGCTGGCGCCTGGACGGACCGGGTGACGCCGAGACCGGCAACGGTGCCGACGCCACGGCAGGAACAACGGCCGATGCCGGCACCGGCCCAGGCCCCGGCACCGACTCCGGCTTCGGCTCGCCCTCCGGCGTCGGGTCCACGTCCACGCCCACGTCTCCGTCCATGCCCATGTCCATGCCCATGTCCATGTCCATGTCCATGTCCAGCAGGCACGAACTCGCGCGCGGCATCAGCGCGTTCCAGCGCAACACCGCTCCCCTGGTGCGGAACGAGCTGGCGCGGCTGGCACGGGAAGGGCAGAAGCCCTCCCAGCTCTTCCTCACCTGCGCCGACTCGCGGCTCGTCACGTCGATGATCACCTCCAGTGGTCCCGGCGACCTGTTCGTCGTCCGCAACGTCGGCAACCTGGTGCCGCTGCCCGGCCAGGAGAGCGGCGACGACTCGGTGGCGGCCGCGATCGAGTACGCGGTGGACGTGCTGAAGGTGCGGTCCATCACGGTGTGCGGGCACTCCGGGTGCGGGGCCATGCAGGCGCTGCTCAACTCCGGGGCCGGGGATGCTTCGACACCGCTCAAGAGGTGGCTGCGGCACGGGATGCCGAGCCTGGAGGGGATGGCCAATGCCGACCGTCCCTGGGCGCGGTTGGCCGGGCGGCCGGCCGCCGACGCGGTGGAGCAGCTCTGCCTGACCAATGTGGTCCAGCAGCTGGAGCACCTGCGTGCGCATGACTCCGTGGCGCGGGCGCTGGCGGAGGACGCGCTGGAGCTGCACGGGATGTACTTCCACGTGGGCGAGGCGCAGGCGTATCTGCTCGGCGGGGTGATCGGCGGCGAGGCGGTGTTCGAGCACGTGGCGGGGGCGGAGGAGCTGCCCAGCCCGGCGTGACCGGACCCGACGGGCGAGACCGGGCCCGACCTGCATGACCGCGCCGAGATGGCGGCGGAGGTCTGCGGTCGGGCCCGGTCATGTCAGCGACACGCCGGGCCGACCATTGGGAGCACCGCGTTCACCTGCCGCCGGTAGAACTCTCCGCAGAGCTGGGGGAAGGTGCGGGTGCGGTGGGCCGAGCGGCCGGGCGGTGTTCCTTGCGCCCGGTGTCCCTTCCTCGTGGGTGGGCGTTACCTCGGTGGTCACCGGGCTGAACCCGGCCCGGGGCGGCATCCGTGTACAGGGGTAGCGTCAGCCTTGAGCTGGTCTAAACCAATTTCCAGTCGGCCCTTGTCATGGGACCCCCGGGTCTGATGAGCTGTGGCCTGGGACACAACGGACACCCTTGGAAAGGGAGATGTCGTGAGCAACGAAAGCCTGGCCAACCTGCTCAAGGAAGAGCGCAGGTTCGCGCCGCCCGCTGAGCTGGCCGCGCACGCCAACGTCACGGCGGCGGCGTACGAACAGGCCAAGGCTGACAGGCTCGGCTTCTGGGCCGAGCAGGCCCGCCGGCTGAC